>JBFWWQ010000241.1:0-5600 GCA_050246095.1 Pseudorhodoplanes sp.
AGCTTCGGAAGCGGTCCAGGATGACGGAGAGCTCGCAGCCGACTTTCACGCCGAGCAGGGCCGACAGCACCGGTATGGCGCCCGCGCTGAAGAAGGCGCCGAATTCGCCCGTCGGCAGCACCCGGCTGTCGAGGAAGCCGCCGGCGAAGGCCAGCCCGGCGATGCCGACGAGCACGAACAGCACGCCGGCGAGCGAGTCCGCGATGCTGAGGAACGCGCCGTT
Organism: Pseudorhodoplanes sp.; assembly: GCA_050246095.1. Taxonomy (GTDB): domain Bacteria; phylum Pseudomonadota; class Alphaproteobacteria; order Rhizobiales; family Xanthobacteraceae; genus Pseudorhodoplanes. The sequence continues at coordinate 224 of JBFWWQ010000241.1, forward strand.
CAGCGCCTGCGAAGGATTCGCGAGCAGCAGCAGCAGAACGGCCGACGCGATCACCGCGCCGCCCTGAAATCCGCCGCCGGCGGAGATGTGCCCGTTCATGATGATATAGGCGGAAAAGATGGCGATCAGCGGCACGAGGATCTGCGCGGCGGTGCACACGATCTCGGATGCGGGTGCTGCGGCACGGGGCTCGCTGCCGGATCGTTCCGTCCGGCCGGCGAGCACGAGCCCGACGCCCGCCGCCACCATGAACAGCACCGCCACCTCGCCCAGCGTATCGAAGGCCCGGTAGGTGAGCAGGATACCGGTGATCACATTCGGCGCTCCGAGTTCCTGCGGCACCAGCCGGACATAGCTCTCCGCCAGCGGGCGCAGCGCGGATGGCGTGCCATAGCCGATGGCGATGCTCACAAATATCAGCGCGAACAGAAGCACGGCAACGGTCGACAGGATGCGCTGCATCAGGCACCGTCCTGCGTCATGGCGCGCGGCGCGTCGGCCGTGGCGCCGCGGCTCCCCTTGCGCGCCATCGGAATGCCGATGCTGCGTGCGGCGCGCGCCAGTGCATGCGAGGAGACCGGGTTGGTCATGAACACGAAATAGACGAGGATCACGAGCTTCAGCGTCCAGCCGGGATGGAAGACGGCAATTCCGATCAGGATCAGCGCATTGCCGAGCGTGGAGGCCTTGGTGCCGGCCTGCATGCGGGTGAAGGCATCCGGCATGCGCAGCATCCCGAGCCCGGCCGAGAAGTGGAAAAAGGCGCCCAGCAGGATCAGCAGGCTTCCGATCAGTTCGGTCATGGTTCAGTCCTTCGCGCCCGCCGTGCGGCGGATTGCGTAAAGGAAAATGAGCACCGACAGTCCCGAGCCGATCGAGGCCTCGGTCATCGCGACGTCGGGGGCGCCGAGCAGGACGTAGCAGACGGCCGCGAACAAGGTCGCGAGGCCGCCGCTGACGGCGGCGGGGAGCACGCCGTCCAGCCGGATCGCCAGCACGGCGCTGCCGATGATGGCGCCGCACATGAGCAGGACGAGCAGCTCGATCATGGCGGCTAGAGCCCGCGCTCGAGATAGCGCGCGGTCGCGACCACGGCGAGGAAGCTGAGCACGCCGTAGACCAGCGCGACATCGAGATAGATGAAGCGGCCCGCGATATGGGCGTAAAGGGCGATGATCGAGATCGAGATCACCGTGAGCAGGTCGACCGCGGCGACCCTATCCACGACCGTGCGGCCGACGATCAGCCGGGCCACGGCGAACGCGATGGCGAAGAAGATCAGGATTCCGGCAAGGATAAGGATCGCGTCAGCCAAAGGTCTTCTCCAGATCGGGCTCGAAGGCGCCGGCTATCAGGCGGGCGGCTTCCTGCGGATCGGCGGTCTGCACGTCGAGCCAGTGCACGGTGAGGGTGTCGCCTTCGAGATCGACGACCAGCGAGCCCGGCGTCAGCGCGATGGAATTCGCAAGCGCGAGCCGGCCGACGGGGGTTTTCAGGCGCGTCTTGATGGTGACGATGCCGGGATCGATGTCGATGCGCCGCGCATAGACGTAGCGCAGCATGTTGAGATTGGCGCGTACCATCTCGACGACAAATATGCCAGTATAGCGGATGAAATGGGCAAGCCGCACGGGCGACAGATAGATGTCGGACCAGGCGGGAAAATGCCGCACGAAAATCCAGGACAGGGTCGCCGAGATTAGCGCGCCTGTGAGGATCGATTCGATTGCCGGCGATGAATTTGCGGCGAACCAGATGACCGTCAGCAGCAGCCAAAGCCACAGAAAGCCACGTCGCTTGCCCGATCCGAAATGGTCCGACGTCATGTGTCAGCGGCTCCCCACCGCATGCCGTTGACAGGGTGAAAACACTAGGGTTCGCAGGCTTCGAAAGCAACACGGCGGTGAACGGCGCCGGCCCCGCAGGGCCGGAATGGCACGCGCGTTGCCCCGCGCATCCACAGCCTGACTTTTCCGCGAATCGCCGATCGCCTGGCATCCCGCAGCCGGCGCATCGCAGATGCAGCGGTGCCAGCCGTCGCGTGCCGGCGATGCCGCACGACCGGTCCGGAGATTGCGACGGGCCTGGCCCTGTCGGCGTTCGCGACGGCAACGTCTCCTGTAGGAGGATCGCGTTGTCACCGCATTGTCACAGGAGGCGCAGCAGGCTCGCATTCTTTCGATTGCGAAAATGACAGATCCTTTGCGCGGCCGCTGCGAATTAATTCAAGTCGTCACTTCGCGAAGGCGGGATCGTCGTGCGGAACATCCCCGGGACTTCCTCGGTTATGCGATACTGCCCTACGGCATCTCCGGCCTGCAGATTCCCGATAAACGGAGCACCGGGCGGATCGATGGCCGGCCGCGGGTTCCGCCCGTTTCCCGGAAAACGGCAGGTATCGCCTCTTGTCGGCCGGTGGCCGGGTGGTTTAAATAAGTGCATTGGCGAGCAGGCGATTGTATTTCTCAATCACGTATCGGTAGGACTGAGGCGACACAATACCGATGCGCGCATTCTATGCGGAGCGCGTCCGCCAGCCTGACGATGAGTTTCGGCCACTTTCAGTATTACGATGGCATCGGAATTGGATGGCCTGACATTCGGGTCCGCCTTGCGGGAGTGAGCGTATGAACCGGCCTGCCGCGATCGCCCCCGAACAATCGTTGCGTTCGGATACGGCTGACAGCCGCGCCGACAAGGTGATGGCCGGAATGATCCATGTGCCCGGCGGCACGTTCCGGATGGGCTCCGACAGACATTATCCCGAGGAAAAGCCGGCGCATCGCGTCAGCGTCGAAGCCTTCTGGATCGATGCGACGCCCGTTACCAACCGCCAGTTCAGGGATTTCGTGAAGGCGACCGGCCATGTCACCTTTGCGGAAGTTCCGCCCGATCCGAAGGACTATCCCGGCGCGTTGCCGCACATGCTGTATGCCGGCTCGCTGGTCTTCACCCCGCCCTCGCGTCCGGTCGATCTGCGCGACTGGAGCCAGTGGTGGCAATTCATGAAGGGTGCGGACTGGCGTCATCCCTACGGACCGAAAAGCAATATCAACAGTCTCGACAATCACCCCGTCGTGCATGTCGCCTATGCCGATGCGCTCGCCTATGCGCGCTGGGCGGGCAAGGACCTGCCGACGGAGGCCGAGTGGGAATTCGCGGCGCGCGGCGGGCTCGACGGCGCCGAATATGCGTGGGGAGACGAACTGACGCCCGGCGGCGAGCATCGCGCCAATACCTGGCAGGGCAATTTTCCGCACGAGAACCTGAGTGCCGACGGTTTCGCGCGCACCTCGCCGGTCAAGGCATTTCCGCCGAACGGCTACGGCGTCCACGACATGATCGGCAATGTCTGGGAGTGGACGTCCGACTGGTATTCGCAGAAGCATGAGGCCGAGCCGGCCAAAGCCTGCTGCATCCCGCAGAACCCGCGCGGCGGGCGCGAGGAGGACAGCTACGATCCCTGCCAGCCGGCGATCAAGATTCCCCGCAAGGTTCTGAAAGGCGGCTCGCATCTGTGCGCGCCGAATTACTGTCGCCGCTACCGTCCAGCCGCACGCCACGCGGAGCCGGTCGACACGTCCACGAGCCATGTCGGTTTCCGCTGTGTCGTGCGCGGAAGAACGGCGGAATAGGTGACGGGCAGGAGGAGGCGGACGTCATGACTTCCGATGCTCCCTCGCGCGGTCCCACGCCGTTCACCTGGGCCGTCGTTATTCTGACCGTCGTGCTGATTGTCGCCGGCGTGTTCCTGCACGGCTTCACGCTCGACGTGCATCACCGGTTCTGGAGCGACTTGTTCGCCCGCATCGGCGGACCGATGACCTTCCGCTTCTTCCTGCAGCCGACCATGGCGTTCGTCGCGGCCCTGCATGACGGCATCAAGGACGCGCGAGAAGGCCACAAGTCCTTCTTCTGGTCGGCCTGGTTCGACAGCACCCAGACGACCGGCCGCCTGCGCGAAGGCCTGACCTCGGTCGCGCGCGTCATGCTGCTCGGGATCAGCATGGATGTCATCTATCAGTTCAAGGAGCTTGATACCTTCTATCCCGCCGAGGCCGCGATGATCGCGATCCTGCTTGCGGTCGTGCCTTACTTCATCTTCCGCTGGCTCGTTGAAATCGCCGCCCGCCGGTGGTTCGCGCGCAAGGCAGGCAGCTGAATCGGGGCGGGGCGCGATGTTGACGACTCTTCCACATTCGGCGGCGGCCGACCCGGACGGTTCGGCATCGGAAGTCGACGGGGCAGGGCTGTTCGGTCACGCCCCCCCGCTCGGGGTGCAGCAATGGCTCGGGCTGGTTCGGCCGCATGCGCAAAATGTCGGCCGGCGCGCCGTGCTGCTTGCCCTGATCGGCTGGGCGCCGCTCCTGGCGTTCGCGCTGCTGCAAAGCCTGTGGCTGCGTGCTGACCATCTCACGCCCCTTCTCTGGGAGACCGGCCTGCATGCGCGTTATCTCGCGGCCGTTCCGATATTGGTCCTCGCGGAGGCGTGGTGCATCCCGCAGCTCAACGTCATCGTGCAGAATTTTGTCCGGGGCGGCATCGTGGACCCGCACGATCACGGCCGGTTCTCGGACGCGCTTTCGTCGACTCGGAAATTGCTGCGATCGCGCGCGGCGGAAATCGCGGTGTTTGCCATTGCCTATGCGACCGTGCTTGCGACCATTGTGTCCTATCGGGGCCAGCCGCTGCCCGCCTGGGCGGAATCCGCGGGGCTTACGCCGGTCTTCTCCCCGGCGGGCTGGTGGCACATGCTGGTCAGCCTGCCGCTGCTCCTGGTGCTGATCCTTGGCTGGCTTTGGCGGCTCGGCTTGTGGTCGCGCCTGCTCTGGCGGGTTTCGCGGCTGGATCTGAAGCTCGTCGCCTCGCATCCCGACCATGCCGCGGGCCTCGGCTTCCTGGGCCAGTCGCTGCGCGCCTATGCTCCCGTCGCGATGGCCCTTGCGGCGGTCGCCGCCGGCCGCTCCGCGCATCTGGTTCTGACCGGTAGCGGGCTGCCGACGCCGCAACTCCTGTTCAATGTAGGGCTCGCCGTCGCGCTGGTGACTTTGTTCGCGGCGCCGCTCTTTGTCTTTACCCCGATATTGATGCGCGCATGGCGGCGCGGTGCAGCGCTTTACGGGGCCCTCGCCGACGAAGTTGGGCATGCATTCGAGCGCAAATGGCTCGACGGCCCGAAGGAGGACCGTCGCGACGTTCTGCAAGCCGTCGATTTTTCCGCGGTGAGCGACCTCTACGCCGTCGTTTCCAACGTCCACAGCATCCGCTTTGCGCCGCTTGACATCAGGGACCTGATCGCGCTTGTCGCCGCGATCCTGCTGCCGTGTGTGCCGGTGGCATTGCTGGCATTCCCACTCGAAGAAATCTGGTCGGCTCT
>JBFWWQ010000242.1:0-5563 GCA_050246095.1 Pseudorhodoplanes sp.
CGCTCACGCCGCGCAGGCGTTCAAGGCCAGCGCCAGGCGGATCTCCCGCTCGGTCAGGCCCCCGGCAACGTGGGTGGACCGCGTCACCTCCACCGACTTGAAGACATTGAACCATTCCGGATGGTGATCCATCTTCTCGGCGACCAGCGCGACACGGGTCATGAAGCCGAAGGCTTGGTTGAAGTCGCGGAACACGAATTTCCGGGTGATCGCGTCGCGCCCGGCGACCTCGCTCCAGCCCGGGAGGCCGGAGAGCGCCGCGGCGCGGGCCTGGCCGGTGAGTTTCTGCATCGCGCCTCTCCTCTGCGACGTTGTGCGAACATCGCAACCCTCGCAATGCCGCTGCGCGCATATTAGCTTGTTGTATCGTCGAAACGAGGCAGAGTTTTCATGTCCTGGTCCTTCAGCATCGGCTCGATCGCGGGTACCGTGGTGCGCATCCACGTCACCTTCGTCCTGTTCCTGGTCTGGATTTTCGCGGCCTCCTACATGACCGGCGGCGCCGATGCCGCGCTCGGCGGCGTGCTGTTCATGCTGCTGCTCTTCGCCTGCGTGCTGGCGCACGAATTCGGCCACATCTTCACCGCCCGCGCCTTCGGGGTGAACACACCGGACGTGGTGCTGCTGCCGATCGGCGGGGTGGCGCGGCTCGAACGCATTCCGGAAAAGCCGCGCGAGGAATTCCTCATCGCCATTGCCGGCCCGCTGGTGAACGTGGCGATCGCGGCCGTGCTGCTCGCCGTCGCCGGCGCCAATCTGCGCTATGGCGCGATCGCGACCGTGGACGACGCGCGCATTCCGCTGATCGACCGGCTGGCGGCGGTGAACCTGTTCCTCGCGGTGTTCAACATGCTGCCGGCCTTCCCGATGGACGGCGGGCGCGTGCTGCGCGCGATCCTGGCGAGCAGGCTGGGCTTCGTGCGCGCGACCGAGATGGCGGCGGCGATCGGCCAGGGCTTCGCCTTCCTGCTCGGCTTTATCGGGCTGTTCTTCAACCCGATCCTGATCTTCATCGCCATCTTCGTGTATCTCGCGGCGGCTTCCGAGGCGCACATGGTGGCTTTGCGCTCGGTCTCCAGCGGCATGCCGGCGAGTGCGGCGACCATGACGCAGATTTCCACGCTGACCCCCGACGACGACATCGAGGACGCGGTGCAGACGCTGCTGAAGACCAGCCAGAGCGAATTCCCCGTGGTCGACGGCGCCGGCAAGCCGGTCGGCCTGCTCGACCGCAACGGCATCGTGCGCGCGCTGAAGGAGCTCGGACCCGGCGCGCGCGTCGGGCAGGCGATGAACGCGGCGCTGCCTACGGTCTCCGCGCGCTCCTGCCTCGGCGACGCGCTGAAGCTGCTGCAGGAAAAGTCCGCGCCGGCGGTCGCGGTGGTCGATGCCGGCGGGCATTTCACCGGCCTGATCACCTCGGAGACGGTCGGCGAGTTGATGATGCTGCGCGACGCCATGCCCGAAGGCGCGCGCATCGGCCCCTGGAGCCGTCCGGCCAAGGCGTGAGCGCGTCCGGCATGCCGGTTTCCGGCGGTTTCCGACAATGATCTCCGGGCTGCGACCGCCTCATCGCAGCGATCGAGCCCCGGAACCGGTTGCGTCCGGCCCGGTCCTGACTATATTGCGCCGCAACGTGCGGGCTGGGATTCTATTCACATAGAGCGGCCCGCTTTCCGTTTCCGGACAGATCTATGAAACTCCGCAACATCGCGATCATCGCGCATGTCGACCACGGCAAGACCACGCTGGTCGACCGGCTGCTGCAGCAATCCGGCATCTACCGCGAGAACCAGCGCGTCACCGAACGCGCGATGGATTCCAACGACCTCGAGCGCGAGCGCGGCATCACCATTCTCGCCAAGGCCACCTCGGTCGAATGGGAAGGCACCCGCATCAACATCGTCGACACGCCGGGCCACGCCGATTTCGGCGGCGAGGTCGAGCGCATCCTGAACATGGTGGACGGCGCCCTGGTGCTGGTCGATGCCGCCGAGGGCCCGCTGCCGCAGACCAAGTTCGTGGTCTCGAAGGCGCTGAAGATGGGCCTGAAGCCCATCGTCGTGATCAACAAGGTGGATCGCTCCGACGCGCGTGCCGTTCAGGTCGTCAACGAGGTGTTCGACCTGTTCGCCGCGCTCGACGCCACCGACGAGCAGCTCGACTTCCCGATCCTCTACGGCTCGGCCAAGCAGGGCTGGATGGCCACGGCGCTGGAAGGCCCGCAGGACCAGGGCATGAAGCCGCTGTTCGACCTGATCCTCAAGCACGTGCCGCCGCCGCAGGTCGAGGACGGGCCGTTCCGCCTGCTCGGCACCATCCTGGAATCCAATCCCTATCTCGGCCGCATCATCACCGGCCGCATCACCTCCGGCAGCGTGAAGCCGAACCAGAACGTCAAGGTGCTCGACCATGCCGGCAAGCTGGTGGAGAGCGGACGCATCACCAAGGTGCTCGCGTTCCGCGGCCTCGAACGCCAGCCGGTGGAGGAAGCCGAGGCCGGCGACATCGTCGCGCTGGCCGGGCTGCCGAACGCGACCGTGGCGCACACGATCTGCGATCCGTCCGTCGAGGTGCCGCTGCCGGCGCAGCCGATCGACCCGCCGACGCTGGCGATGACGTTCCGCGTCAACGATTCGCCGCTCGCCGGCACCGAGGGCAGCAAGGTCACCGGCCGCATGATCCGCGACCGCCTGCTGCGCGAGGCGGAAGGCAACGTGGCCTTGCGCGTGCGCGAGAGCGACGAGAAGGATTCCATGGAAGTCGCCGGCCGCGGCGAGTTGCAGCTCGGCATCCTGATCGAGACCATGCGCCGCGAAGGCTTCGAATTGTCGGTGTCGCGCCCGAAGGTGCTGCTGCGCGCCAGCGAGGCCGGCGAGACCGAGGAGCCGATCGAGGAAGTGGTGATCGATGTCGACGAGGAGCATTCCGGCGTCGTCGTGCAGAAAATGTCGGAGCGCAAGGCCGACCTGATCGAGATGAAGCCCTCCGGCGGCGGGCGGCAGCGGCTCGTGTTCTACGCGCCGACGCGCGGCCTGATCGGATACCAGGGCGAGTTGCTCACCGACACGCGCGGCACCGCGATCATGAACCGCCTGTTCCACGGCTACGCATCCTACAAGGGCGCGATCCAGGGCCGCCGCAACGGCGTACTGATCTCCAACGACAAGGGCGAGGCGGTCGCCTATGCGCTGTGGAACCTGGAGGACCGCGGCCCGATGATGATCGAGCCGGGCTGGAAGGTCTATACCGGCATGATCGTCGGCGAGCACACGCGCGACAACGACCTGATCGTCAACGTGCTCAAGGGCAAGCAGCTCACCAATATCCGCACCACCTCCAAGGACGAGGCGGTGCGGCTGACGCCGCCGATCAAGATGACGCTGGAAAAGGCGCTCGCCTATATCGAGGACGACGAACTGGTGGAGGTGACGCCGAAATCGATCCGCCTGCGCAAGACGCTGCTCGACGAGAACGACCGCAAGCGCGAGGAACGGCGCAAGGAGGCCGAAACGGTCTGAGGCTGCGGGGCCGGCGGGCGCCGGCGCGCTTTTTCAGATCGTCTGGTTGTATTCGCCGACTTCCGGGTGCGTGCGCAGCACGCCGTCCACCGCCTTGAACATCTCGCGCATGCGCGCCTCCGAGGCCGGGCTCTCCACCACCACCACGAGCTCGGGCTTGTTGGAGGAGGCGCGCACCAGGCCCCAGGTGCCGTCGGCGACGGTGACGCGCACGCCGTTGACGGTGACCAGATCGCGGATCGGCTGGCCGGCGACGTTCTCGCCCTTCGCCTTCGCCGCCTGGAAATGCTTCACCACCTGATCGACGATCCCGTATTTCTTCTCGTCGTCGCAATGCGGCGACATGGTGGGCGAGGACCAGGTCTTGGGAAGCGCGCGCTTCAGGTCGGCCATGCTCCTGTCCGGATTGCGGTCGAGCATGTCGCAGATGGCGATGGCGGAGACGAGGCCGTCGTCGTAGCCGCGCCCGAACGGCTCGCGGAAGAAGAAGTGTCCGGACTTCTCGAAGCCGACCAGAGCGCCGAGCTCGTTGGTACGGCGCTTCATGTAGGAATGGCCGGTCTTCCAGTAATCGATCCTGGCCCGGTGCTTCTGCAGTTCGGGATCGGTCATGAACAGGCCGGTGGACTTCACGTCGACCACGAAAGTGGCCCCCGGATGCAGCCTGGAAATGTCGCGCGCCAGCATGACGCCGACCTTGTCGGCGAAAATCTCCTCGCCCTCGTTGTCGACCACGCCGCAGCGGTCGCCGTCGCCGTCGAAGCCGAAACCGACACCCGCCTTCGCCGCCAGCACAGCCTCCCGCATGGCGTGCAGCATCTTCATGTCTTCGGGGTTGGGATTGTATTTCGGGAAGGTGTGGTCGAGCCCGGTATCCATCGGCACGACCTCGCAGCCGATGCCTTCCAGCACGCGCGGGGCGAAGGCGCCGGCGGTGCCGTTGCCGCAGGCCGCGACCACCTTCAGCCTGCGCTTGAGCTTCGGGCGGTTCGTCAGGTCGGCGATGTAGCGCTCGGGGAAATTCTCCACGAACTCGTAGGAGCCGTTGCCCTTCAGCCTGAAGGCGGCGTTCAGCACGATCTCCTTCAGCCGCGTCATCTCGTCGGGGCCGAAAGTGAGCGGCCGGTTGGCGCCCATCTTCACCCCGGTCCAGCCGTTGTCGTTATGCGAGGCGGTGACCATCGCCACGCACGGCACGTCGAGGGCGAATTGCGCGAAATAGGCCATCGGCGACAGCGCCAGCCCGATGTCGCGCACCTTGCAGCCGGAGGCCAGCAGGCCGGACACCAGAGCCATCTTCACCGAGGCCGAATAGCCGCGGAAATCGTGGCCGGTGACGATTTCCGGCTTCACCCCCATCTCGTGGATCAGGGTGCCGAGGCCCATGCCGAGCGCCTGCAGGCCCATCAGGTTGATTTCCTTCCCCAGCAGCCAGCGCGCGTCGTATTCGCGAAAGCCCGTCGGCTTCACCATCGGCAGGGATTCGTAGTCGTAGGTGTTGGGCGTGAGCGCGGGGCGCGGCTTGGGAAACATCGGTGTCTCGGGAGGGTGCGGGGAATGCGGGGGCAGCAATAGCGTAAAACTTTGCGGCGCCAAAATGGTGGGACGAAGCGGGGTAAACGGCGAGACCGGGATTTTGTTTGCGATGACTATCCGGTCATTCCGGGGCGCGGACAAAGTCCGCGAGCCCGGAATCCATAGTCACAAATCGGGGTTATGGATTCCGTGCCCGTCCGCCTTCGCGCAAAGCGCTCGGCCGGTCGTCCCGGAACGACGAAAAGAGAGATTACTGCTCCAGAACCAGCTTGCCGTTGGCGTATTCGAAGCGCCGCAGGCGGCTCAGGAACGACATGCCGAGCAGGTTCTCGCTCAGCGAATTGTCGGCGACCACCAGGCCCTGCACGTCGCGCACCTGCAGCCCGCCGACCTCGACCATGTTGAGGCGCACCGGCGCGGCCTTGACCGTGCCGTTCGCGGTCTTGACGTTGACCGTGTATTCGCTGCGCGAGGGACGCACGCCGAGACGGCCGGCGTCGCTTTCG
>JBFWWQ010000243.1:0-5460 GCA_050246095.1 Pseudorhodoplanes sp.
CGCCTGCGCGACCGCGTCCGCGATGGTGGTAGAGGCGACGCCGGCGACCACCGGCACGCGCCTGTTGGCGGCCTCAATGGTCGCGGCGACCACGGCCTCGCGCTGCGCCGCATCGAGATAGGCGAATTCGCCGGTCGAGCCGAGCGGCGTCAGGCCGTGCACGCCGGCCTCGACCAGGTCGCCGGCCAGCCGTCCGAGCACGTCGGCGAGCACGCGCCCGTTCGCATCGACCGGCGAGACGAGATAGGGAAAGACGCCGTGGAAGTCGGTCATGCTGTTGCTGCGGCTGGGATGAGCATTGTCGGTTCGCGCCTCATAATTCTGGTTTCGAGGCCGATGCTAGCGCAGGCCGCCGCCGCGTGCCTAGGGACTTCAGCCGGAAAAGCCGCCGCCCGACAGAAACGCCGCTTCCTCCGCCGTCGTGGCGCGGCCGAGCACGGCATTGCGGTGCGGGAAGCGCCCGAACCGGCGGATGATATCGGCATGCTCGCGCGCCCATTTCAGTCCGTCGTCGTTCTGCGCGGCGATATAGAGCGCGACGCAGCGCTCCTGGTCGGCGAGTTCTTCCGAATGCATGAACGGCAGATAGAAGAAGGAGCGCGAATGCGGCGCCACCGCGCGGTCGAAGCCGTTGGCGATGGCGCGGTCGGCGACCGCGCGGGCGCTCGCGTCGCTTGCGAAGGCGCGCGGCGTGCCGCGGAAAATGTTGCGCGGAAACTGGTCGAGCAGCAGCAACAAGGCCAGCGCGCTTTCCGGCGCGGCCTCCCAGCCGTGCAGCGCGCCCGCCATCGCCGCCTCATGCGCCGGCAGGAAGCGCGCGCGGATATCCGCGTCGAAGGCGTTGTCTTTGCCGAACCATTTGCCGGGACCGGCCTGCAGCCAGAAGGCGACGATTTCAGCGGGCGTTGCGATGTCTGCGGTCATGACGTCCTAGAAGCGAACCTGCCGCGACAATATCCGCTCATGCAGCGGGGCGTCGAGCGGCACGAAGGCGCGTTGCGCCGGGTCGTTGAAAAAGATCGGGTCGGCGGATTGCGTGGGATCGAAGCCCTGCTTGGCCAGGTCGCCCTTCTTCTGCTTGAAGGTCGTGGTGACGTCGAGGTTGTTGCGGACGCGGAGGAATTGCGGGCGGGCGTAATCCGGCAATTGGCGTTCGAGATGCGCGTGCAGGGCCGTGAGATTGCAATTGTCGCCCTCGCAGACGATCGCCGCCATGCCGGCGCGCCCGTCATGTCCCGGCACCGCGACGCCGTAGACATTGGCGTCCTGGATGCCGGGGAAGCGGTTGATCGCCTCGGCGACCTCGCTGGTCGACACGTTCTCGCCCTTCCAGCGGTAGGTGTCGCCGATGCGGTCGACGAAATAGAAATAGCCGCCGGCATCCTTGCGCATCAGGTCGCCGGTGCGGAACCAAGCATCGCCGACCTCGAACACGTTGCGCAATATTTTGCGTTCGTTCTCCTCGTCGCGCGCATAGCCCTCGAAGCGGCCGCCCGGCTTTTCCGAATCGTTGACGATCTTGCCGATGGCCTCGCCGATCTCGTCCGGGCCGCAGGGGATGCACAGGCCCTGCGCGTTGCGGGCCGGCTGCTCGGTCTCGAAATCGAACTGCACCAGCGCCATCGGGAAGCGGCTCTCGATGAACCAGGGCAGGCGGCCGATGGCCCCGGTCTTGCCCTCGAAATTGAACATCAGCACGTTACCTTCCGTCGCCGCGTAGAATTCCAGGATCAGCGGGATGCGGAAGCGCTGCTTGAATTCCTCCCAGATATCGGGGCGCAGGCCGTTGCCGCAGATCAGCCGCAGCTTGTGCTGCGTCTCGGACGGCTGGTGCGGACTGTTGACGAGATAGCGGCAGAGCTCGCCGATATACTGGAAGATCGTGCATTCGTTGCGCACGATGTCGTCCCAGAACTCGCGCGCCGAGAAGCGTTCGCGGACGACGATCGATCCGCCTTTCACCAGCAGCGAGCCGGTGGCGCAGAGGCCGCCGGCGGTATGGTAGAGCGGCAGGCAGTTATACATGCGGTCGGCGGCGCGCGTGCCCATCACGCCGGCAAAGCCGTAGGACGCCAGCATCACGCGGTAATGGTTGACGTTCGCGGCCTTGGGAAGCCCGGTGGTCCCGGACGTGTAGATGTAGAGCGCGCGGTCCTCGATGCCGATCGGGCGGCGTTCGGCGGCGGCGAGCGGCGCATCCGACAGCGTCTCCACGTCGCGATCGATGCGCCGGCGCCCGGAGCCGGCTTCGCCATGCACCCAGATCGCCGGGGCGGTCTTCAGCAGCGGCAGGGTCGATTCGAGTAGGCCCATCAGTTCGGCCGCCACGATGATGTGCCGGGGCGCGACCACGTCGATGCAATGCGCGAGCGAGGGGCCGACCAAATTGGTGTTGAGCAGCGAGACCACGCCGCCGGTGCGGGTGATGCCGAGCCAGATCGCGAGGAATTCCGGACGGTTCGGCATCAGCAGGCAGACCGTGTCGCCCTTGCCGACCTGTTCGCGCAGCGCCCAGCGGGAATAGCGGTTGGTGCGGGCGAATAATTGCCGGTAGCTGAAATTCTCGCGATGCGACAGCAGCGCGGTCGCCTCGCCGTAACGCTGCGCCAGTTCCTCGATCACGTTGGGAAAGATGCGGGCGGGGTTCTTCGCGATATGCGTGGTGTTGCGCAGCGCCCGCAGCACGCCGCGCAGGAAGATCAGGTCGCCCTTGATCTGGCTGAAAAAGCCCATTCCTTGCCGTCCGTCCCTGCCTGCAGGATCGGAGAGTCGGGCAAGACTAGCAAGTCTGCCCTAACGATCCGTGCCGCCGAACGGCACCAGCGGGTTGTCGGCGAGCGCCGTCCGGTCCGGCCTGTCCGGCGACGGCGTCCCCAGGAAGGCGTCGAACAGCTCGCGCACTTTCTGCGGCGCGATGTCGCGCACGATGAACACGAGCCGCGTGCGCCGGTCGGCGTCGGGCCAGGCTTCGAGCTGGGCCGGGGGATGCAGAATGTGCTGCACGCCATGCAGCACCAGCGGGCGGTCGGGCGTTTCCGCCAGCCGCACGATGCCTTTGAAGCGCAGCAGATGCGGGCCGTGCAGGGAGCGCAGCAATTCGAGGAACATGTCCAGGACCGCGGCGGGAACCGGGACATCGGCGGCCAGCGTGAAGGCGCGCACGCGGTCGTCATGCCGGTTCACGTCGTGATCGTGCGCATGCGGGTGATCGTGCGCCGCAGCATAGGCTTCCTCGGCGAGCCAGCGCGTCACGTCGGGGATTTTGCGGTCGGGCTGGAACAGCCCGCAATCCAGCAGCGCCTCGGGGGTCGCTTCGCCGGCCGCGGCGTCGAGCATGGGCGCGGCCGGGTTCAGCGCCCGCAGGCGTGCGCGCAGCGCCTGCGCGGCGTCGCGGCGCTGCGGGCCGTCGAGGAGGTCGGTCTTGGTCAGCACCAGGCGATCGGCGACCGCGGCCTGTTTCACGGCTTCCGGGTGGTGATCGAGGCTGGAAAGGCCGTTGATCGCATCGACCAGGGTGACGACGCCGTCGAGCCGCAGCCGCATGACGAGATAGGGGTGCGCCATCGCGGTCTGCAGCAGCGGCGCGGGATCGGCGAGGCCCGTGGTCTCCAGCACGATGCGCCGGAAATCGACGCGGCCATTGTCGCGGTCGCGCAAGAGCCTTTCCAGCGCGGTGACCAGATCGCCGCGCAGGGTGCAGCACAGGCAGCCGCTCGACAGCACCATCATGTCGCCGTCGATCTTCTCGACCAGCAGGTGGTCGAGCGGGATGTCGCCGAACTCGTTGATGATGACGGCGGTGTCGCGCAGGGCCGGGTCGCGCAGCAGCCGGTTGAGCAAGGTGGTCTTGCCGGCGCCGAGAAAGCCGGTGAGCAGCGTCAGCGGGATCGGCGGTCCGGGCCTGCGCAGGTGCGGGGCGGGTTCCGGGCTCACCGCAGCGCGCTGCCGGCGCCGCGCGGACGCGGTCGCGGCAGGGGAACGGAGACCATGCGCAAAGGCGCGGCCGGCGCGGCAATGGCGGCCGGCGCGAAGCTGCCGGTCGAGGGCCAGGCCGGCGCGCTCCGCGCGAAGGCCGGTGCCGGCGCACTCGGCGCGGGGGCGGGGCCGGGCGCGACGGCGACGCCGGCCGAGGCGACGGCGACGCGCTGTTTCGAGCCTGTGGCGGGAGCCGCAAGCTGCGTATCCTGCGCCTTCTTGTTGGGCCCGACAAAGACCACGATCGGCTCGCTGGTCACGGTATAGGCGCCGAGCAGGGTCGAGGGCTTGGCGGTCGCCTGCAGGGCGGTGAGATTGATCGCGCGCGGAGAACCGGAATCGACGTGGGCGTCGGCCTGCGCGTCATCGGGTTCGTCGGCTTCCTCGGCGGCGGGGCGCTTGCGATGCTTGCCGCACATCTCGTCGCGCAGATTCGGCGGCTCGGCCGAGATCGGCACCAGCGCGTCCACCGAGCCGAGCTGCGGCGTCAGCCAGGACAGCGCGCCGGAATTGAATCCGCGCTCCAGCAATTGCGCGGCTTTCGCCGCGCGCACCGGCGAGGAGGGCGCGCCCAGCACGACGGCAATCAGCCGGCGGCCGTTGCGGGTCGCGGAAGCCGCCAGGTTGAAGCCGGAGGCGCAGATGAACCCGGTCTTCATGCCGTCGGCGCCGGGATAGCGTCCGATCAGCGTGTTGTAGTTGCGCATGACGCGCTTGCCGAACTTGATCGCGGAAATGTTCCAGAAATAATCGTATTCCGGCATTTCCCGATAGATCGCGCGCACCAGGATGGCCTGGTCGCGCGCCGAGGTGATCTGGCCGTCCGCGGGCAGGCCGTTGGGATTGACATAGCTCGTCTGGGTCATGCCGAGACGGCGCGCCGTACGGTTCATCTCGTCGGCGAATTTCTCGATCGAGCCGGACACGCCCTCGGCGAGCACCACCGCCATGTCGTTCGCCGACTTCACCATCAGCATCTTCAGCGCGTTGTCGACGGTGACCAGCGTGCCGGCCTTGAATCCCATCTTCGAGGGCTGCTGCGCGACCGCATTGGCCGTCACCGGCAGCGGCGTGTCGAGGGTCAGGCGGCGCTCCTTGACCGCGCGCAGCGTCACATAGGCGGTCATCACCTTGGTGACCGACGCCGGATACCAGGGATGCGTCGCGTTTTCGGAGAACAGCACCTTGCCGGTGTCGGCCTCGATCAGCAGCAGGGCTTCCGCCGCGGCCTGCGGCGCGCCGACGCTAAGGGTTGCGGGAATGATGGCGGCAAGCGCCAGCGTGCGGAGGGCGTTTGAGGCAAACGTCACAGTCGCGGTCCGGTCTTCTCTGTGCGGGCCTTGAAGGAACTGGAACTTGCGGTGGGGTTGCCCTATCTAGACCGAACAGGACCCCAAACGCAAAAAGAAGCTCCCCCCGCCCTGCTGTTTCCAATGGTCCCGGCATGGTAATTCACAAAGGAAAGCGACCAAAGTTCGGCAGAGG
>JBFWWQ010000244.1:0-5425 GCA_050246095.1 Pseudorhodoplanes sp.
CGCCGAGGCCTGCGCGCGGCGCAGCTTGGAGGCCGCGACCATCTGCATGGCCTTGGTGATCTTCTGCGTCGCCTTGGTCGCGGCGATGCGCACGCGCATGTCTTTGAGGGAGGCCATTGCCTGCTCAGTCCTCGGTCTCTTTTACCTCCCCCTGGAAGGGGAGGTCGGCGAGCAGCGACGCTGCGAGCCGGGTGGGGGTCTTTCGGATGGGAGTGGACCCCCACCCGGTCGCCTTGCGGCGACCACCCTCCCCCTTTCAGGGGGAGGGATAAAGGCATCACGCGAACGTCTTGGCGTAGCCGTCGACCACGCTCTTCAGCTTGGCCGCGCTTGCGTCGTCGAGATCGCGGCTGTCGCGGATGGCGTTCAGCAGGTCGGCATGCTTGGTGCGCAGCAGCGTCAGCAGCCCGTTCTCGAACGGCTTCACCTTGTTGAGCGGCAGCGGATCGAGATAGCCGTTGGTGCCGGACCAGATCACGCAGACCTGCTCCTCCATCTTCAGCGGCGAGAACTGCGTCTGCTTCAGGAGCTCGGTCAGGCGCGAGCCGCGGTTGAGCAGGCGCTGGGTGGTGGCGTCGAGGTCGGAGCCGAACTGCGCGAAGGCCGCCATTTCACGATACTGGGCCAGCTCGCCCTTGATCTTGCCGGCGACCTTTTTCATCGCCTTGGTCTGCGCCGACGATCCCACGCGCGACACCGAGAGACCCACGTTCACCGCAGGCCGGACGCCCTGGAAGAACAGGTCGGTCTCCAGGAAGATCTGGCCGTCGGTGATGGAGATGACGTTGGTCGGGATGTAGGCGGACACGTCGTTCGCCTGCGTCTCGATCACCGGCAGGGCGGTGAGCGAACCGGCGCCGTTGTCGTCGTTCATCTTCGCGGCGCGCTCGAGCAGGCGCGAGTGGAGATAGAACACGTCGCCGGGATAGGCCTCGCGGCCGGGCGGGCGGCGCAGCAAGAGCGACATCTGGCGGTAGGCGACGGCCTGCTTCGACAGGTCGTCATAGATGATGACGGCGTGCATGCCGTTGTCGCGGAAATACTCGCCCATCGTGCAGCCGGCAAACGGCGCCAGGAACTGCATCGGCGCCGGATCCGAAGCGGTCGCGGCGACGATGATCGAGTATTCCAGCGCACCCTGCTCCTCCAGCACCTTCACGAACTGCGCGACGGTGGAGCGCTTCTGGCCGACCGCGACATAGACGCAATACAGCTTGATCTTCTCGTCGCCGGTGGCGTTGAGCGGCTTCTGGTTGAGGATGGTGTCGAGCGCGATCGCGGTCTTGCCGGTCTGACGGTCGCCGATGATCAGCTCGCGCTGGCCGCGGCCGATCGGGATCAGCGCGTCGATCGCCTTAAGGCCCGTGGCCATCGGCTCATGCACCGACTTGCGCGGGATGATGCCGGGCGCCTTCACGTCCACGCGCATGCGCTTGTCGGCCTTGATCGGGCCCTTGCCGTCGATCGGATTGCCGAGCGCGTCGACCACGCGGCCGAGCA
This sequence comes from Pseudorhodoplanes sp., assembly GCA_050246095.1. GTDB lineage: Bacteria > Pseudomonadota > Alphaproteobacteria > Rhizobiales > Xanthobacteraceae > Pseudorhodoplanes. The sequence continues at coordinate 1,501 of JBFWWQ010000244.1, forward strand.
GGCCCTTGCCGACCGGCGCGTCCACGATGGCGCGGGTGCGCTTGACGGTCTGGCCTTCCTTGATCTCGCGGTCGGAGCCGAAAATGACGATACCGACATTGTCGCTTTCGAGATTCAGCGCCATGCCGCGCGTGCCGTTCTCGAACTCGACCATCTCGCCGGCCTGCACGTTGTCGAGACCGTAGACGCGCGCGATGCCGTCGCCGACGGAGAGCACCTGGCCGACTTCGGAGACTTCCGCCTCCTGGCCGAAATTCTTGATCTGATCCTTCAGGATCGCAGAGATTTCCGCGGCGCGGATGTCCATCAGCGTGCCTCTTTCATGGCGAACTTGATTGAATTGAGTTTGGTGCGAAGCGAGGAATCGACCATGCGGCTGCCGAGCTTGACGACCAGGCCGCCAATGATCGAGGGATCGACCTTCACGTTCAGATCGACATCCTTGCCGGTGACGCCCTTGAGCGCGGCTTTCAGCGCGGCGAGATGCTCGTCCTTCAGCGTTTCGGCGACGGTCACTTCGGCCGTTACCTCGCCCTTGTGCGCGGCGACCAGCTTGCGGAAGGTCTTGACGATGTCGCGCACCGCGAACAGGCGGCGGTTGGAGGCGACGACTTTCAGGAATTTGCTGGAAATGCCGGAAATGCCGGTCTTGTCGAGCACCGCGCCGAGCGCCTTGGTCTGCTCGTCCGATGAATAGACCGGGCTGCGGACCAGCCGGTCGAGCTCGGCATATTCGGCGACCAGCTTGTCGAAGGCGTCGAGATCGGCCTTCACCTTGTCGATCTGCTTTTCTTCCAGCGCGAGTTCGAACAGCGCGGTGGCATAGCGCCCCGCCATGCCGGAAACGATCGGTTCTTCGCCTGCCATTGAGGGCCCGCCACGCCTTGCTTAACCCGCACGCGCACCCCGTCGCTGAGGCAGCGCAAGCTTTTGGAATTCAATGGGAATTCCGACCCGACCGGTCGTCGCGGAAAGTTCCGGACCCGCCCGAAATCGAAGGGTTGCTAACACAGGGGCAACGGCGGTGCAACATGCACAGAACATTGGAAACAGCTGAAAACAGGCTGCAATTCCGGGATTTTCCGGAGGGCGCCCGCTTGCGCCGGAGCGCGTCCGGGCCCAGTTCGGGGCGGGGCGCGGCACACGGGAACGAGGGACCGGCATGAACATCGCGATCGTGGGCAGCGGCCGGGTCGGCCAGGCGCTGGGTGGAGCATGGAAAGCGGCCGGCCATGCCGTCACCTTCGGCCTGCGCGAGCCGCAGGACGAAAAGGCGGGGCAGTTACGCGGGAGCGGTTTCGCCGTGGCCGCGCCGGCGGAGGCCGCAAAGGGCGCCGAGGCGATCCTGCTGGCAGTGCCCTGGACCGAGATCGCCACGGTGATCGAGGCGCTTGGGCCGCTGGAGGGGAAAATCCTGATCGATGCCACCAATCCGCTCACACCCGACCGCGACATGGCGCTCGGATTCGACGATTCGGCCGGCGAGACGGTCGGTCTCCTGGCGCAGGGCGCGCGGGTGGTGAAGGCGTTCAATACCACCGGCGCCGAGAACATGGCCAAGGCGCGCGACTTTCCCGACAGACCGGCGATGTTCGTCGCCGGCGACGATGCGCAGGCCAAGCGCGCGGTACAGGCGCTGGCCGCCGATATCGGCTTCGAGCCGGTCGATGCCGGCCCGCTCAAGGCCAGCCGCTATCTCGAGCCGATGGCCATGCAATGGATCAAACTCGCCTATGGCGGAATGGGCACGGCGTTCAGCTATGCGCTTGTGCGACGTTGAGACCGGCAGGCCTGCGTAAGGCCGATACCTTTGCCCGGACCGATGCGATAGAGTGTCGCATCGTCCGATTCCGACCCCCGCAATGACCACAACGTCTCTCCGGCCGGCCGCGCCGCGCTTCATCGACCTGTTCACGCCCAAGCTGATCTCGGTGCTGCGCGAGGGCTACGACTTCGACGCCTTCCGCCAGGACGCCGTCGCCGGCCTGACGGTTGCGATCGTCGCCCTGCCGCTGTCGATGGCGATCGCGATCGCCTCGGGCGTGACGCCCGAACGCGGTTTGTTCACGGCCATCGTCGCCGGTTTCATCATCTCGATGCTCGGCGGAAGCCGCTTTCAGATCGGCGGACCGGCCGGCGCCTTCATCGTCCTGATGGCGACGACGGTCGAGCGCCACGGCTACGAGGGGCTCGTGCTCGCCGTCATGATTGCCGGGCTGGTCCAACTCGCCATCGGCTTCCTGCGGCTCGGCACCTACATCAAATACATTCCGTATCCGGTGACGATAGGCTTCACCGCCGGCATCGCCGTCATCATTCTCGCCAGCCAGGTCCGCGACCTGTTCGGCCTGAGCATGGAGCGCGAACCGGCGGCGCTGATGCCCAAGCTTGCCGCGCTCTGGCAGGCGCTGCCCAGCATCTCCCCGACCGCCGTCGGCGTCTCCTCTCTCTCCATCGTCGCCATCGTCGCGCTGCGCCGCTATCGGCCGAACTGGCCGGGCCTGCTGATCGCGGTCGCGCTCGGCGCAGCGATCGTGGCGCTGTTCGGGCTGAATATCGAGACCATCGGAACGCGCTTCGGCGGCGTGCCGCAATCGCTGCCGGCGCCGAGCCTGCCGCTCGTCAGCTACGAGCGCGTCGTCGCCGTGCTGCCCGACGCGCTCGCCATCGCGCTGCTCGGCTCGATCGAATCGCTGCTTTCCGCCGTCGTCGCCGACGGCATGACCGGGCGGCGCCACCGCTCCAATTGCGAGCTCGTCGCGCAGGGCACCGCCAACATCGCCTCCGCCATCTTCGGCGGGATCGCGGCGACCGGCACGATTGCACGCACCGCAACCAACATCCGCGCCGGCGCCCGCGGCCCGGTCGCCGGCATCCTGCACTCGGTCTACCTCCTGCTCTTCATCCTCGTCGCGGCTCCGCTCGCCTCCTATATCCCGCTTGCCTCGCTCGGCGCGGTGCTCGCCATCGTCGCCTGGAACATGGCGGAGGCGGAGGAATTCTGGACGCTGCTGCGCTCGTCGGTCGCCGACGGCGTGGTGCTGCTCACCACATTCCTGCTCACGATCTTCGTCGATCTCACCGTCGGGATCGGCGTCGGCGTCGTGCTCGGCTCGTTCCTGCTGCTGCACCGCCTCGCCGAGCATGTCGAGGTCGACACCGCGGTCGCGCTCGACGACCAGCCGGACGTGCTCGAACGCAGCGACGCTCTCGATGTCCGCAGCGCCGCCAAGCAGGGCATCATGGTGTATCGCATCCGCGGCATCTTCTTCTTCGGCGCGACCGCCGAGGTGAGCGCCATCCTCGACCGCATCGGCGCGCATCCGCGCGTGCTCATTCTCGACTTCTCGGAAGTGCCGCTGATCGATTCCACCGGCGCGAAAGCGGTCACCGGCTTCGTGCGCAAGCTCGACCGCACCCACAGCCAGGTCTATCTCACCGGACTGAAGCCGCGCCTGCTGCGCGCGCTGATCGCCGCCGGCATCCGCAAGTTCCCGGTGCGTACCGCGCCGGATGTGGAGACCGCGCTGCGGCGCGCGCGCACGAATGACGGTTGATCGCCCCGCGGTTTCGTCCATTCTGCGTCCCGCAATTCCAGGCGGCAGGAGCGCGGCATGGCGTGGATCATTCTGTTCGTGGCGGGTCTGTTCGAGGTCGGCTGGGCCATCGGCCTGAAATACACCGACGGCTTCACGCGGCTGTGGCCGTCGGTCTGGACGGTGTTCGCGATGATCGTCAGCATCGTGCTGCTCGGCCTGTCGCTGAAGACGCTGCCGGTCGGCACCGCCTATGCCGTGTGGACCGGCATCGGCGCGGTCGGCACGGTGATCCTGGGGATCGCGCTGTTCTCGGAACCCGCGACCGCGGCGCGGCTCGGCTGCATCGCGCTGATCCTGGCGGGGAGTGTGGGGCTGAAAGCCGTGAC
>JBFWWQ010000245.1:0-5398 GCA_050246095.1 Pseudorhodoplanes sp.
GTAAGAACGGGGAGAGGGAGAAGAAGCAGAGAGAAACGACAATGAACGGCCAGAATATCCGGATCCGGCTCAAGGCGTTCGATCACCGCATCCTCGATGCGTCGACCCGAGAGATCGTGAACACGGCCAAGCGCACCGGCGCCCAGGTCCGCGGTCCGATCCCGCTGCCGACGAAGATCGAGAAGTTCACGGTGAATCGTTCGCCGCATATCGACAAGAAGAGCCGCGAGCAGTTCGAGATGCGCACGCACAAGCGCCTTCTCGACATCGTCGATCCGACGCCGCAGACCGTGGACGCGCTGATGAAGCTCGACCTCGCCGCCGGCGTCGACGTCGAGATCAAGCTCTGAGCCGCACGAGAAAATGTCAGGACACGCCATGCGCACCGGAGTGGTCGCACAGAAGGTCGGAATGACACGCATCTTCACCGATGCCGGCGAGCACGTGCCGGTGACGGTGCTCAGCCTCGCCGGCTGTCAGGTCGTGGGTCACCGCACCAAGGACAAGAACGGCTATGTCTCGCTCCAGCTCGGGGCGGGCAGCCGCAAGGTCAAGAACGTCTCCAAGGCCGAGCGCGGCAACTTCGCCGTCGCCAAGGTCGAGCCCAAGCGCAAGGTCGTGGAATTCCGTGTCAGCGACGACGCGGTGATCCCGGTCGGCGCCGAGATCACGGCCGACCATTTCGTGGTCGGCCAGTTCGTCGACGTCACCGGCACCTCGATCGGCAAGGGCTTTGCCGGCGGCATGAAGCGCTGGAATTTCGGCGGGCTGCGCGCCTCGCACGGCGTTTCCATTTCGCACCGTTCGATCGGCTCGACCGGCGGCCGCCAGGACCCCGGCAAGACCTTCAAGAACAAGAAGATGCCCGGCCATATGGGTGTCGAGCGCGTCACCACGCTCAACCTCAAGGTCGTGCAGACCGATCCCGAGCGCGGTTTGCTGCTGGTCGAAGGCGCCGTTCCCGGTGCCAAGGGCGGCTGGATCACGGTGCGCGACGCGGTGAAGAAGGCTTTGCCGAAAGAGGCACCGAAGCCCGGCAAGTTCCGCGAGACGGCTGCCGAGGCGAAGGCCGCGCCCGCCGAGGCGCCGGCGAAGGATGCGCCGGCCGAGAAGGAGGGCGCGTGAGATGGAACTGACAATCGTCTCGCTCGACGGCAAACAGGCCGGGTCGGCCAAGCTCCCCGACGCGATTTTCGCGCTCGAGCCGCGCCAGGACCTGATCCAGCGCTGCGTCAACTGGCAGCTCGCCAAGCGCCAGCGCGGCACGCACAAGGTCAAGTTCAAGGACGAGATCTGGCGCACCGGCAAGAAGATGTACCGCCAGAAGGGCACCGGCTCGGCCCGTCACGGCTCCGCGCGCGTGCCGCAATTCCGCGGCGGCGGGCGCGTGTTCGGCCCGCATGTGCGCAGCCACGCGCATGACCTTCCCAAGAAGGTGCGCGCGCTCGCGCTCAAGCATGCCTTGTCGTCCAAGGCCAAGGCCGGCAGCATCATCCTGCTCGAAGCCGCCAGCGTGAAGGACGCCAAGACCAAGGCGCTGTCGGCGCATTTCGAGAAGCTCGGCCTCGTGAACGCGCTGATCGTGGACGGCGCGCAGGTCGATGCGGGCTTTGCCAATGCGGCGCGCAACATCCCCAATATCGACGTGCTGCCGGTGCAGGGCATCAACGTCTACGACATCATGCGGCGCGGCCACCTGGTCCTGACCAAGGCCGCGGTCGAGGCGCTGGAGGCGCGGTTCAAATGAGCACCAGCGATCCCCGTCATTACGACGTGATCCTGTCTCCGGTGATCACGGAAAAGGCGACGAGCGCGTCCGAGCACAACAAGGTCGTGTTCAAGGTCGCGCGCGACGCGACCAAGCCGCAAATCAAGGAAGCGGTTGAGAAGCTGTTTGACGTGAAGGTGGCCAACGTCAACACCGTGGTCCGCAAGGGCAAGTGGAAGATCTTCAAGGGCAAGGTCGGCCGGCAGTCGCCGAGCAAGCGGGCGGTCATCACCCTTGCCGAGGGTCACCGCATCGACGTGACCACGGGACTGTAAGGAGCGCGCGATGGCACTTCGCAAATACAAGCCGACGACGCCGGGACAGCGCCAGCTCGTCCTCGTCGACCGCTCGGCGCTCTACAAGGGCGACCCGGTCAAGGCGCTCACCGAAGGCAAGAATTCGACCGGCGGCCGCAACAATAACGGCCGCATCACCTCGCGCTTCCGCGGCGGCGGCCACAAGAAGGCGCTGCGTACGGTCGACTTCAAGCGCCGCAAGCTGGACGCGCCGGCGACGGTCGAGCGGCTGGAATACGATCCGAACCGCACCGCGTTCATCGCGCTGGTGAAATATGCCGACGGCGAGCTCGCCTATATCCTGGCGCCGCAGCGTCTGGCCGCGGGCGATATCGTGGTCGCCGGCGAGCATGTCGACGTGAAGCCGGGCAATGCGATGCCGCTGGCCAACATTCCGGTCGGCACCATCGTGCACAATGTCGAGCTGAAAATCGGCAAGGGCGGGCAGATCGCGCGCTCGGCGGGCACTTATGCCCAGATCGTCGGCCGCGACGGCGAGTATGTGATCCTGCGCCTGAATTCGGGCGAGCAGCGCCTGGTGCACGGCCGCTGCATGGGCTCGATCGGCGCGGTGTCGAACCCGGACCGCATGAACATCTCGATCGGCAAGGCCGGTCGCAACCGCTGGCTCGGCCGCAAGCCGCACAATCGCGGCGTCACCATGAACCCGGTCGACCATCCGCATGGCGGCGGCGAAGGCCGCACCTCGGGCGGCCGCCATCCGGTCTCGCCCTGGGGCTTCCCCACCAAGGGCAAGAAGACCCGCAAGAACAAGTCCACCACCAAGTTCATCGTTTCGAGCCGTCACGCTCGGAAGAAGAAGAAATAAGGAGCGGCCGCGATGCCACGCTCGGTATGGAAAGGCCCGTTTGTCGACGGCCACCTCCTCAAGAAGGCGGACAAGGCCCGCTCGTCGGCGCGCCACGAGGTGATCAAGATATGGTCGCGCCGTTCGACCATCCTGCCGCAATTCGTCGGCCTGACCTTCGGCGTCTATAACGGCCAGAAGCACATCCCCGTGCAGGTGACCGAGGAAATGGTCGGCCACAAGTTCGGCGAGTTCTCGCCGACCCGCACGTTCCACGGCCATTCCTCCGACCGCAAGGCCAAGCGCGCTCCGGGCGCGCCGGCTTCGAGCTAAGCGAGGAAAGTCATGGGCAAGCAATCCCGCGCACGCACGCTCCCCGAGAACGAGGCCAAGGCGATCGCCCGCATGCTGCGGATTTCGCCGCAGAAGCTGAACCTGGTCGCGCAGATGATCCGCGGCAAGAAGGTGGCCTCGGCGCTCGCCGATCTGCAATTCTCGCGCAAGCGCATCGCCAAGGACGTCAAGAAGTGTCTGGAATCGGCGATCGCCAATGCCGAAAACAACCATGACCTCGACGTCGACGATCTCGTCGTCGCCGAGGCGCATGTCGGCAAGGCGCTGACGCTGAAGCGCTTCCATCCCCGCGGCCGCGGCCGTTCGGGCGCGATCATGAAGCCGTTCTCGCATCTGACGATCGTCGTGCGTCAGGTCGAGGCAGCGGCTTAAGGAGAGGCAGTATGGGTCAGAAGATCAACCCCATCGGGCTCAGGCTCGGCATCAACCGGACCTGGGATTCGCGCTGGTTCGCGGGCAAGCAGGAATACGGCAAGCTGCTGCACGAGGACGTCAAGATCCGCGAAATGCTGATGAAGGAGCTGAAGCAGGCCGCGGTCTCCAGGATCGTGATCGAGCGCCCGCACAAGAAGTGCCGGGTGACGATCCATTCCGCGCGTCCGGGCGTGGTGATCGGCAAGAAGGGCGCCGACATCGAGAAGCTGCGCAAGCAGGTCGCCAAGCTGACCGACTCCGACGTGGTCATCAACATCGTGGAAATCCGCAAGCCGGAACTCGATGCCCAGCTGGTTGCCGAATCCATCGCCCAGCAGCTCGAGCGGCGCGTCGCCTTCCGCCGCGCGATGAAGCGCGCGGTGCAGACCGCGATGCGGCTCGGCGCCGAGGGCATCCGCATCAACTGCTCGGGCCGCCTGGGCGGCGCCGAAATCGCGCGCATGGAATGGTATCGCGAGGGGCGGGTGCCGCTGCACACGCTGCGCGCCGACGTCGATTACGGCGTCGCCACCGCCTTCACCACCTACGGCACCTGCGGCGTCAAGGTGTGGATCTTCAAGGGCGAGATCCTGGAGCACGACTCCATGGCGCAGGACAAGAAGCTGGCGGAGGCCGAAGCCGGCCGTCCGCGGCGTGAAACCACCACGGCGGCCTAAAGAGAACAACCATGCTGCAGCCGACCCGCACCAAGTTCCGCAAGGCCTTCAAGGGCCGCATCCACGGGGTCGCGACCTCGGGGGCGACGCTCTCCTTCGGCCAGTATGGCCTGAAGGCGCTCGAGCCGGAGCGCGTCACCGCGCGCCAGATCGAGGCCGCCCGCCGCGCGCTGACCCGCCACATGAAGCGCGCCGGCCGCGTCTGGATTCGCGTCTTCCCCGACGTGCCGGTGTCCAAGAAGCCGATCGAAGTGCGCATGGGCAAGGGCAAGGGCACGCCGGAATTGTGGGTGTGCCGCGTGAAGCCGGGCCGCGTCCTGTTCGAGGTCGACGGCATTCCGGAGCCGCTCGCGCGCGAGGCGCTCGGCCTCGCCGCCGCCAAGCTCCCGATCAAGACCCGTTTCGTGCAGCGCATCGCGGAGTGACGAGAATGAAAGCCGCCGAAATCCGTTCGATGACGCTCGACCAGCTCGACGACGAGGTGCTCAAGCTGAAGAAGGAGCGCTTCAACCTGCGCTTCCAGAAGGCGACCGGGCAGCTCGAAAACACCGCGCGCGCGCGCCTGGCGCGCCGCGACATCGCGCGGATGAAGACCATTGCCGCGCAGAAGCGCGCCGGCAGCGAACCCGCGGCGAAAGCCGCGCCCGTGACCAAGGCCGGCGGCAAGCCGAAATCCGCCAAGGCCAAGAAGTAAGGATTATCCGAGATGCCGAAGCGTCAGCTCCAGGGCGTCGTGGTCAGCGACAAGCAGAAGAAGACCGTGGTGGTCAGCGTCGAGCGGCGCTTCACGCATCCGGTGCTGAAGAAGACCGTGCGGCGCACGACCAAGTATCACGCGCACGACGAGAGCAACGAGTTTTCGGTCGGCGATATCGTGTGGATCGAGGAACACAAGCCGATCTCCAAGCTCAAGCGCTGGACCGTGGTCCGGGGCGAGAAGAAGACGAAGGTGGCCTGAGCGCGTCCGATCCGCGCTCGCTGTAGGGAAAGACGAGGCTCGCAATGATCCAGATGCAGACAAACCTGGACGTCGCCGACAATTCCGGCGCGCGCCGCGTCATGTGCATCAAGGTGCTGGGCG
>JBFWWQ010000246.1:0-5320 GCA_050246095.1 Pseudorhodoplanes sp.
TATGCGCCGCTCAACCAACACCATCAATTACGGCAAGACCCTGCCGCTCGCGCAGGGCGTGAAGTTCGATGTGGGGTGACGCTTCTCCGCGCATTCCCGCGCAAGAACGGATAACTTAGGATTTGCGCCGCATCGCCGACACGAAGAACCCGTCCGTGCCGGTGCGCAGCGGCGTCATCAGAAGCCCTTCGCCCGACATCCTGACGGCGCGCTGAAACACCAGCGCGCGCTCGCCGAGACGCGCTGCGAGCTCGGCCGGCGGACAGATCGCAAAGTCCGGATGGCGACGGAGAAAAGCGCGCACCTGCTCGCCGTTCTCCTCGTCCAGCACCGAACAGGTGATGTAGGCGATGCGGCCTCCGGGCTTGAGCAGCGGCACCGCGCGCTCGAGCACCGCCGCCTGCTCCTGGCGGCGGATGTCGAGCGCACCCGGCCGCAGCCGCCATTTGGCATCCGGGTTGCGCCGCCAGGAGCCGGTGCCGGTGCAGGGCGCGTCGATCAGCACCAGATCGATGCTGCCGCCGAGATCGCCGAGCGCATCGCGCCCCTTTTCCGGCGTGCGCACCTGCACGTTGCGAACGCCCGCGCGCGCCAGCCGCTCGTGGATCGGGGCGAGCCGCCGCTTGTCGCTGTCGGTCGCGAAAATCTGCCCCTTGCCCTGCATCATAGCCGCGAGCGCCAGCGTCTTGCCGCCGCCGCCCGCGCAGAGATCGACCACCTGCTCGCCCGGCTGCGCGGCGGAAAGAAGCGCGGCAAGCTGCGAGCCTTCGTCCTGGATTTCGATCTGGCCCTTGATGAAGGCGGGCTCGGCATGGATCGCGGGCGCTTTGGAATCGGGATGCAGCGGCACACGCAGCCCGACCGGCGACCAGCGCGTCGGGGCTGCGGCAAGGTCGGGCAAGGCGGCGATCGCCTCTTCGCGCGTGGCGTTCAGCGTATTGACGCGAAGGTCGAGGGGGGCACGGCTGGCGAGCGCCGCGCCCTCTTCCCGGCGCTCCTCGCCGAACACGCGCGCGAAACTGTCGTCCAGCCATTCCGGGTAGTCGCCGCGCACAGGCGGCGGCGCGTCCGACAGGTCCATGAAGGTGAGCCGCGCCCGCTCCGGCTCGGTGAGCGGGGCCGGCGCGAAACGCGCGCCGTCGAACAGCGCGGCGATCGCGGCCACATCGAGCTCGCGCTCCAGCCGCAGCATGCCGAGCATGGTGGCGCGCGGCGTCTCCTCGCCCATCACATGCGTCGCGGAGGCGCGGCGGCGCAGCGAATCGTAGACGAGGCCGGCAATCGCGGCCCGGTCGGAGGAGCCGGCGAAGCGGTGCTTGAGGCCCCATTCCTTGAGCGCGTCGGCGGCCGGCCGGCGCATCGCGCCGATGTCGCCGAGCACTTCGATCGCGGCGGAGATTCGGGCGGCCGGTATCATGCCGGTCAGTGCACGATCAGGATCCGCACCATGAAGACGATCCACATGACGCTGAGGATCACGCAGCCGAACGCGAAGGACAGGCCGCGATGCGGAACCTTGTTGTAGGTGGTGTGGATGAGCGCGTGCACGATGCGCGAGATCACGAATATCCAGGACAGGGCCACGAACAGGAAATCGGCATTGCGCGTGATCAGCGCCAGGATCACCAGCACGTAGAACAGGAGCGGCAGTTCGAGCTGGTTGTGGAAGGCGTTGGCCGCCTGCATGGCGCGAGCGGGCCAGGCCGGCTGCCGCAGGGCGATGTCGGATGCCGCGACTTCTCGCCGGCGCAGGATGCCGGAGCGGATCCAGGCCATCCGGTAGAGCAGCACGAAGGTCAGGACGACCTGGACGAACAGCGGCAGCAAAATTTCAGCAACAGACATGTGGATATCCCGAGATTGCTGCGGCGCGATCTTGCAATTCTGGCAGGTTGATCCGAGTCGGGAAAGCGATGAACACGCCGGGTGGGACGCGACACTAAATCGGCGGGCGCAAACCCACCAGCGGGACGAACGCCCCGATCCGGATCAATATTCATGACGTATGTTCTGGCGATTCTCGGCGGTATTGCGGGCGCGGCTGCAGGCTTCCTGCTCGGCCTGGTCGGCGGCGGCATCCTCGCCTCGGTCCTGGGCATCTCCGGATTCGAAGGCGGCGCCGGCTATTTCGCGGTCGCCGTCGCCGTGGCGTTCGGCGCCGTCGGGCTTGTTCTCGGCATCGTCATGGTGCTGCGCCGGCGCCGGCGGCACCGCCGCGTCGGGGCGCTGATCGGGCAGACGCTCGTCATCCTGCTTGCGATGGGCGGGCTCGCGACCGCCGGCGTATTCGCGCGGCTGGCCATGATCGACCATTACGACGGCGCCAGCCCGCAGCTGCATTTCGAGATTCGCCTGCCGGCGGACAGCCCGATGCCCGAGCGTGCGGCTCTGGGGATCGAGTTGCAGACCGACAAGAACGCCACCGCCGCGCAGTTCGGGGAGACCTGGCTGCGCTATGACGGCGGGCGGCCGGTGATCGCGGGCACCATCCCGCTCTATCTGAAAACCTCGCAGCGCCTCGTCGTGCTGTCGCTGCCGGGCGAGCCCAAGCGCCTGTTCAAGCTCGATCTGGCGCGAACGCCGAAAATCGCCGAACGGTTCGGGGCGTGGCGGCCTGTCGACTTCGTCGACGATGCGCGCGGGGCGGCGGGGCCGCACGCCCCCGATCGCCGGGACGATTTCGACATCCGCGTGCGCGTGCCGGACTGGCTGCAGCCGGCGGTGCCGGCCGCGGCCTGCGAGCCGGTCGGCCAGCTCTGCGCCTGATCCATCGCCGCCATATCCCTCGCCGCATGACCGCGATCGTCGCCGCGCTGTTCACATCAGAGATCCGCTAGCGTTCCACTCCGCGTCATGGCCGGGCGAAGTCCCGGCCATCCACGTCCTTCTTGCCGGTCCTTTATCAAGACGTGGATGCCCGCGCAGACAAATTAATGCAGTCTGCGCATGCTTGACTGCGCGCGCGGGCATGACGGATTGGATGCGGCTATAGGGCCTCCCGTCGGAACAAGCCGCTCCTACACCCGGCTCGGATAGTTCGGGCTTTCGCGCGTGATGGTCACGTCGTGCACGTGGCTCTCGCGCAGGCCGGCGCTGGAAATCTTCAGGAACACCGCCTTCTTGTGGAATTCGTCGATGGTCCCGGCCCCGACATATCCCATCGCGGCGCGCAGGCCGCCGGTGAGCTGATGCAGCACGGTCGCCGCCGAGCCCTTGTAGGGTACCTGCCCCTCGACGCCCTCCGGCACGAGCTTGAGCGAGTCTTTGATGTCCTGCTGGAAATAGCGGTCGGCCGAGCCGCGCGCCATCGCGCCGACCGAGCCCATGCCGCGATAGGTCTTGTACGAGCGGCCCTGATACAGGAACACCTCGCCCGGCGTCTCGTCGGTACCGGCGAGCAGCGAGCCGACCATCGCGCAGTCGGCGCCCGCCGCCAGCGCCTTGGCGAGGTCGCCGGAATATTTGATGCCGCCGTCGGCGATCACCGGCGTGCCGGTTTTGCGCGCCGCCTCCACCGCGTCCATGATGGCGGTGAGCTGCGGCACCCCGACGCCGGCGACGATGCGCGTGGTGCAGATCGAGCCCGGGCCGATGCCGACCTTGATCGCGTCGGCGCCGGAATCGATCAGCGCCTTGGCGCCCTCGGCGGTCGCGACATTGCCGGCCACCACCTGCATCTTGTTGGACAGCCGCTTGATGCGGTTGACCGCGTCGAGCACATGCTGCGAATGGCCGTGCGCGGTATCGACCACGACGAGATCGACGCCGGCCTCGATCAGTTTCTGCGTGCGCTCGTAGCCCTTGTCGCCGACCGTGGTCGCAGCCGCGACGCGCAGCCGGCCCTGCTCGTCCTTGCAGGCATTCGGATTGGCCACCGCCTTCTCGATGTCCTTGACGGTGATCAGGCCGACGCAGCGATAGCCTTCGTCGACCACGAGCAACTTCTCGATCCGGTACTGGTGCAAGAGCTTCTTCGCCTCGTCCTGGCGCACGCCCTCGCGCACCGTGACCAGGCGGTCCTTGGTCATCAGTTCGGAAACCTTCTGCCGCAGATCGGTGGCGAAGCGCACGTCGCGGTTGGTGAGGATGCCGACGAGCTTGCCGGCATTGCCGTTGCCGCCGCCCTCCACCACCGGGATGCCGGAGATGGAATGCGACTTCATCAATTCCAGCGCGTCGGCGAGCGTCGAGGAAGGCGCGATGGTGAGCGGGTTCACCACCATGCCGGATTCGAATTTCTTGACCTGCCGCACCTGCCCGGCCTGCTCGGCGGGCTCCATGTTGCGGTGGATGACGCCGATGCCGCCGGCCTGCGCCATCGCGATCGCCATCCCCGCCTCGGTGACGGTGTCCATCGCGGAGGCGACGATCGGGATGTTCAGGGCGATGTCGCGGGTGATGCGCGAGCGGATATCGGCCTCCGACGGCAGCACGTTCGAAAGACCGGGTTGCAGCAGCACGTCGTCGAAGGTCAGCGCCTCGCGCGGGGCGCCGTTGCCGTTCGTGTTTTTGGGCTGTTCCATTGCCAACATTACCTGTCCGGTCCCGATGCCTCAAGCATGTCGCCGGAATCGGGGTTGGCGCGGGTGGATATCATGCCGGTCCGCAGGAGCAAGCGGCGTCCCCCCGTTTTCGGCCATTTTAGCGGGTTTTCGACAATGTGATGGCGCTCACAGTCAGGCCCCCCCGGATCGGCGAACCTGCCGCCGCGTCCCAGCGACCAATCCACAGGACGCAAGCCCGAACCCATGTTGGCTGAGCGGAGTCAACCATGACCGCGTCGATCGCCTCCCCCGTCTTCTCCGTTTCGCGGCGGCTTGCGCTTGCCGCGCTCTTGTGCGCCGGCACCGTCACACCGCTCGCCGCGCAGTCCAATGCGGCCTGGGACATGTGCCAGAGCAGCATGCGCGCAGCCGATCAGGTGATCGCCGGTTGCAACACCGTGATCGCGGCCGGCGGCAAGGGCGGCGACCCCGCCGCGGCCTACCTGCAGCGCGGCATCGCCTATGCGCAGCGCGGCGAATTCGACAACGCCATCGCCGATTTCGACGAGGCGCTCGCGCGCAAGCCGAAGACCGCCGAAATTCTCTTCAACCGCGGCAAGGCCTGGCACGGCAAGCGCGACTTCTGGCGCGCCGTCAACGACTATGACCGTGCGATCATGGCCGATGACAGCCAGGGGCGCTTCTACAACGAGCGCGGCCGCGCCTTCCTGGAGTAGAAGGACACCAGCTTCGCCATCGCCGATTTCGATGCCGCGATCCGGCTCGTTCCCAAGGATGTCACGGCTTAGGTCAACCGCGCCGACTCCTATGCGCGC
>JBFWWQ010000247.1:0-5313 GCA_050246095.1 Pseudorhodoplanes sp.
CCACCGACATCGACGCCGACGACGCTGGGGCGCGTCGCGCTCATGCCGCCTGCCCGCCGCGGCGGGCCGCGGTCGCGGCCACGTCCAGCGTCCCGTCCGCGCGCAGGATCACGCCGTAATCGGTGGCCGCGGCGTCGCGCGATACATAGCCGAGCGCCACGTCGCGCTGCACCAGCGCCGGGTCGCGCCGCTTCGGATCGCCATAGCCGCCGCCGCCCGGCGTCTCCAGCCGCACCTTCTGGCCGTTGCAGATTCTCACGTCGGTGATCTTGGAGACCAGCGGCGGCGTAAGCTCGCCTCCCGCGCTCTCGTAGAAGAAGCGGTTGAGCTTGGCCGCGCCCCCGCCGGCCACGCCGAATGGTGGAAATTTTCCGCGTTCCCCGAGCAGGAACACGTCGGTATCGCCCGCGGCCAGCGCCTCGATCTCGTAGATCGCGCCGAGACCGCCCCGGTGCCGCCCGGGACCGCCGGAATCGGGTCGCAGCGCCCATTGCGTGAACATGACCGGATACAGCGATTCCAGGATCTCCGCCGGCGGGATGGTGGCGGTCGAAATCGGATTGTTGCCGTGATTGAGGCCGTCGCCCGCGGGATTGCCGCCCAGCCCGCCGCCGAAGAAGCAGAACATCACCCAGCGCCGTCCGTGCTCGCGCCATCCCGACAGCGACAGCGCATTGATGGTCGCGAAAGGAGAGCCGTTGGCGCGCTCCGGCGCGGCCTTGGCGAAGGCGCCGAAAATCGTGTCGATCACGCGCAGGATGGTCTCGGTATAACCGCCGACCGGTTTGGGCGCGGACACGCCGAGCAAGGTGCTGTCCGGAATGACGAAGGTGATCGGCGCGAGGCAGCCGGCATTGGCCGGCACGTCGGTGAAGATATGCTTGAGCGCGACATAGCAGCAGGCCACCGCCGTCGAACGCGCGATGTTCAGCGGCCCGTCGCAGGGCGGCGACGAGCGCGAGAAATCCAGCGTCATGCGGTCGCCCGCGATCGTGAGATCGAGCGCGATCCGCAGCGGCGCATCCGTCACGCCGTCATTGTCGAGAAAATCGTCGTAGGTGTAAGTCCCGGCCGGCAAGGCCGCGATGTTGGCGCGCATCAGCGCCTCCGCGCGTCCGCTCAGTGCCTGCAACGCGGCGGTCACGGTGCCGGCGCCGTATTCCTGCAGCAGCACGTGCATGCGCTTCTCGCCGAGGTCGAGCGCATTGAGCTGGCCGTTGAGATCGCCCCAGTTGGATTGCGGCAGCCGCGAATTGGCCGCGAGAATATCGAGAATGTCCTGCTGCACGGTACCGCCGCGCACCAGCTTCACCGGCGGGATGCGAAATCCTTCCTGGAAGCTCTCCGTGGCCTTGGCGTTAAAGTTTCCCGGCACGTTGCCGCCGACATCCAGCCAGTGCCCGACCGACGCCAGCCAGGCGAAAATCTCGCCCTGAAAGATCAGCGGGCGCACCAGGCGGAAGTCGTTCAGGTGCGTGCCGCCGTCGTAGGGATCGTTGAAGATATAGGTGTCGCCGGGCGAAGGCGGTCCGTCCAGCTTCACCTTGTCGATCACCGCCTTCACCGCAAAGGCCATCGCGCCGACGAAGATCGGCAGGCCGGACGTGCCCTGCACCAAAGTTGCCCCGGTCTGCGCGTGATAGAGACCGTGGCAGGCGTCGTGCGCTTCCGCGATGATAGGATTGAATGCGGAGCGGAACAGGGTCGCGTCCATCTCGTCCGCGATCTGGACGAGACGGCCGTTCAGGACCGCCAGCGTGACCGGGTCCAGCGTCATCGTTTGCCGCCGGATTTCAGGCCGGAAGGCAATTCCGGCGCCTCGTAACGCTTGCCGCGCGCCAGCATGTCGGAAGTGCCGAGCAGGCGGTTCAGCGACTCGAAGTCGTGCATGCGGGCGCGGAACGGCTCAGTCGAGCCGTGCGCCGCGAGCGATGCATAGAAATCGCCCGCGGCCTTGGCCAGCGCGCGCACGATTCCGCCGGGGAAGATCACCAGCGCGAAACCGAGCGCCTCGAGCTCTGCCGCGGCCAAGGCCGGCGTCTTCCCGCCTTCGACCATGTTGGCCATCAGCGGCAGGGTGCCGCCGAGCGAAGCCGTCACCCGCGCGAGCTCGTCGCGCGCCTTCGGGGCCTCGACAAACAGCATGTCGGCGCCCGCTTCGCGATACAGCCCGGCGCGGTCGATGGCGCGCTCGAACCCTTCCACCGCGACCGCGTCGGTGCGCGCGACGATCAGCGTTTCGGCGGAGCGGCGCGCGTCCACCGCCGCCTTGATCTTGCCGGCCATCTCCTGCGCGCCCACCAGCGACTTGTCGTCGAGATGGCCGCAACGCTTGGGAAAGCTCTGGTCCTCGAGCTGGATCGCGCTGGCGCCGGCGCGTTCGAGATGGCGCACGGTGCGCTCGACATTGAGCGCGTTGCCGTATCCGGTGTCGGCATCGACGATGAGGCTGGCATCGGTGCGGTCGCGGATCAGCGCGACGGTATCGATCACCTCGCTCACGCTCACCAGCCCGATATCCGGCCGTCCGAGCCTGGCATAGGCGATGCCCGCTCCCGACACATACAGCGTGCCGAAGCCGGCCGAGGTCGCGATCAGGCCGGTCAGCGCATCGTAGATGCCCGGCGCGACCACGATCGGCTTCTGCGACAGGCGGGTCTTGAGACTGGTCATGATGCCATCCCTCACATTCCGAGATAGGCGCGCTTGAGCTCGGGATCGTTGCGGATCGTCTCGGCCGTGCCCGACATCACGATCCGCCCGTGTTCGAGAATATAGGCGCGGTGCGCCAGATCGAGGCTCTGCACCACATTCTGTTCGACCAGCAGAATGGAAAGGCCCTCGGCATTCAGCCGCCGGATCAGGTCGAACAATTCCTCGACCAGGAGCGGCGACAGGCCGAGCGAAGGCTCGTCGAGAATGATGAGCTGCGGTTCCGCCATCAGGCCGCGACCGATCGCCAGCATCTGCTGTTCGCCGCCCGACAGCGTGCCGGCGCGCTGCCGTTGCCGTTCGCGCAGGCGCGGGAAAATGCCATAGACGCGCTCGCGGTTCTGCGTGCGCCGGGCCGCGGCGCGGCGATAGCTGCCGAGATCGAGATTCTCGTGCACCGACAGGTTCGGGAAAATGCGCCGGCCCTCCGGCACATGCACGAGCCCGCGCGCCACGATCGCGGCCGCGCTGCGCCGCTCGATCGCCTCGCCGGCGAAGGCGACGGTGCCGCGACGCGCGCGCAGCACGCCGGAAATGGCGCGGTTGAGCGTCGATTTGCCGGCGCCGTTGGAGCCGAGCACGGCGACGATTTCGCCGCGGCCGACGGTGAGGTCGATGCCGCGCAGGATTTCGGTTTCGCCGTAACCGGCCTGCAGCCCGGCGACGGCGAGCAGCTTTTCAGTGGACATGGCCACCTCCCGCCGCAAAGCGCCGCGCCGCCCCGTGGCCGAGATAGGCCTCGATCACTTTCGGATCGGCCGCGACCTCCGCCGGCGCTCCCTGCGCGATGATACGGCCCTCGGAGAGGACGAAGACCTGCTCCGACAGGCTCATGACCGCCTGCATGACGTGCTCGATCATCAGGATCGTCACGCCGCGATCGCGGATGGCGCGGATCACCGGGACGATGTCGCGGATTTCCGAGGGCGTCAGGCCGGCAAGAACCTCGTCGAGCAGCAGCAAGGCGGGGCGCGTAGCCAGCGCACGGGCGAGTTCGAGCCGCTTGCGGCCGGCAACCGTGAGGCTGCCGGCCGGCATGTCGAGCACCGGCTCAAGCCCGACTTCCTCGCCGGTCTGCTGCGCGGCCTCCAGCGCGGCGCGGCGCGCGGCGACGTGCAGATGCGCGCCGACGGCAATGTTTTCGCGCACGCTCAGTCCCGCGAAAGGCTGCACGATCTGGAACGTGCGCGCGATGCCCGCATGCGCCAGCCGGTGCGGCGGCAGTCCGGTGATGTCGCGCCCGCGATAGACGACCTGTCCGGCACTCGGCCGCAGGAAGCCGGCGATGATGGCAAACAGCGTGGTCTTGCCCGCCCCGTTCGGGCCGATCAGCGCGGTGATGCGTCCGCTCTCGACTGCCAGCGAGGCATCGCTCACGGCCAGCAATCCCTCGAAGCGCTTGGAGATGCCGCGGACGGCGAGCAGCGTTTCAGCCATGCGCGCGCCCTTCCAGATTCCGGGCCGGCTTGTCGTGCCGCGGCGGCCGGATGCGCGCGATCCATCCCGCGATGCCGCGCGGGGCGAACCAGACGACCAGCACCAGCACCGCACCGTAGATGATGAGATCGAGACCGGGCGCGGCGCCGGTGATGTGCTTGGCGGCCTCGCCCAGGCTCTTCACCACCAGCGCGCCGAGCAGCGGACCGTAGATCGTCCCGACACCGCCGATGATGGGCGCGAGCAGCGCCTCCACCGATATCCACGGGCCGTAAGCGATGCCGGCATCGATGAACAGGAAATACTGCGCGTAGAAGCAGCCGCCAGCCGCCGTCATCGCCGCCGAGACGGTCATGGCGCCGAGCTTGGTCGTCATCACATCGACGCCGAGCGCGCGGGCCGCATCCTCGTTCTCGCGCACCGCGACCAGCCGCGCGCCGAAGCGCGAATTCTCGATCATGCGCACGATCACGAGCGACAAAGCCACCAGCGCGAGGATGATCCAGTAGAACGCCGCGCGGCTCTGGAACTGGAAGGCTTCCGGCCGCAGGTCGAGCTTGATCAGCGTTCCCACGCCCGCGCCGGTGATCGGCGCGACGCTCGCCACGATCCGCAGCACTTCCGCGAAGGCCAGGGTGACCAGCGCGAAATACGATCCTTTCAGGCCGGAGCGGAAGGTGAGAAATCCGATCGCGGCGCCGACCGCCGCGCCGGCGGCGATCCCGATGGCGAAGCCCGGCCACGCATTGACGCCGAACTGCACCTGCAGCACCGCGGTCGTATAGGCGCCGGTTCCGAAAAACGCCGCATGCCCGAACGAATATTGCCCGCCATAGCCGCCGAGCACGTTCCAGCCCTGGCCGACCAGCGCGACCAGAAGCGCGGTGATGAGGAAATTGAGCGTGACGTTGGAAGCCGTCACGAGCGGCACCAAAGCCAAAGCCGCAACCACCGCCACGATGGAGAGATAGCCCGGCATCCTCATGCCCGCGCTCCGAACAGGCCGGTCGGACGGAACAGCAGGACCAGAATGAACATCACGAAAATGCCGATCTGGCCGAGCGACTCGCCGAGATAGAATCCCGAGAGGCTCTCCACCACGCCGACGAACAGGCCGCCGAGCAGGGCACCGGGGACCGAGCCCATCCCGCCCAGCACCACGAT
>JBFWWQ010000248.1:0-5276 GCA_050246095.1 Pseudorhodoplanes sp.
CGCCGAGGATGATCAGCAGGAAGAAGAAGGTCATGACGATCTCGGTGACGAGACCGGAAAGCAGCGAATAGCCGCCCGGCGAATGCGCGCCGTAGCCGTTGGACGCAAGTCCGGCGCCAAGATTGAATCCCGCCTTGCCGCTGGCGATGAGATAGAGGACGAGCGCCGCCAGGATGGCGCCGACAACCTGCGCGATCCAGTAGGGAACGAGATCGGCGGCGGCGAAACGCCCGCCGGTCATCAGGCCGAGCGACACCGCGGGATTGAAATGACCGCCGGAAATGCCGCCGACCGCGTAGGCCATCGTCAGCACGGTGAGGCCGAACGCGAAGGCGACACCGAGCAATCCGATGCCGACCTGCGGAAACGCGGCGGAGATGACGGCGGCGCCGCATCCGCCCAGAACCAGCCAGAATGTGCCGAACGCTTCGGCGAGCAGCTTTCTCGAAATCATCGGTGCCCCCAATAAGCCCGCGGCCGGACATCGACTCGCGAAGCGGGAAAAATTACCAGCCGGCCGATACGCCGTCGATCACAGCGGCAAGTTGTGATGCAGTTGTCGACGGCCGCACTATCCGCTTACCCGATATTACGCATCGTCGCCCCGACCAGGAGCCGCCATGATCGCCCGCTTTCCCGGACTGACCCCGACCCGCAGCCGCGCCGTGACCTTCGAGAATCTGGTTTTCACGGTAGCGGTCTCGCCCGATCCGGCCCCCGGCTATTACGCGCAGACGCGCCATGCGCTGGCGCGCATCGACGAGAGCCTCGCGCTCTGCGGCACCGACAAGAGCCGTATCCTGCAGGCGATCGTCTATATCGCGGACATTGCGATGAAGCCGGAGATGAACCGCGCCTGGGACGAATGGGTGGACATGAAGAACCCGCCCATGCGCGCCTGCCTCGGCGTCGCGCTCGAGCCGCCGCATCTGGTCGAAATCGTCGTCACCGCCGCGAAGTAACCCGAGCGACTTTCTCCGCACGGAAGCCCGCGCGCCGGCGCGAACGCTTCGCGGCCGTCAGGCTTGCGCTGCCGCGCGCCCGTCACGGCATTGTCACAGGGATTTGCTAGCAGCAGATCGAAGCAGGCGACCGCGGACGGATGTACTCCCGGCCGCCTGCGGGAAGCCCGGCCCCGCGGCCGGGTTTTCTGTTTGCGCGGCATCGGGGTGCACATCGCCGTTTTCGGTGGTCGAATCGGTTTCGATCGCCCCGCGCGGCCCGAACCCACCATAGGCAATGGCGTGGACAGGCGTGCCGCGCCGCGCCCGCACGGCTAGAAAGGCGGAGCCATCGGCGCGTTCCATGACGGAACCGCGGAACAGGAGTGGAACGAATGCTGGTCGCCCAGGGGATCGAGCTCGGCAAATTCGCGCTGGGCAACATCAATCCGTTGCTCGCGCTCGGCGTGCTGGCCTCGACCGCTGCGACCGACGCCGCCTATGTGTTCTTCAACGCCGCGGTCGGCGCGCGGCATCGCGTGCGCGCGGCGAACTGGAGCGCCATCTGGTACATGCTGTCCGCCTTCGCGGTGATCAGCTACACGGAGAATGCGATCTACGTCGTGTTCGCCGCCATCGGCTCCTGGGCCGGCGCCTATGCCTCGGTCACCTGGCTGCTGCGCGGACCGCTGCCGGAGCGGCACAGTCCGCCGTGAGCGGCTTCGTTCAGACCTCGTTGTCCTGCATCACCCAGGGTTCGGCGCGTCCGGCGCGCTCCCATTCCTGCCACGCCGGCAGCGCCATGACCGCGTCCATGTAGCGGCGCGCAATGTCGCCGACCCCGATGCCGTAGCTCGCAAACCGCGACACGACCGGCGCATACATCGCGTCCGCGTTGCCAAATCCGCCGAACAAAAACGCGCCGCCGCCGCCGAAGCGGGCGCGCGCCTCGCGCCAGATCGCCTCGATCCGCTCCACATTCGCCTGCACCGCCGGCGTCAGCGGGCGCGGCTTTGCCGGATCGCGGCGCATGTTCATCGGACAATGGCTGCGCAAGGGGCCGAACCCGGCATGCATTTCCGAGGCGATCGCGCGCGCCAGCGCGCGCGCCTTCGGGTCCTGCGGCCATAGCGGCAAGGCGGGAAACTTGTCGGCGAGATAGTCGAGGATCGCCAGCGTCTCCCACACCGCCACCTCGCCGTCGATCAGGCAGGGCACCTTGCCGCTCGGCGAATAGGCCAGAATCCTTTCATGGCTTCCCGGTTGGTAAAGCGGGATCACCTCGTCGGTGAAATCGATGTTGTGCACCCGCATCGCGAGCCACGGGCGCATCGACCAGGACGAATAATTCTTGTTGCCGACAATCAGCTTCATCGCCATCGCCATCGCCATTCCCCCTTTGCGCGGCCAAACGTGCGGCGGCGCGCACAGCCGGCGCAAGCCAATTGTGTTGATCGGAACGATCAGGGTGCGGAATGGAGCCGGCCGGCCCCTGGAGCTGGAGCGTTCAGCCCTTGACCTTGGCGGGCTCGGGAAGTTCGACCGGCGCGCCAGCCTTCTTCCAGGCACCGAAGCCGCCGCGGATATGGCAGACCGGCTGCAACCCCATGCGCTGCGCGGTCTGCGCCGCGAGCGCGGAGCGCAAGCCTCCGGCGCAGAAGAACACGAAGCGCTTGTCGGCTCCGAAAGCCTCCTTGTAGTAGGGGCTCTGCGGATCGATCCAGAATTCCAGCATGCCGCGCGGACAGTGGAACGCGCCGGGCACGCGCCCGTCGCGCTGCAATTCGCGGATGTCGCGGATGTCGACGAAGGTCACGTCGCCGCGCCCGAGCATGGCGCTGGCCTGCTCGACCGTCAGCGTCTCGATTTCCTTCTCGGCCGCCTCGACGAGCGCATGCACCGAGGTCGTGATGGTCTGTGGCATGAGACCTCCCGGCCGCACTGTCGAGGCGGCGGCCCGGCAGGTCAAGCATGCGTCACGAACCGGAATGGGGCGGCGCCGTCAGGACGCGCCGCCCAGGCATGTCACGCCAAAGTCCCGCTTCTCACATGGCCGCATAGATCGCGACCAGCACGACCGCGAAGAGTGCGCCACCGAGCCACAACACGGTGGACAGGGTGGATTCCTGGGGCTGCGACTCCTGATGGTGTTCGGTATGCGTCGCCATATTTCCCTCCATGCGTTCCGGGTGCGGAGGGCCGTCGGGCGCAAAACCCGGCATTACCGGCCCGCCGCGGGGCCGTATACGACTTTAGTAGTATAACACGAATCGGGGTGCCGTCACCACGGGGATGTTTCGCCCGCGGGCCGCCTGGGCCACCATCCGGAACCGCCCGCGGATCGCCATGACCATCGTATCCACCCTCGACATCGCCGCGCTGCTGTTCTTCCTCGTCGTCTGGTTCGGCTATCACACCGCGCTGGAACTGACCCCGCACGGCAGAAGCGGGCTCAACGCCCGCATGGACGGCTACCGTGAAATCTGGATGCAGGAACTGCTCAACCGCGAGGTGCGCATCGTCGACACCCAGATCATGGCATCGCTGCAGAACGGTACCGCGTTCTTCGCCTCGACCTCCCTGCTTGCGATCGGCGGCGCGCTGACGCTGATGAACGCCACCGACGATCTCGTCAGCATCACCGCCGCGCTGCCGTTCGGCATCCGCTCCTCGCGCGCGTTGTGGGAATTGAAGACGATCGGGCTGGTGGTGATTTTCGTCTACGCCTTCTTCAAGTTCGCCTGGTCGTACCGGCTATTCAACTATGTGGCGATCATGATCGGGGCGATGCCGCCGCAGGATCGGCGCGACACCGACGCCGCGAAGCTGCACGCCGCGCGCACCGGCGCCCTGTTCGCGACCGCCGGGCGCCACTTCAATCGCGGGCAGCGCGCGTTCTTCTTCGCGCTCGGCTATCTCGGCTGGCTGATCGGGCCATTCGTGTTCATGGCGACCACGGCCGCGGTCGTCGCGGTGATGTGGCGGCGGCAATTCGCATCCGACTCGCGCCGCGCCCTCGATATCGCCGGAAGCTCAGACCAGCGCCACCAGGATTGACAGCACCGAGGTCGTTCCGATGGTGATGATGACGGCGACCGTGAGCAAGGCCGTCTCCAGCCGCGCGAGTTTCGCATCCGATTCCGCCCGCGCATCGAGCGCGGCGATATTGGCCGGAATCGGCAAATGCGGTGGATTGTCGAGCGACATCAGACCCCCTCTCGTGACGACGCGACTCGGGTATTGGAATCCAGGATGGTAAACAAATGGTAAACGACCCGCCCGTCGCCGCCGTCGATCCGGGCGCGCCCCGGCCGGTCGAGCCTGCCGCCATCGCGGAGACGATTTTGCGGCTCGCCGCCGAACGCGGCCGCGGCAAGACCGTGTGTCCGAGCGAGGCCGCGCGCGCGCTCGGCGGCGACAAGCCCGACGGCTGGGGACCGCTGATGCAGCCGATCCGGCGCGTCGCCGTCGCGCTCGCCGAAGCCGGCCGCGTCGTGATCTACCGCAAGGGCAAGCCGGCCGATCCGCGCAGTTTCAAGGGCGTCTATCGCCTCGGTCTGCCGCACCAGGACTAGGCGCCCGCGGACCGGGGAAGAGTTCGGAGGAACGCCCGCTCAGCCAGTAAGCGAGCATGCCGATCCATTCGTGTGAGGCCTCGTCGATGCCGGCCAATCCGGTGGCGACCGATCGCGGAAAGCCTGGCCACAGCGTGGCACCGGTCGAGACCCAGTCGACCGGATGCGGCTCGATCGCGAAGCCGGCCTTGCGGAAGACGCCGACCGCGCGCGGCATGTGCCACGACGAGGTCACCAGCAGCCAGCGCTCGCCCGGCTTCGGGTTCACCAGCGCCTTGGTGAACGTCGCATTCTCCTCGGTGTTGCGCGCACGCGGCTCGATCAGCACGCGCCCCGCCGGCAGGCCGAAGCTTTCCAGCAAAGGCGTCACGTAATCGGCCTCCGGCGGACCGCCGAACAAATTCGGATTGCCGCCGGTGAACACGATGCGCGCCTGCGGGTAGCGGCGGGCGAGTTC
Organism: Pseudorhodoplanes sp.; assembly: GCA_050246095.1. Taxonomy (GTDB): domain Bacteria; phylum Pseudomonadota; class Alphaproteobacteria; order Rhizobiales; family Xanthobacteraceae; genus Pseudorhodoplanes. Next base: position 4,974 of record JBFWWQ010000248.1, read on the forward strand.
CGGGATCACCGTGAGGCGCTCGGCCGAGGCGCCCATCGAGGTTTCGCCGCGCGCCGCCGACACTTCCGGACTGATCGAGCCGCCGAGGATGACGATGCCGTCGGGCGCGCCGCGCGAAGCGTCCCAGGCGGGGAAGCGGTTTTCCAGCACGCGCACCGACCATGCCCCGAGCGGCGACAGGCCGAGCACCAGCATGACCAGCACGCTCGTCACGGTGAGGCGCCGGCCGGCGCGCGCGTAGCGCGTCGTCTTCAGCAGCAATCCGGCAAAGGCCGCGAGGTCCTGCAGATTCGAGGGCTGGGT
>JBFWWQ010000249.1:0-5258 GCA_050246095.1 Pseudorhodoplanes sp.
AACGGCAATTTTCCTTTTTCGTTCAAGCCATTATCTTTCATCCACAGGCACGGCACTTTTTCCCGCTTGGCGCGTTTCCCGCTTCGAGCCGATCGCGGCTTCTGCTAGTCTTGGGTCAGCCAGCAAAGGGAGGCCAAGGTGGACCTTGCCTTGAGACTCAATGTCCTGGCCGCCTGCGTCGCCTTCATGTTCGTCGGCGCGGTGCTGCTGGGGGCTTTCTGAGTTCGAAGTCGGGAACAACAACGCCCATCCACGCGGTGGCGGACACCGGAGAGCAAGGCCCTCTCCGGTGTCCGTTTTTTAGTGTCCGGTTTTTTGCGGCCTGCGAAGGAATGCGATGTCGGCCAAGACCCTTCTGCAGATGGCGGGCGCCGCGCCCGTGCCCGCAACGCTGGCTTCCGCCGCGCTGGTGGTGGTCGACGCGCAGCAGGAATACACCACCGGCAGGCTGCCGCTCGCCGGCGTCGACGCGGCGCTGGAGGAAATCGCCAGGCTGCTGGCGCGCGCGCGCAAGGCCGGCACGCCGGTGATCCACGTCAAGCATCGCGGCCGGGCCGGCGGGCTGTTCGACCCGGCGACGAATTCCTTCGTCATTTCGCCGCGCGCCGCACCCGCCGCCGGCGAAACGGTGATCGAGAAGGGGCTGCCGAACGCCTTTGCCGGCACCACGCTGAAGGAGGCGCTCGACGCGACCGGCCGCAAGGAGATCATCCTGGCCGGTTTCGCGACGCATATGTGCGTGGAGGCGACGGCGCGCGCGGCGATCGATCTCGGACTGAAGCCGACCGTGGTCGCCGCCGCCACCGCCACGCGCGATCTGCCGGACGCCCTGGGCGGCGGCACGCTGGGCGCGGCCGAGGTCAAGCGCAACGCGCTCGCCGCGCTGGCCGACCGCTTCGCCACCGTGGTCGCGGACCAGGCCGGGATTGCGGACTGATCCGGACGGCCGGGCCGGCGCGGGGTTGCCGGTGCGTCAGGCGTATTTCGCGTCGCGTTCGAGCAGTTCGATCGAGATGCCCTGCGGCCCGCGCAGGAAGCAGATGCGGATGCCCGGCCGCGGCGAATGCGGCTCCTTGCTGAACTCCGCGCCCCTGCGCCTGAGTTCGGCGACCACCGAGTCGATGTCCTTCACCGCGAATCCGAAATGGTCGAGCCCCTGGCACGGCGTGACCGGCGGCGGATTGACGCCGTCTTGCGGGCCGACCGGGGCGATGAAGATTTTCTGTCCGCCGAGTTGCACGTCGACGCGCGGCCTGCCCTGCTCGATGCTGCGGATCAGTTCGGCGTCGAGCATGCGCTCGAACCATTGCGCGGTCGCCTCCGGGTCGGGGCTGCGCAGATGGATATGGTCCCAGATCATGGCTTACTTCGCTCTCCTTCAGGCCGGGAAGGACGGCGCGGCCGGCCGGCGCGACCGGCGCCGTTCCGCGACCTCCTGCGGCGGATGCCGGACCGCGATCCAATTCGGCCGAAGCGGACCGCGGCCGGCGTTTTTTGGTTTACCGCAGCGAAATCGACATGCCGGAGAGGTCGAGATTGGCCATCAGGCCGATTTGTGCGCCCTGCAGCCGCAGCGTGACGCCGCGCGAATTGCGCAGCGTGATGACGCGCACGCCGCCGACAACCGCACCGCCCGCGCCGACCGCGCCGTAGACGCCGTTGATGTCGGACGGCACGCGGATGTTGCTCACCGAGCCGGTGAATTCGGTGACCGAGCCGCCGAATACGAGGCCCGCGCTGAGGCCCCCGACATTGAGCGGATACGAGCGCCCGCCGAGCCGCAACGTGCCGCTGCCGAGCGAACCGCCGATCACCCAGCCGCCTTTGGCGACGGTGATCCGGATGCTGCCTTGCGCATCGGCCGGAGTGGCCAGACTGGCGCCCACCAGCGCGAACAGCGCCACGATGGCAAACCGAAGACCCCGAGAAAACCGCATTTTCAAATCCCCCGTCACAGGCGCCGCGAAAGCGCGGCCGCGAAGGAACGATCATACACCCCCGCGCGCCGCGCGACAGCCGCCGGATCGCACAGGGTCGCGGTTTTCAGCGCGGTCCCCGGCCCTGCCGCTTCTCCGCCCAGCGCAGATAGCGGCCCATGAAGCGATGCCAGAGGTATGCCAAGGCCGCGCCGCAGACCGCGAGAACGACCACGTTCACCGGGTCGGGCGAGCCCGACCGCCACACCATGCCGATCGTCCAGAACACACCGACAAAGGCGCTGGCATATTTCAGGCGGGTTGCTTGATCCATGCGCGGTCCCTTTCTCTGTTGAGCCCGCGTTATCGGCGGTGCCCGCCTCCGCGACCGTGACTGGGCGCACAGGCCGGCTCGCGCGGTGTCGCCGGATTCGCTATGAGGCTACGCGCCATGACCGATACCCCCCGCCGCCCTATCCTGCGCATCCTGGTGATCGTCGTGGCCGGGCTGCAAAGCCTGCTGCTGGCTTTGTATGTCGGGTTTTTCGCGGTCCACACGGCTTCCGGCGACGCGCTCGGACGCAAGATCGCGGTCGCGGCGGCCATTCTCGGCAGCATTCCCCTCGCTTTGTGTGCGCTGCCGGCGCTGATCCTGGGGGTGCGCGGGCGCCTGCTGCCGCTGGCATTGGCGCTCTGCGCCGGCACATTCCTCATCGGCGCGCTGTTTTATTTCTACGCCTGACACGACCGCCCGCACCCATTGCGGGTATCCCGGTGGCCCTGCATACCTATGGACGCCGGGGTGTTGCGCGTGCCGGTCGGCATCGGCGCCGCCGCGTCAGTCGGGCAGCCGCGCGATGGCGGAAATCTCCACCAGGTATTCCGGCTTGGCCAGGCCCTCGATGATCAAGAGCGTGTTGGGCGGATAGGCGCCGTCCGGATAGATGCGCTTGTAGACCTCCGTGCGGGCGGCGAACCACGGCTCACGCATCGCCGTGCCGACGATGTAGGTGGTGAACGCGCAGACGCAGGTGAAATCCGCGCCGAGCCCCTTCAGCACAATCCCGATATTGGCGAAGACCTGCTCGATCTGCGCCTTGGGATCGCCCGCGCCGATCGTATTGCCGGCGCCGTCGGCGGACACCTGGCCGGCGATATGCACAATGCGCCCGCCTTCGACGATCGCGGCATGGCTGTAAGGGCTCACCGGCTTGGTGGTGCCCGGCGGATTGATGTAGCTGACGCCCTTGGCCATCGCTGCCTCCCTTGCGCTGCGTTCGCGCGAATCTAAGGCATGATCCCGAAAAGTGGGAAACGGTTTTCGGAAGAGATCATGCGTGCTTTAGCGCTTCACCGCGGTCATGGCGTCGACCGCCTTCTCGTTCGGATTGTCCAGGCAGCGTTCGATGAAGGCATCGGTCTCGCGCTGGATCTTGTCGAGGCTGAAATTCGCGCCGGCGGATTTTCCCAGCAGGTAGCCGTGCAGGAAGGCGATCGCGACATCGCGGTTGGCGCCGCTGTCGCGCATCACGTCCTTGCACGCATATTGGTCGATGTTGCGGTTGCGCTCGCCTTGCGCGAAGGCCGTTCCGCCGGAAACCGGCAGCAGCGCGATCGTCAGGACGAAAGGATACGTGGCTTTGCGCATGGATTTTCTCATTTGCACGGGAGCTTTTCTCATTTGCACGGGAGCTTTTCTCATTTGCACGGGAGCTTTTCTCATTTGCAATTGCTTTGCCGCAGCAGGCCGATGCAGCGCGCGCCGTTGCCCTGGAAGGTGATCGCCCCGAGCGTCGCCGCGCGCTCCTGGCCAGGCGAAATGTCGGCGGCGATGCTTCCGATCGACGGCATGCCGGTGCCGCCGCCCGCGGCCGGCCGGCTGCTGCCCATCTGCGTCGTGCAATAGGTGCCGTCGACGATGGGATTGCACGGCTGCTGCGCCTTTGCCGGAAGCCGGGGAAACAGGGCGAACGCCATCAGCGCGGTGAGCACCGAGACGCCCGCCATCCACGGCGCAACACCGTTCCGCTTCGCGATCATGCCTATGCCCGGCCCCCGATGGCGACCGACGATGCCCGGAATGGGCAAGCACGGCAATCCTGCGCGGGCCCGCCCGCCGCGGCCTTCCGCTATTGACTATAATCCTATATAGGATTATAGTCCGATTACCTGCCTGTGGAAGGGCGTCAACCGGTGACGTTCGGATGACGGGGCGGGTGCGGCGCCCGCGCGCCCGGCTTCGTCAGCCGGGCTCCCGGGTGGCTCCGGGACCCCGCCCTACGGGCATTACGACCCGTGCGCGAGGAGCTCGCTGGACGACGCAAGGCCCTTGCCTTGCGCACGCAAGCGCGGCCCGGAGTCGGTGCGGGACCACGGTTCTGCATCGAAACGCCGCGGCGGAGCGCCGCCAGGCGAGCGCGCGTCGCGTCAGCCGCGCGCGCCGCGCCTCACGGTGCGGAAACCGGCTGTGCGCCTCGCGGCGCTCCGCCCCCTCGCCCGTTCCGGCGCGAGGGCCATCGCAGCGAAAACCCGGACGCCCGGCGTCGCGGGGGGAGAAAGCATGCCCAAACGCAAAGCCGGAAAATTCCCGGAGCGGTTCGAGCGGGAATTCGGGGAACGCAGGCGCAGGGAGCGCGAAGCCGTGCGCGCGCTGAACGGTCTGCTCAGGTTCTGGAAGGTCTGCGATGCGGCATGCCGGCGCGCAGGCGTCTGTGCCGGCGATCCGCAGGCCTGCTTCGGCCGTTTCTGGCCGCATGTGCCGGAGGAGCTGAAGATATTTCTGCGGGCCGGCATCCAGGCGCGCCTGAAAAAGATGTCCGCCGCCGAGGCCGTGAGAGCCGCCGATGCCGAGGTGGAACGCTGGCGCGCGCTCACCGCACCCGCGCCCGCGCAGCCAGCGCAGCCCGGCGGTTCGGGCCTTCCGGCGCCGCCGCCCGACAGCCCGGCGCCGCAGCCGCGGTTGCGGCGGCTGTGACACGCGATTCGCATTGCACCCGCCGCCCGATCTGTCCCAGACTGAAACAAGGTTCACATCGGTTTTCATTCCGTTCGCAAAGAACGAATCGCGTCCGGATTTTTTCGCCGCTGCCGAATCTTAAGAGAGTGTTTCGCCGCCATGCTCCGGCGTCCTTCGCGTGAATTTTTCGGGCTGCGCGCCCTCGTCTGCGGGGCGCTGGCCGTCGTCATCGCCATGCTTGCCGTGCCGCCGGTGTCGCTAAAGCGGATGCTTCTAGACCGAATCGCCGCGCAACGCTTGATCCGTCATCCTGAGGTGCGAGCAACGCCGCCAAGTTTACGCAGCCAGCGTGAAATTGGCGGCGATTCACGCACCACAGGGTGAAG
>JBFWWQ010000250.1:0-5219 GCA_050246095.1 Pseudorhodoplanes sp.
GTCGATCGAGCGGCGGGGCGTGAGGATGGACGAGGTCGGCTTCACGGCGAAACGCGCCACCACCGGCTGGCCGGTCGAGATGCCGCCGAGGATGCCGCCGGCATGGTTGGACAGGAAGGCCGGCTGGCCGTCCTCACCCATGCGCATCTCGTCGGCATTCTCCTCGCCGGTGATGCGGGCGGCTTCGAAACCGTTGCCGATCTCGACGCCCTTGACCGCGTTGATCGACATCAGGAACGAAGCGATATCCTGGTCGAGCTTGCCGTAGATCGGGGCCCCGAGCCCGGCCGGCACGCCCTCGGCCACGATCTCGATGACGGCGCCGACCGAGGAACCGGCCTTGCGGACGCCGTCGAGATAGTCGGCAAACACGGCGACCGAGTCGCGGTCGGGCGTGAAGAACGGATTCTCCGGGTCGGAGACGAAGTCCCAGTCCCAGCGGCCGCGGTCGATCGCCTTCCCGCCCATCGCGACAAGGGCGCCGCGCACTTTCAGGCCGGGCACCACCCTGCGCGCCAGCGCGCCGGCGGCGACGCGCGCGGCGGTCTCGCGCGCAGAAGAGCGCCCGCCGCCGCGAAAATCGCGGATGCCGTATTTCGCCTCGTAGGTGTAGTCGGCGTGGCCGGGGCGATACTGTTTCGCGATGTCACCATAGTCCCTGGAGCGCTGGTCGACATTCTCGATCAGCATCGAGATCGGCGTACCGGTGGTGACCAATGCCCCGTCCTGCTCGACGAAGCCGGACAGGACCTTGACCGCGTCGGGTTCGCGCCGCTGGGTGACGAAACGCGACTGGCCGGGGCGGCGGCGGTCCAGCTCGGCCTGGATGTCGGCCTGCGTGAAACGGACTCCCGGCGGGCAGCCGTCGACCACGCAGCCGAGCGCGGCCCCATGGCTTTCGCCCCAGGTCGTGACCCGAAAGAGATGGCCGAAGGTGTTGTGCGACATGCGGGATTCCAACAGGCGAAGCCTGCCGGGCTTCTATTGGCGTTTCCCGAGGCGGTCAAATCCGGTTCAACCTCGGGTCCCCTTGTTCCCGAATTGGGAACATGCTATCGGTGGACGTGCAGATCATCGCCAGAAAAGCGCTCAGGGATTTCTGGGAAAGACATCCCCGCGCTCAGGGCCCTTTGACGGCATGGTATCTCGCCGTCGGCAAAGCCGACTGGAAAGGACCGGCTGACGTCAGGGCGATGTTTCGCTCGGCCGATTTCGTTGCGGACAGTCGCGTTATCTTCGATATCGGCGGCAACAAATACCGGCTGGTCGCGCACATCGCCTATCCGTTCAGGCGGGTGCTGATCAAATTTGTCGGCACCCATGCCGAGTATGACAGGATCGATCCGGAGACCGTGTGATGGACAACATCCGCCCGATCAAGACCGAGGACGACTACAACTGGGCGATCGCCGAGATCACCCATTATTTCGAGAGCCAGCCGCAGCCTGGCTCAGCCGAAGGAGACCGGTTCGATGTGCTCGCCACACTCATTGAGGCTTACGAAGAAAAGAACCACCCGATCGTCGCGCCAGACCCTGTCGCGGCGATCGAAGGCTACATGGAGATGGCTGGTCTGAAGCAAAGCGATCTGGCGAACATCCTTGGCTTTCGCTCGCGCGCATCAGAGGTTCTGCTTCGCAAGCGGAAGCTGACAATGGACATGGTGGCCAAGATCACCCAAGCATGGTCGATTCCGGCGGAAGTGCTGGTCCAACCCTACCGGCTTGCCCAAGCAGGGCGCTCCACATCGGCCAAGCAGCCGCGTAGAACCGGCCGAGCCGCATAGGGGCGGATTTATTTTTGACAAAATGCCCGCCTAGGTGCTCTTCTCACACGCATCCAAAAAACCGCCAGAACGACAAGTGAGAGGACGACGAGCATGCGTATCCTGATCGGCGCAGCCGCTGCATTGCTGATTTCGACGGCCGCGTTCGCCGCAGAGGCCGAAGGCCAGATCACCGCGATCGACAAGGAAAACTCGGTCATCACGCTCGACAACGGCAAGTCCTACAAGCTGCCGGGCGAGTTCGACGTCGAGAGCCTGAAGGAAGGCATGGAGATCCTGCTCGCCTACGACACCATCGCCGGCGAGAACCTGATCACCGACATGGAGCTGTCGGAATAGTTTTCGGCGCGCCCGCCGCCGGCTTCGTCAAAGCCAGTCGAGCCGGCCGTTTTCCAGCCTGAGCACGCGGTTCTGGGGAATCTCCAGGGCCGCGGCCTTGTTTTCAGGCATGCCTTCGATCGCAACGAAGATGACGCGGACCACGCCTCCATGCGTGACGCAGACGGTCGGACCCGTCACCGATTCCAGCCATGGCTGCACCCGGCCGCGAAGCATGGCGTAGCTTTCCCCGCCCGGCCCCGGCGGCAGGAAATTCCACTTGTCGCGATCGCGCCGCGCCAGCATGCCGGTTTCGCGCGCCTCGATCTCGGGCAACGTCGATCCCTCCCAGGCGCCGTAGTTCAACTCCATCAGGCGCGGGTCGGTGCGATAGGCAAGGGGCGGCAGGCCCATCGCCGTGCGCGCCCGCTCAATCGTCTCGCGCGTGCGCCTGAGCGGACTGGCGACAAAGTCGAAACCGGCCCCGTCACCAATCAGGGCCGAGAGGCGGCGGCCGTTGGCGTCGGCCTGGCGGCGGCCACGCGCGTTGATGTCGGTGTCGGTCTGGCCCTGCAGGCGTCCTTCGGCGTTCCAGTCGGTCTGGCCGTGGCGCAGGATATAGATGGGCGGCGTCCGCGCCATATGTCGCGCTCCCGCCGGCAGCCTGACAGGTCAGTCGTTGCCGACGACCGAGATGTCGGGCGCGTCGACCGCCTTCATGCCGACGACATGATAGCCGGAATCGACATGGTGCACCTCGCCGGTGACCGCCTTCGAGAGGTCGGAGAGGAAATACAGGCCCGACGAGCCGACCTCGTCGATGGTGACCGAGCGCTTCAGCGGCGCATTGTACTCGTTCCACTTCAGGATGTAGCGGAAATCGCCAATGCCCGACGCGGCGAGCGTCTTGATCGGGCCGGCCGAAATGGCGTTGACGCGAATGCCCTTGCCGCCAAGGTCGACGGCGAGATAACGCACCGAAGCCTCCAGCGCCGCCTTGGCGACGCCCATGACGTTGTAGTGCGGCATCACCTTCTCGGCGCCGTAATAGGTGAGCGTGAGCAGCGAACCGCCTTCGGTCATCAGCGGTTCGGCGCGCTTTGCGACGGCGGTGAAAGAGAAGACCGAGATGTCCATGGTCTTCTGGAAGTTGTCGCGCGAAGTCTCGACATAACGGCCGTCGAGTTCGTCCTTGTCGGAGAAGGCGATGGCGTGCACGACGAAATCGAGCCTGCCCCATTTCTTGCCGATGCCCTCGAAAACGGCGTCGAGGCTCGCGGTGTCGGTCACGTCGCAATGGCCCGCCAGATGCGCGCCCAGTTCCGCGGCGAGCGGCTCGACGCGCTTCTTGAAAGCATCGCCCTGATAGGTCAGCGCGATCTCGGCGCCCTGGTCGGCGCAGGCCTTGGCTATGCCCCAGGCGATCGAGCGGTTGTTGGCGACACCGAGGATGAGCCCGCGCTTGCCGGCCATGAGCCCATTTCCAGCCGCCATATCCACGATTCTCCGTTTCTCGCCGGGATGGCGGAGCCTATCGCATAGGCATCCGGCGCCTTCAAGCGCGGAAAGACGCCATGGCGGTTGGCCGGACCGCCACCGGCGGATCATGATTTGTGTGCGTTGACATACGCCTTCAGAACATTCTGCATCCTGGTCAGATGGCCCTTGCCTCCGGCCTGGCGATGAAAGAACTCAAACACCTCCGGATCGAGCTTCAAATGAACCGAGCGAGGCTTGCCTGGAATCTCCACGTGGGCTTTGGCCCAGAACTCGGACCCCAGGCTTTCGCCCTCGGGCGCGTCAGGGTCGTGATGAAGCTCACCGCTCTCCTTCATCCGCTTTATGTCGGCGAGCGATGCCCGCTTCATATTCGGTCCGCTCATCGCGGCCTCCTTTCCAAGCTGTGATCAGGCGGATCGAACCTTCCCGCCGCGTATGCACCACGACGAAACATTCGTCTTCGACCAGCCCCAACTAGATCAGCCGCTCCTCGCCATAGTCGCGTCGGTCATCGAGGCGCGTGAGCACGTCGCTCTCGAAAATCAACGCGGCATAGAGGATGTCGACGTCCCGCTGTCGAATGACCTGCCGGCGCTTCTGCTCATCCCATTCGAACTGCATCCAGGCCGTTCATCCGTGGGCGCCACCTGCATAAAGATACACAAAAGTGTACACTTTTCAAGCGACGGCAGGAATGACTTCAGATCAGGAGCGGCGGCTGGCGGCGAGTTTCTCCAGATCGGCATCGCCGCCCTCCGGCAGCATGATGCGGACATGCGCATACAAATCGCCATGGCCGCCGCCCTTCAGCGGCAGGCCGCGGCCTTTCAGGCGCAGCACCTTGTCGGAGCTCGACCAGGCCGGGACGTTTACCGCGAGCCGGCCGGCGGGGGTTTCGACCGGCAGCTTGGCGCCAAGCACGGCGTCGGCCAATTGCACGTCGAGATCGGCGTGCAGGTCGCGGCCTTCGACGCGATAGCGCGGATGCGGGCGGAAGCGGATCCTGACCAGCGCATCGCCGGGCTGCCCCATCGGAATCTGGTCGCCCTGCCCCTTCAGGCGGATGACCTGGCCATCCTCGACATAGTCGGGCAGCTTGACCGCGATCTTGCGCCCGTCAGGAAAGAGCGCGGTGACGCGTGCGCCGGAGGCCGCGTCTTCGAGCGATACGTCCAGCGATACGTTCAGGTCGGCGCCGGCCGGAGCCTGGCGCGGGCCGCCGCGCTGCCCGAATCCCTGGCCGAAGATCTCGCTGAAGATGTCGCCGCCGCCAAACGGATCGCCGCCGGCGCTTGCCGGACCGCCGCCGCGGAATTCCCAGCGCATGCCGCCGGGGCCGTCTGCCTGCTGGCGGCGGAAGCCGCCGAAAGGCCCGCCGGGACCGGCTTCGAAACCCTGGAATTTCGGCTTGCCCTCGGCGTCGATCTCGCCGCGGTCGAAGGCGCCCCGCGATTTCTCGTCTCCGAGAATCTCGTAGGCCTGGTTGACGGCGGCAAAACGCTCCTTCGCCTTCGGATCAGACTGGTTCTGGTCCGGGTGATGCTTCTTGGCGAGCTTGCGATAGGCCGCCTTGATGTCCTTGGCCTGGGCTGTCCTGGCGACGCCCAGCACCTCA
>JBFWWQ010000251.1:0-5217 GCA_050246095.1 Pseudorhodoplanes sp.
CCATGTCGAAGAAGTATGCGGTCGCGGCGGTCGTCGCGCTTGCGGCCGGCGCCGCGCATGCCGCGGATCTGCCGCGCTACAACCGGCCCTATTCCGCGCCGCCCGCCGCCTATGCGGTCTATTCCTGGGTCGGTCCCTATATCGGCTTCAATGTCGGCTATCAGTGGGGCGGCACCACCAACAACCCGACCGACCCGTCCGGCATCATGGGCGGCGTGCAGGCCGGCTACAATTTCCAGTTCAACCAGTTCCTGCTCGGCGTCGAGACCGACATCCAGCTTTCCGGCGCCGAAGACACGTTCGCGCCGTGGAAATTCTCCAACCCCTGGTTCGGCACGCTGCGCGGTCGCGCCGGTTTCGCCTACAACAACATCCTGCTCTACGGCACCGGCGGCCTCGCCTATGGCAGCGTGAAGGGCGAGACGTTCGGGCTGAGCGAAAGCCACACGCATCTCGGCTGGACCGCGGGCCTCGGCCTGGAAGTCGGGTTCACCCAGAACTGGTCGGCGAAGATGGAATATCTCTATGTCGATCTGACCGACAAGGCCTACACCATCACCGGCACCAATAACGGGCTGGAATCGAACGTCTTCCGCTTCGGCGTGAACTACCGGTTCTGAGGCGGGTGGTTTCAGGGTCGAGGCACCGCAATCGCTCTCGCCGGTACCCTGAATTGCGCGAAATAACTCCAGGTTTGCGCTGGCTGCATGAACTTGCCGGCAAAGGTGCCGCCCTTTCGTCATGGCCGGGCGAAGTCCCGGCCATCCACGCCTTTTTTTGCCGGCCCTTCAGCAAGACGTGGATGCCCGCGACAAGCGCGGGCATGACGAGTTTGCCGCCGCAGGCTGAAATCGTCCCGCTTCAGGGATCGATCCGGGTCTTGGCGAAGGACGGCACGCGCGCGGCGAATTCGTCGAGCCAGGCCACGAGCTTCGGATAGCCGGCGCGCCAGGTGCCCTTGAAGCGCAGGTCCTGATAGCCGAGCGCGCAGGCGAGCGCGATCTGCCCGAGATCGGGCGTCGCGCCGAGGCCGGGCGGGGCTGTCTCCAGCACGCCGAGCGCGCGCGTCACCTTGTCGGCCTGGTAGGCCGTCCATTTCGCATCGCGCCTGTCTTCCGCGCGGAAACGCCCTTCATAGACCTGCAGCAGCGAGGCATCGAGCAGGCCGTCGCACAAGGCCTGCATGCGCAGCACCGCGAAGCGCGCCGCCGGCTCCTTCGGGATGATGCGGCCGCCGCCGGCGCGGTGATCGAGATATTCGGCGATGACGCGCGAATCGAACAGCGTGCTGCCGTCCTCCAGCACCAGGATCGGGATTTTGCCGAGCGGGTTCTGCACGCGCAGCGAATCCGCCGGATCGTTGGTGTCGCTCGCCTCCACCGTGATCTCGCCGTCGAGCCCGAGGATGGCGGCCGCGATCTTGACCTTGCGGCCGAACGGCGACGGCGGCGAAGAGCGGAGAATCATCATGCGGGGTACCTCGCGGGAGGATCGGACAAAAGGCCTTGCCTCCGCGTCCGCGATGCGGCGCGCGAAGCCTCGGTCGCCCGGCGGACCTGCGGCTTAGGCTCAGCCGGTGACGACGAGATTGACGGCTTTCGGCCCCTTGCCCTTCTTGTCGGGTTCGACATCGAAGGAGATGCGCTGGCCTTCGGTCAGGGCCTTCATGCCGGCCTGCTCGACCGCGGTGATATGCACGAAGACATCGCGGCCGCCGTCGTCCGGCTTGATGAAGCCGTAGCCGCGCTCGCCGTTGAAAAATTTCACAACGCCAGTTTGCGCCATGGCAAACTCCTTTTCCCCGCATTGCCACGCCGTGCACCCGTGCGGCACAGCGGCTCGGCCGGACATTCACGATCGGGGAAAGCCTTCAGCCCTTTACGGCCTTCGTCACTCCGCCGGCCCCCCCTCAAGGAGGCGGAACGTCAAAGCCAGTGCAAACAGTAAATCCCAAGGACGCGGAACTGGAAAGAGGCGTTGCGCGCCAATCGCGCGGCCGGGCGGCGCACAAATGCGCGCGCTCATGCGCCGGCGGCGCCGAAAGGCGCGACGTTCACCGCGCCATTCGCATGCCCGTTCAAGCGCTTGGCGATTGCAGGCAGCAGCAGGCGCAGTTCCTCGTCGAGCCGCCAGGGCGGGTTGACGACGATCTGCCCGGTACCGCGCAGGCGCGTGTCGCCGGGCGGCCTCTGGGCAAGCAGTTCTACCCGCAACGACTTTCCGAGCCCGCCGCGTGCGAGCCGGCGCGTCAGGTCTGCCGGCTCGCGGCCGGACTTGATCGGATACCAGGCGAGGAAAATCCCGGTCGGCCATTTCCGCCAGGCCGCCAGCAGGCCCTCGGCCAGCCGTTCGAACTCGTTGCCGGCCTCGAAGGGGGGATCGATCAGGACCAGGCCGCGCCGTTCCTTCGGCGGCAGATAGGCCGCCAGCGCGGTCCAGCCGTCGATGCGGATCGCCTTGGCGCGCCGCTCGCCGCGCAGATGCCGCGCCAGCGCGCCCGCCGCCTGCGGTTCGAGTTCGCAGGCGATGAGACGGTCCTGCGCACGCAGACAGGCGCGCACGATCAGGGGCGAGCCGGGATAGGCGGTGAGCGATCCGGGTTTGTTGGCGGCACGTACGATATCGAGATAGCCGGCGATCAGCGTCGCGGCCGCGGGCGGCAGCGCGCCCGACCCGTCCGGCGGGAGCAGGCGGGCGATGCCCTCGCGCCATTCCGGGCTGCGCTGCGCTTCCGCCCCGGTCAGGTCGTAGAGGCCGGCACCGGCATGGGTGTCGATCACGCGGAACGGCGCCGGCTTGTTCAGCAGATGCGCGAGAATGCGCCAGAGCACGGCGTGCTTGACGACGTCGGCAAAATTTCCGGCATGGAAGGCGTGGCGGTAATTCATCGCAGGTCCGCGCGTGTCGGACCTCTGTCTACGCGAGCCGCGCCGGCGGGCGCCAGCGCGGCCTGCGCTGCGCTCAGCCGCGTACCGGCGGCATCACCACCTTGTCGCGGCGGCAGGACCGGCGCTCCACCTCCTGGCAGTCGCGGAAGCGCAGGTCCTTGGTCATGCAGATGCGCACTTCGTTCAGTCGCTTGCTGTCGCAGGTGATGGAGATGGCGCCGCGCGGCATGCCGGGATTGGCGGCGACGAAGGCGTCCTCGACCTCGGCCGGCGCGGTCGCCAGCGGCGCGTCGAGCCGCTCGTAGGCGGGCGGGATTTTCACCGCCTCGCGCGCCCTGCGCACGGCGTCGAAATAGCCCTGCGCGTTCAGCCCCGAACAGGTGCCGTGCCGGTCCCATTGATTGTAGACGAGGCGCGGCGACGGCATCACGTCGAGCATGGAGGAGACGATGTCGCGGTTCAGCCGCGGCGCCGGCACTTCGCAGTCGCGCGGGAAGCCGCGTTCGTATTGCGGCCACAGCCCATGCACCACGAAGTGATAGGGACGCGGGCCGCATTGATCGAGCGGCCGCCGCTCGGGATTGCGCTCGCGCGCCGCCTCGCAGAAGGACGGCGACCAGGACAAGGCCAGGACATAGAAATCGAACTTGCCCGATTCATGCTTGGGCTGCTGGGCCGAAGCGAGGCCTACGGCGGCGAGGAGGATGGCGGCGGCGGCCGCGGCGCGGGCCGTTGCGGGAGACATGACAGGATACATGGTACGCCCCTTTACCCGGATGGAACGGGCCGGAGGGTAGCGCGGCGGAGAGAACAAGACAAGAACAAAAGGGAAATGGAGCGGGGCCACAATCAGGGCTGCGCCATCTTGCAGGCCGGATTGTACGACCAGTTGCGGTCGATCCCGACCACGCACCATTCCACGCCGAAGGTCGCGCCGATCATCCCGAGATCTTCAGCGATCACGTAATGCACCGGTCGGCGCACGCCATCGGAGATGGTCGCGGTGCCGCTGCAGAAGCGGCGCGGGATGGTGTTCTCGGCCCAGGGCCGGAACGCCGTCTCGCGGATATTCTCGATCGACACGATGGTGAGGTTGGAGTTCCAGAAGCGGCTTTCCTTGACGGCGAAATTGCGCTGCATTTTCCACAGCGCCGCGCTGTCGTCGCAGGCCGGCACGCGCGCGTCGTAGCGCGGTCCGCTCATCCAGAAATTCTTCTCCAGCCAGCTCGCCGCGCCCGACGGCGCGACACCGGTCAGGACGCCGGCAACGGCGAAAGCGGCAATAGCCAAGCGGCGAAACAGCACGGGTAGCCCCCCGAAAAACCTGCCGGGACGGTGCCGCGCAGCATTTGGCGGGTCAAGAGGCTCGGGGGAAAGACCGGCGGGATTGTTCCGGCTCGTGACCGGCCTGCCGCACTCAGCGGCCGGCAAGGGCGCGGGATTTCGCGCAGACCAGCCTGAATTCGGGTTCGGCGGTCCGGTCCAGCTCGGCGAACAGGGCGTGCAAAGCCGGGCCGGCCATGCGCAGGGTCGGGCCGCAGCCGCCCCCGCCGAAAGCCGCCATGCCCGGGACCGTCATGGCGATCAGGAATCGGGCGGTCAGGCCGGAAAGTCCGCAAGGTCCGCAGCGTCCGCATCTGTGTTCTCCCCCAGGCACCAAAACAGGCCGCCACAGGCCGCCGCGCCGCGACCGTCCGGTGGTCGCGCGCGGCCGGCGCGGGGTTCATGCGGGAGGCTGGGTGCGGCGGGCGGAGGCGGGTTTTACCAATCCGCAAGACCCGCTCGTTATTCAGACCGCGGCGGCTTTCGCCGCCATGCCCGGCGCGGGAATTGGGGGTGCGCGGGCGCGTTTGCGGACGTCACTGAACCCGAGGGATCGTGCCCGCGACCAAAGCGCGGATACGCGGAAAGAGGAATTGATTCGTGGCCGACAAGCGGGGACTTCGTCTCATCGGATTCGTCTATGGCGGGCTGACGGCCGCGGTGACGCTGACCGCCTGCGCGGTGGTCGCCAACCATGTGTCGGCGCAGGCGTCGCTCGAACGCACGGCCGAGCAGGCGCTGGAAATCCCGGTCGCCGCGCGCTGATCCGCTATAGGCCCCGAAACGAAAACGGCTCCCGGAAGGGAGCCGTTTTGTTTTTATTGTTTGACACCGTCGAAGGTCACCACCGGGCCTGGCCGGTGAGCAGCTGCCAGGGAGTCCAGTTGAAGCGGTAGATCATCGCGCCGCGCACCAGATCGCCGGAATAATAGGCATTTGCGACGATTGCGCCGCCGGCCAGGCCGTAGGTCACGTCGCCGAGATCGTAAATCAGGTATTCGGCGAG
>JBFWWQ010000252.1:0-5124 GCA_050246095.1 Pseudorhodoplanes sp.
GTTAAAAGCGCATGGTTGCACCGAAACCCCTCACCCGCGCGCGGAGCCTGTCATCGGGCCGCGCTTTGCGCGGACCCGTTGGCGCGCGACCTCTCCCAAAGGGAGAGGTGAAAGGCGGTGCCCCCACGCGATTCAATCAACCTGAATATATCCTGCTCTAGCGCGGCCGAGCCGTAGCGCGAATTGCCGATACGGCAAGGCCGGCAGTGCGTCCGCACTGCCGGCCTTGCCTTGTCAGGATGGTGTCGTCGGAATGTGGATGTCTACTGGCTGGTCATCACCAGGCCTTCGCGGGTCGTGTCGGCTGCGACGTTCCCGCTCGGCCCGCTGTACCAGTTCGTCGCCGCATAGGCGGCCCGCGCCTGCTCGGCGGCGCGGGACTTGGCGCTGCTTTGCGCGGCGGCTATGGACGAGCCGGCAACGAGTGCGACCGAAGCTGCGATGAGAGCGGCTTTGAGTGTCGACATGACATCGTCTCCTGTTGCAGCCCCTCAGCAGCGAGGGAGCTATGACGGTTTCGACGCCGGCACCAGACCTTCCATTCGCTGCGCTGCATCAATCAATCGTGAGCGCACCGCTTCGCCAATTCAGCGACGGCGCGTGGCCACATTTGCGCCCTCGCGCGGTCACGCTTGCGGGTTGAGCAGATTAAATTTCCGACATTCATGTATCCGGCATTCGCATTCAGCCTGCGTGCAACGCGCGTGCGCTATCCATCGCAGCAAGGGGCCGCGATCACGAAGGACTGCTGCAATGAAAATGCTCGCTCTTGCTCTCGCTCTCGGAACGGCTGCGCTCGCATTCGGAACGCCGGCCTCCGCGCAATCCCTGCATCACCCGCGCGCGGCGCAGGCGAATGTTTACAAATCCTTCCCGCCTTACGGCGTGGTTAACCGCAGAATCGTCCGGCACGACCGGCATGTGCGGCACGACTGGCGCCGCGCGCATGCCTCGGCCTGCTATGTCACGAAGGTGCGCACGCCGACCCGGCACGGAATGGTGATCCGGACTATCCGGCATTGCCGCTGAGGCGGCTCGGATCCGGCAGAGCGATACCCGCGGCGATGGCCGCGGTCTCCGGAAAGGCCCGGCGCAAGCCGGGCCTTTTTTCGACGGGGTTCAGCTCTTTTTCGTCGCCGACTGGGCCGCCTTGTAGGCGGACATCTGCTTCGGCTTGTCCTTGTCGGCTTTCGGTTTCTTCTTTTCCTTGTTCGAACGCATCTGACCCTTGGCCATCTCGCTGCTCCTGCTGACCGGGTGGCGAATATTGCTGCGGGCGCAATTCTAGCACTGAGTCGGCGGCCGGAAGGCACTCCGTGGCCGCAGGCGGGGCCGGCCCGGGGGAGACGGGCCGCGCTGGCAATCCGCCGCAAGAATACCCATATCGGGGTCACATTGGATTTTCGCGGATTTCAGCCCTCCGGATGGCCCCAGGACCGGGTCCGGAATGCCCGAATTTGCCGTGAATCGAGGAGTATTTGGCATGTCCTACGACCCGCAATCGATCAACCGCGCACGCGAAATGTCCCAGTCGCGGGAGCTCGCCGGCTTCAATTACGACGCCGGCGCCGAGCTTTTTCCCAGCCGTAACCGCAAGATGCGCGGCCCGGCCGCCTACAAGCGCTTCGACAATGCCGCCGAGGCGATCCGTTTTGCGGTCGAGCAGCTGCCCGAACCGGCTTTGCGCGGGGCCTATCTGGAGGTGAACGAGACACGTTACGGCCACCAGGAGATTCTGTATCTCTACGCGCATGACCGCTATCCTCTGAAGCGGCTTGCCAAGGCGAGCTGATTCCCGCCGCAGGCGGGCAGCCGCCCGTTCTGGAGGAATTTGATGCCGAACCCGGTTTTTCCCTTGGTGCTGCTCGCGCCGCTGGTCCTTGCGGTGTCGGACACCGTGCCCGCCTTCAATTTCGAGCCGAGCTGTCGCGGCGGCATGGATGTCGGCGCCAACCAGACGCAGCGCTTCCAGAAATGCATGAGCGAAGAGGCCGCCGCGCGCACCAGGCTGCAGGCGTCCTGGGCGCAATATCCGGCCAAGGATCGCACGGTCTGCACCGATACCGCCAGGATCGGCACGCCGAGCTATATCGAGCTCCTGACCTGCCTCGAAATGGCGCGTGCCGCCGCCGGCATGCCCAAGAACTGATCCGGACCGCATCGGGCCGAGAAACGGTGATTGCCGGCTGCCCGCGCGGGAACCCCCGCGCGGGCGTTGCCGTTTGCATGACGGGGCAAAGGAGATGGTCATGCGTCTTACCCTTTCCGCCGCCGCGCTCGCCGCGTTGTTCGCAACCGCCGCCGCGCAAGCCCAGCCATCGCCGCTCGTGCAGGGACGCTGGAACGTTCCCACCGCGCCCGCCGACAGCCAGACCGTCCCGGCCAAATTCTCCGAACGCAACGCCTATATCGACAGCCTGCCGACCATGGCGGCCGCGCTGATCTGGCTCAACGACAGCGACCGGCAGCAGATCGCCGCGGCGTTGCGTGCCGACAACGCACCGGTCGTCCAGGCCGAGGCCGCGCCCGCGGAAGAACTCAGCGGCGCGTTCGAACTGCGCGACCTTCCGAAAGCCGTGACCGATACTTGGCCGGGCCTCGCCGGCTATTCCTACCTGCGCACCGCCGACCGCGCGGTCATTGTGCGCGAGCCGAACTCGGTCGTCGTGGGCGAAATTCCGCTTGCGGACGCCACCACGGGCAGCGCGAAATAAGCGGGCGCCTCAGCGCCCGTGCCGGGCGGCGAGGCGGGCGTCATAGGCGAGCACCGCCTGCAGCAGCACCTGCGCGCCGCGTGCGCATTGCTCCTGCGAGGAGAACTCGCTCTCGTTGTGGCTGATGCCGCCGCGGCACGGCACGAAAATCATCGCCGACGGCGCCACCCGCTGCATATAGGCGGCATCGTGGCCGGCGCCGGAGACGATTTCGCGCGCCGAATAGCCCGACATCGCCGCCGCTTCCCGGACGCACTCGACGCATTGCGCGTCGAAGGCGACCGGCGGCTGCCGCCAGATGCGCGTCAGCACGCCCTCGATCGGCACCGCGCGCAGCATGGCCGCGAAGGCCTCGTCCAGCTCCTGCTCCATCGCATCGAGCACCGAATCCTGCGGATGCCGGAAATCCACCGTGAAGAACACCTCGCCCGGCACGACATTGCGCGAATTCGGCTTCGCCTCGATCAGGCCGACGGTGCCGACGGCGAGC
Source organism: Pseudorhodoplanes sp. (assembly GCA_050246095.1). Taxonomy (GTDB): domain Bacteria; phylum Pseudomonadota; class Alphaproteobacteria; order Rhizobiales; family Xanthobacteraceae; genus Pseudorhodoplanes. The sequence continues at coordinate 3,205 of JBFWWQ010000252.1, forward strand.
GGCGCATGCCGCCGTGCGACGGCGTCCACCGCCTCGATCATGCGTGCGGCGCCGAGCAGCGCGTTCCTGCGCAGGCGCATCGGCGTCGCGCCGGTATGCGCCTCCTGGCCGGTCAGCGTCGCCTCGAACCAGCGGATGCCCTGCACGTCGGTGACGATGCCGATGTCCTTTTCCTCTTCCTCGAGGATCGGGCCCTGCTCGATATGCAGCTCGAAATAGGCGGAGAGGGGATGCGTGCCGCATGGCTCGGGTCCGCGATAGCCGATGGCCTCGAGCGCATCGCCGAAGGCGATGCCGGCGCGATCCTGCTGCGCCGCCGCCCAGTCGCGCGCGAACACGCCCGCGAACACGCCCGAGGCGATCATCGCCGGCGCGAAGCGCGAGCCTTCCTCGTTGGTGAAATTGACCACCTCGATTGGCGCGAAAGTCTCGTAGCCGGCCTCGTGCATGGTGCGCAAAGCCTCCAGCGCGCCGAGCACGCCGTCGAATTTTCCGCCCGTGGGCTGGGTGTCGAGATGGCTGCCCATGACGATCGGCGGGATGTCGTCGCGTTGCCCGCGCCGCCGCGCGAACATGTTGCCCATGTCGTCCACGGCGACGGCGCAGCCGAGCGCCTGCGCGCGGGCGCGGAACCAGTCGCGCACCTGGCGGTCGAGATCGGTGAGCGTGAGCCGGCAGATGCCGCCCTTGGCGGTGGCGCCGATCCGCGCCGTCTGCATCAAGTCGTTCCACAGGCGGGCGGGATCGATCGCCAGATTGTGCTTGGGATTGCGCTTGTCGCCGGTGGGATCGGTCATGTCGTCGAAATCCTGGCGGCCGAAATGGCAGGCATGCGGGTTCGCGCTGCGGCGGTCGTCCGGCGCGGTCACGCCTTTTCCATCACCGTGTGGCTCTGCTCGCGCATGAATTGCGGCAGGTAATACGGGCCGAGGCCACCCTTGCCGGAGACGCCGGAGCCCTTCCAGCCGCAGAAGGTCTGGATGCCGGGCCAGGCGCCGGTGGTCGCGCCGCTGGCGCGGTTGGCGTAGAGCACGCCGGCCTGCGCGTGGTCGAGGAAATACTGCAGTTCCTTGTCGTCGCGCGTGTAGATGCCGGCGGTGAGCCCGTATTTCACGCAATTGCCGTCGGCGATGGCGGATGCCAGATCGTCGAAGCGCTTGACCGCGAGCAGCGGCAGGAATTTCTCCTCGCGATAGAGGTCGTGGTCGTCCGGCAGTTCCACCGCGATCGACGGCTGCACGTAATGGCCGCGGTCGAACAGGCCGCCGGAGAGCATCTCGCCGCCGGCCTCGAAGCGGCCCTGCTGGCGCACGCTCTTCGCCGACGCCTCGAAGCGCTCGGCCGCCGCGCGGTCGATGACCGGTCCCATGAACACGGCCTGGTCCTCCGGATTGCCGATCCGGATGGCGGCGGTGAGCGTGAGCAAGGCCTGCATGAAATCGTCGTAGACCGAGTCGTGAATATAGACCTTGGAGCCGGACGAGCATTTCTGCCCCTGCAACCCGAAGGCGGAACGCATGACGCCGGACGCGGCGGTCGCGATGTCGGCATGGCGACTGACATAAGTGGGATTCTTGCCGCCCATCTCGGCAATTACGGGGGCGGCGAATGCGCGGTTCGCCATGCGGCGGAAAATGCCCATGCCGACCGCGTAGGAGCCGGTGAAGGCGATGCCGTCGATGCCCGCATGCGCGACCAGCGCCTCGCCCGCGGCGGCGCCGCCGCAGATGAGATTGAGCGCGCCGTCGGGCAGGCCGGCTTCGCGCAATGCTGCCACCGTCAGGTGCCCGGTCAGCCCCGCCATCGGGCTCGGCTTGTAGACCACCGTGTTGCCGCCGAGCAGCGCGCCGGCGATCATCGCAACCGACAGCGCGACCGGAAAGTTGAACGGGCTGATGACGCCGAACACCCCGTGCGGCC
>JBFWWQ010000253.1:0-5111 GCA_050246095.1 Pseudorhodoplanes sp.
CAATATCCGGAAATCACCCCGCCCACCGTGCAGGTGACCACGCGCTACCCGGGCGCGAGCGCGCGCGTCCTCGTCGATACCGTGGCCCTGCCGATCGAGCAGCAGGTCAACGGCGTCGAGGACATGATCTACATGCAGTCGACCAGCGCGGCCGACGGCACCTATACGCTGACGGTGACGTTCAAGATCGGCACCGATCTCGATTTCGCGCAGGTGCTCGTGCAGAACCGCGTGTCGGCGGCCTTGTCGTCGCTGCCTTCGGCGGTGCAGGCGCAGGGCGTCACCGTGCAGAAAAGATCGACCGCCATCCTGATGTTCGTGACGCTGACCTCCCCGGACGGCCGCTACGACAGCCTGTTCCTCGCCAACTACGCCACCATCAGCCTGCGCGACGAGCTCGCCCGGCTCGACGGCGTCGGCAATGTCAGCGTGTTCGGCGCCGGCCAGTATTCGATGCGGGTCTGGCTCGACCCGGAAAAGCTGAAGGCCCGCTCGCTGACGCCGCAGGACGTGATCCAGGCGCTGCAATCGCAGAGCCAGCAGGTGACCGCCGGGCAGATCGGCATGCCGCCGACGCCGGGCGGGCAGAATTTCCAGGTCACCCTCGACATTGCCGGGCGGCTGTCCGAGGTCAACCAGTTCGAGAACGTGATCGTCAAGACCGGCGGCAGCGGCGAGATCACGCGCGTGCGCGACATCGGGCGCGTCGAGCTCGGCGCCCAGACCTACGCCCAGACCTTCACGCTCAACGGCCGGCCGGCCGCGGGCATCGGCATTTTCCAGACCCCAGGCGCCAACGCGCTGCAGGTGCGCGCCGATGTCGGCGCCCGGATGGAGCAGCTGGCCAAGGCCTTTCCCGAGGGGCTGGTCTACGACATCCCGTTCGACACGACGAAATTCGTCAAGGCCTCGATCGACGAGGTCTACCGCACGCTGGTCGAGGCGGCGATCCTCGTGCTGATCGTGATCCTGTTGTTCCTGCAGGACTGGCGCGCGATGCTGGTGCCGGCCACCACCGTGCCGGTGACGATCATCGGCGCCTTCGCGGCGATGGCGATGCTCGGCTTCACCGTCAATCTGTCGACGCTGTTTGCCATCGTTCTGGCGATCGGCATCGTGGTCGACGACGCCATCGTCGTGGTCGAGGGCGCCGCGCACAATATCGATCGCGGCATGAGCGGCCACGACGCGGCGATCAAGGCGATGGACGAGTTGTTCGGGCCGATCGTCGGCATCACGCTGGTGCTGATGGCGGTGTTCATCCCGGCCGCGTTCCTGCCGGGCCTGACCGGGCGCATGTACGCGCAATTCGCGCTGGTGATCGCGGCGACCGCGCTGATTTCCGCGATCAACGCGGCGACGCTGAAGCCGACGCAATGCGCATTGTGGCTGCGTCCCACGGTGCCGATGGAGAAGCGCAACGCCTTCTATCGCGGCTTCAATGCGGTCTATTCCCGGTTCGAGCGCGCCTATGAGCGGCTGATCGGCTGGATGGCGGCGCGCAGCGTCGCGGTGACGCTCGTCGCCTTCGCCATCATCGGCGCGGCCGGCTACGGCCTGTCGCGCATCCCGACCGGCTTCCTGCCGATCGAGGACCAGGGCTACCTGCTGGTGTCGGTGCAGCTGCCCGACGGCGCCTCGCTCGAGCGCACCGACAACACGCTCGACCGCGCCGCCGCGATCGCGCGCAAGGTTCCCGGCGTCGACCGCACCATCGCGATTTCCGGCATTTCGGTGCTCGACAACAATGCGACGCTGTCCAGCGCCGGCGTCGTCTATGTCGTGCTCAAGGACTGGGACGAGCGCGGCAAGAGCGAGGGCCTGCTGCCGCTGTTCCAGCGGCTGAGCCACGAATACGACCAGATCATGGATGCGCGCGTGCAGGTGCTGCCGCCGCCGCCGATCCAGGGCATCGGCAATGCCGGCGGCTTCACCATGATGGTGCAGTTGCGCGACGGCAGCTTCGATTTCACCAAGCTGCAGGCGGTGACCAATGCGGTGGTCGCCAACGCGCAGAGCCAGAGCGGGCTGCAGCGCGTCTCCACCTCGTTCCGCTCCGACGTGCCGCAATTCGCCGTCGAGGTCGACCGCGTCAAGGCGCAGACCTTGCACGTGCCGGTCGAAGAGGTGTTCGGCACGCTCGCCGCCTATCTCGGCTCCAGCTATGTCGCGCAGTTCAACAAGTTCGGGCGCACCTTCCAGATCTATGTGCAGGCGGATTCGCAATTCCGCCTGCGCCCCGCCGACATCGAGAATCTGTCGGTGCGCAACCGGGAAGGCCAGATGATCCCGCTCGGCACGCTGGTGAAGGTCATGCCCTCGGTCGGTCCCTCGCTGATCACGCTCTACAACCTGTATCCCGCCGCGACCGTCATCGGGCTGCCGGCGCAGGGATTCTCCTCCGGCCAGGCGCTGACGCTGATGGACCAGATCGCCGCGAGCACGCTGCCGCCGGGGACCGGCGCGGAATGGACGGCGATGTCGTTCCAGGAAAAGGCGGTCGGCAACCAGCTCTATCTGATCTTCGCGCTCGCCATGCTGCTGGTCTATCTGGTGCTGGCCGGCCAGTACGAGAGCTGGTACGCGCCGCTCGCGGTGATCCTGTCGGTGCCGCTGTCGCTGGTCGGCCCGGTCACGGCGCTGAAGGGGCTCGGCGTCGACAACAACCTCTATACCCAGATCGGCCTGATCCTGCTGATCGCATTGTCCGCCAAGAACGCGATCCTGATCGTGGAGGTCGCGCGCGAAATGCGCGTCAAGCACGCGCAGCCGCTGATCGAGGCGGCGGTCGGCGCCGCGCGCGCGCGCTTCCGCGCCATCCTGATGACCTCCTTCGCCTTCATCGCCAGCATGATCCCGCTGGTGCTGGCGAGCGGGGCGGGGGCGAGCGCGCGCAAGTCGATCGGCCTGTCGGTGTTCAGCGGCATGCTGGCCTCGACCTGCCTCGCGGTGCTGTTTGTTCCCTCGCTGTTCGTCGTGATCCAGCGCTTCGAGGAATGGCGCGCCGCGCGCAAAAAGGCGGCTTCGTCCGCCGCTGTGCCGGCGGGGGAGCCTCACGGTTAAGTGTCCCTTAACCCGCCAGTCACAATTTGGACGCAGCATGGCCTATGCTATGAGGCTTCCGGCAAAAAGCACCCGATCATGCGTCATACGACTGTCTTCGCAGCCCTGACCGCGCTCGCTTGGCTCACCGCGCCGGCCGCCGCGCAGATGGCGGCCTCCGATCTCGTCATGCGCCTCGATGCGCTGGAGAACCAGGTGCGCCAGCTCACCGGGCAGATCGAGCAATTGCAGTACCGCAACCAGCAGCTCGAACAGATGCTGCGCGCGATGCCCCCGCAGGCGCAGGTGACGCCGCAGGCCGCCGCGCCGCGCGCCGCGGCGCCGCAGGCGGCCGATCCGAGTCCGATCCGGCCGGTCGCGCCGGCGGCACCGGGACGGCGCACCGACGTCTACGATCCGAACGAGAACCCGAACCTGCCGGGCGCGCCGCGCACGCTCGGCTCGCTGCCGCCGGGCCAGCCCTCGGCGCCGCTCGCCCCGAATATCGCGACCGACGAATCCGGCGCCGCGCGCAGCCGCGAACCCGGCGCGCCGCTCGACCTCTCCACCATGTCGAATGCGCAGCAGCGCGCCGGCGGGCAATATGCGTCGGTGGCGCCCCCCTCGCAGTCGCCGCGCGACCAGTTCGATCTCGGCTACGGCTATATCCAGCGCAAGGATTACGCGCTGGCGGAAGAGGCGCTGCGCGAATTCGTCCGCCGCTACCCCTCCGATCGCCTGACCGCGGATGCGAATTTCTGGCTGGGCGAGAGCCTGTTCCAGCGCCAGCGCTATCGCGATGCGGCGGAATTCTACCTGACCGTCTCGACCAAATACGAGACGTCGGCCAAGGCGCCGGATTCGCTGTTGCGGCTCGGCCAGTCGCTGGCTGCGATCGGGGAGCGCGACGCCGCCTGCGCCACGCTCGGCGAGGTCGAACGCAAATATCCGCGCGCGCCGCTGCCGGTGAAGCAGGGCGTCGAGCGGGAAATCAAGCGTGTCCGCTGCTGACCGCTCAGCGCCCTTGTCCGCCGCCGAGGCGGACGCGCTGTTCGCCGGTCTCGCCGACGTTCCCTGCCTCGTTCTCGCCGTCTCCGGCGGTCCCGATTCCACCGCCTTGCTGCTGGTCGCGGCGCGCTGGCGCGCGCGCCTGAAACGCGGCCCGCGCCTCGTCGCGGTGACGGTCGATCACGGCCTGCGCCGGCAATCGGCGCAGGAAGCGGCAAGCGTCGCACGGCTTGCGCGCAAGCTCGGCATCGCGCACCGCGTGGTGCGCTGGTCGGGCCGCAAGCCTTCGACCGCAATCCAGGAGGCCGCGCGCGAGGCCCCCTACGCGCTGCTCGCGCGCGCCGCCGCGCGCGAAGCCGCCCGCCTGATCGCGACCGCGCACACGCTCGACGACCAGGCCGAGACCGTGCTGTTCCGCCTCGCGCGCGGCAGCGGCCTTGCCGGGCTCGGCGCGATGACACAGGCCGCGCCGGTCCCCGGTGCCGACAGCTTGCTGCTGCTGCGGCCGTTCCTCGGCGTGCCCAAGGCGCGCCTGCTCGCGACCCTGAAGCGGGAGAAGGTCGCTTTCGCCGACGACCCGAGCAACCGCGACCCGCGTTTCGCCCGTCCGCGTTTGCGCGCGCTGATGCCGGCGCTGGAACGCGAGGGCCTCGGCACCGAGCGGCTGGCGCTGCTGTCGCACCGCCTGCGGCGGGCCGACGCCGCCATCGAGGCGGTGGCGACGCGCGCCATGCCGGCGGTGACGCTGGCGGGGCGGAGCGGGGAGATCGCCTTCGATGCCGGCAAATTGTTCGCCTTGCCTGCGGAGGTTGTGCTGCGCCTGGTCGGCCGCGCGGTGACCGCGATCGGCGACGAGGGGCCGGTGGAGCTGGGTAAGCTCGAATCGCTGTGCAGCGCGCTTGCCGCGCACCGCAAACCTGCGGCCTTGCGGCGCACGCTGGCCGGCGCGCTCGTGACCCTGTCCGGGGACCGCCTGACGGTTGCGCGGGCGCCCGCGCGCCGCGCCCGCGGGCGCCGGAATTCGGCCTTAACCACGCGCAAGGCTGGCGCTTCGGCGGGCG
>JBFWWQ010000254.1:0-5051 GCA_050246095.1 Pseudorhodoplanes sp.
GCGCGGCGCCCTGGACGGCGCCGTCGACCTCCTCATATGGATGCGCGCCGGTGATCGCGAGCACTTCGGGGAAGCGGGCGCGGATCGCCTCCGCCTCCTTGCCGAAACAGCCGGTGACGATCACCCGGCCATTTTCCGCGATCGCCTCGCCGATCGCCTCCAGGCTTTCCTCCTTGGCGGAATCGAGAAAGCCGCAGGTGTTGACCAGCACGATATCGGCGCCGGCATAATCCGCGGACAGCGCGTAGCCGTCCGAGCGGAGCTTGGTCAGGATGCGCTCCGAATCGACGAGGTTCTTCGGACAGCCGAGCGAAACCATGCCGACCTTGGGCGGGGCGGGGAGAACAGTTGCAGCCATGGGAGGCGCGGCAGATAGCGACTCCCCGGCGGTTTTTCCAGCCGAGCGGCCGGCGGCGGCATCGGTGACCCGCCCGGAGGCGTTGTCCGGAGTCGACGTGATGCAGGAAAGCGGGTTCGTCAGCCGCTACTTGATCGTCCAGCGAGAGGCGCTGCCGCTTGCCGCCGTGGCCGGCCGTTCGGGGACGATCCGGGGCGCCGGGCCCATCGCCGCCCGCGTCGCGGCCTCCGATTCATGGTTCGAGAGCCGCAGATAGACGCCGTGCGCGCGCTTCAGCCGGGTCCGCTCGGCCTCGGTCGTGGCCTCGGCGAGCTCGGCAAGGGCGGCGTCGGCACGCTCGAGATATTCCTTGGGCGTGGTCATTGAATTTTCCTTTCCTGGTTCGAGCGCTCGGCAGCGCATCCATCCGGCGGGCGCCTGGCTGTGCACATCAGCGGTGATCGCGGCGTACCCGGGCGAGAATGATCCCTGCGGCGATAGCGACGAGCGCCAGAAATGCGAGGAGAATCCACGCGACGACGATCCGGGGTTCCATATCTTGATCCTTCAGAGTTCGAGGCGCGGCAATCAGACCGCAGTCGGCCGCAACCGCCACGGCAGGCCGGGCAGCCTGATCATGGTCTGGCCGCACAGCGCGCATTCGCTGACGAAATACCCGCCTTCCCAGCGATTGTGCCCGGGATCGGGCACATGCCGGCCAAACAGGTTGTGGAGGAGCATGATCGTGCTCAGCTCGCCGCGCCGCGCCGCCGGGCTTCGGTTCGGATGGCCTGCTCGACCGCCAGCAGGCCGGCGTCGCTGTGCAGCGCGATGTCCAGCGGCCGGCCGCCGAGCGCGGCATGCTCGTTGTTGAGAAACTCACGGGTCGCGTCGGCGGTGACCAACGCCGCCTGCGTCGCCTTCAGCAGCCGCGCCTGACGCGCCGCCACGTCCCGCGACACCGGCGGCCGGCGCGTGGCTTTGCGGAACGGCATGTTCATGCGGCGTCGCCCGGCTTGTGACCGCGTGGCAAAGGCGGCGGTTTGGGAAGCGCCTGCGAGGGCCCGGGAGGCGAGAGACGGGGCAGTCGAAGCGCCTCGCGCTCCCCGGCGTTCACCGGGCCTTTTCGCGGCAGCATGAAAGGCGCGAAGGCGGCCCTGACGCTGTGCCGGCCGGCCTGTTCGTAATGGACGAGGCGCATTTCGCTGCACGTCTCGGCGCGCGCCATGGCCATCGCCGCATGCTTGCGGCGGAGCCAATATGTCTTTTCCATCGGGGTCACCTGGTTTGCAAGCGGGAGCACGGACGTGTCTCTCAGTCACAAGGCGCTTGCTGAAAAACGCTGGTGATGGAGGGAACCTAGCAGACCGGGGGTTAACAAGCCAGCGGCGTGGCTTCGCCGCCCTGTTGATATCAGCGGCCGACCGGCCCAGTGTGGCGGCATGTGGCGCGATATTGTCAGCCTGATCTCGATGCTCTGCGGCGCAATCCTCGGCGGCTATGCCGCGATCAACGCGTGGTACACGATCACCGGCGCGGGCGAGGGCGTCTCGCGGCGCGGCAACCAGCTGGACGCTGACTGGGCGACGACCGGAATGCTGGCTGCTTCGGCGCTGGTGTTCGTCGGGCTTTACTGGCTGGCCAACCGGGGACGGCCGAAGGGCGGCGACGGGCAATAAGGTGACGATGGCAACGGACCGCCGCATGCGCGGCGCGTCGCCTTCGCATCAATCATCGGCGGCCGGGCGAGCGGCGCGGGCAGCGCCAATTTTCATGACGCAGGAGTTACAACAGCCCGCTGGACCCGACCCTAACGGATGCCGGCGAGCGGACCGGAGGTCATGGTTCCCGATGAATCGACGACGATCCGCATCCGGACGCCGTCGCGCATGCCGACGCCAGACCAGGTATTTTCGGTGGTCGGGCCGCGACTGCCATCGGCATTCTGGACGGTGGGCCCGGGCCGGCGCAGCGACATCCTGTCCACGCCCGTGAAGCCGGCGGCCGCGACACAGGCCAGCGCCCTGCGGCCCATCTCCCGCTCGACCCGGTGACGTTCGGCCATTTCCAGACGACGCGCCTGCATTTCCGTCAGGGTCCGCCCCTCGGTCACGTCTTCGGCGGGCACGTTCATATCGCAGGTCGCCGCGGTGGCGGCGGCGGCCGGCGCCTCGGCCGAATTGCCATTCGCCTGGGTATCGCCGCCGGAGCATGCAGCCAGCGACGCCGACGCGAGCAAGAGGACCCCTGTCCTGTGAGTCATGTCATGCTCCCCGCCGGTTTTCGTTACGGTTCCGTTTCGTGCGTCCGGGGTAGGGCCGTTGGCGCCGCGCGACAAGGAAGGACTGGAAAAACGCCGAGGCGTCAGCCTGCTGGCGGCGCGGGCATCGAGCCACAGACGTCATCGCCTGAATATGATAGCAACCGCCGCAGAGGGCTTTGCAATGGCACCGAAGGCGCTTCCACTGCTGTGTCTCGCATTGGCCGCGGCGGCCTGTCAGACCAGTCCACCGCCGCCGCCGGCGTCCACCGCTGCTCTGCAGGGCCGGGCCCGGGCCGATGCGTTGTGCAGCGGATGTCATGCCATCGGCCCTGAGGGTTCGGCATCGGGCACCAACGCGCCCCCCTTCCATGCGATCATCAATCAGACGGATCTGAGGCCGGATACGGTGTCCGCCTGGCTGCGCGACGCGCACAATTATCCGTCGGAAATGAACGTCTCGCTCAGCGCGCGCGATGTGGAGGTTCTTGTCGCCTACATGCTGACGCTGCGAGACCCGAACTACCGGCGGCCGTCGGACTAAGCTTCGCGGGACCCGCGCCGCTGTCCGGGCGTCCAGCCGTTATGGCGACGGGAGGCGCTGTCGACGGGGTCGAAGGGGGAAATCGCCGGGGAGCGAGGTCCAAGAAAAGTTGGTTGCTTCGTACCGCGGCGAGCGCCAACGGCTTGCCTCCAATGTCCGCTTTCGACCCATTGCGGACATTCCCGAAGGGCTTCTCGTCGCGTAGGCTCTACCCATGTGCCTTAGCGTCTACTTGGGGACTTCGCGCCCGCTATCGTTCCAATCACCAGAGCCCGGTCAGCTTGGGGTGGAAGCCGCAGCGTGGACCCCGCCACCCTTACAAGGTCGCCAGTACATCTATTACCTTGGCAGGAAGGGTGACAGGGCGGGACCACTAGAGTGCTCGTGCTTGTTGGCCGAGCACGTCGAGTGGACCGAGAACGGCCCGCTTGTAGAACAGGACGATTTATACTCGCCTGAGGCATGCGCGTTCGCCGCGCTGCGACAGCTTTGTGACCAAGCCACGCGAGACGCGGGAATTGCCACCATCGTTTGCGATGACAGTGGCGGCTTGGAGCAAGTTTGCTCGAAGGATGATTACTGCGAGAGCCTCATCCGACTGGACTCTATCGCCCGTGGGAAACTGCTATTCGCTGGTGCGAGTGGAGATACCCCTTGGCGTGTTCTCCATGTGGTGCGGTAACCAACGTCCGCTTTCCACCCATTGCGGACATTTGCCCTACGGAGCCGCCCGGGGCATTCTGCAACGAGCGGCCAGAGCCAAGTGACCTCAAGCCAGGAAATTTTGGTTGTACCTTCGGCCGCTAACTCATGGCGCCCAATGGCCGAAAGCAACCGGGCTGCGTGCGCGCCCACTTCGCAAGAAACAGTCGTCAGCTGACCGGTTGGCGACCACTTGGGCCAGGCGCTGCGCGACTTAACCGACATAGAAAAATCCCGCGCCTCCGATATGATCGCGAATCGCGGGGTACAATGTTCGACTTTCTTCTGATCCCACAGACTCTGCCCTTCTCGGTCGCGTTGCTGCTGATGGTGTTGATCGGCACAGCAGAAGCGATCGGGATTGGTGCGAGCGCCGCCCATATCGAAGCTGATGCCGACGGGGGTGGCGACTGGCTTGGCTGGCTGGGCGTCGGCGAAGTTCCGCTGCTGATCGTGCTGGTGGTGCTGTTGGCTCTGTTCGGTATGATTGGAATCGGCATGCAGCAGCTTGCGGCCGCGCTGCTGGGTAGCCCGGTGTCCCCATGGCTCGCTGCGCCCGCGGCGCTCGTCGCCGCTTTGCCTCTGACCGGCATCTGCGCGCGTGCGCTGGCGCACGTCATGCCGGGCGACGAAACCACCGCCGTAACCCTCGATCATCTCTTGGGTAAGCGCGCCGAGATCGTGGTGGGCAACGCGCGGCGAGGTTCGCCGGCGCGTGGCCGCGTCCGAGACGTCCACGGCCAAACCCATTATGTTATGATCGAGCCAACCGACGACACTGCTGTGCTTGGCGAGGGCGCGACCGCGCTCTTGGTTCACCGCGAGGGAGAGCTTTTTCTCGCCCTGCCCGATCTCGATCCGCTGCTCGCCCCCATCGAGGATGCAGCCAACCCCCGAAAGAGGAACTTCTGACATGCAGGAAATGGCGATCTATGCCGGCATCATCTTTGCCGCGCTGCTGACCATCGGGTTGATCCTCACCCGCCTGTACCGCCGAGCGACCAAGGAGATCGGTTTTGTCCGCACCGGATTCGGCGGCGAGAAGGTGGTGATAAACGGCGGCGCGCTCGTCCTCCCCGTCCTCCACGAGACGATGCACGTGAACTTGAACACGGTGCGTTTGGCGGTCGAGCGTAAGAACACTGACGCGCTGATTACGCTCGACCGGCTGCGGATCGACGTGAAGGCCGAATTTTACGTCCGCGTCC
>JBFWWQ010000255.1:0-5004 GCA_050246095.1 Pseudorhodoplanes sp.
TCGCAATTTCCGGGCCGGTCGGCTTGTTCTCCGGCGGCACGCAGCGCACCGCATTGGTGATGCGCGCGCCGGTCAGCGTCAGGGTGTCGTCGACGCGCGCCTCGAAGCGGCCCGCGGCAAAGCCGAATGCCTTCAGCGTGTCGTAGAGCAGCAATCCGGCATAATCGCCGGTGAACGGACGGCCGGTACGGTTGGCGCCCTGCAGGCCCGGGGCGAGGCCCACGATCAACAGCGGGGCGTCATGCGGTCCGAAGGAATCGACCGGCGCGTTGAACCAGTCCGGCTCCCGCGCCCGCCAGGTGGAGCGGAATTCCACCAGCCGGGGACAGAGCGGACAGTCCCGTCCGGGCTTGCCGCTGCCGCGCATGCGTGAGGATCCTGCGCGACGTCAGTCGTCCTCGAAATCGTCGTCGGCGCCGGCGCCGGCGCGTTGCGGCACGCTGCTGCGCTGGAGGAATTGCGGCGTGTGCTGGCGCTCGCCGCGCGGTTCGCGCGGCTCCCGCGCCGGGCGCTCCGAGGGATCGCGTCCCACCTTGGATTGCAGCTGGACGATGTCGACGAATTCGTCCGCCTGGCGGCGCAATTCGTCGGCGACCATGGGCGGCTGCGTCGAGATCGTGGAGACCACCGTCACGCGCACGCCGCGCCGCTGCATCGCCTCGACCAGCGAGCGGAAATCGCCGTCGCCGGAGAACAGCACCATGTGATCGATCGAGCCCGCAAGCTCCATGGCATCGACCGCAAGCTCGATGTCCATGTTGCCCTTGACCTTGCGGCGCCCGGTCTGGTCGACGAATTCCTTGGTCGCCTTGGTCACGACCGTGTAGCCGTTATAATCCAGCCAGTCGATCAGCGGGCGGATCGAGGAATATTCCTGATCCTCGATCACCGCGGTGTAATAGAAGGCGCGCAGCAGATAGCCGCGCGACTGGAATTCACGCAGCAGCCGCTTGTAGTCGATGTCGAAGCCGAGCGATTTCGCCGTCGCGTAGAGGTTGGCTCCGTCGATGAATAAAGCAATCTTCTCGTTCTGAACCGGCATTGGATTTCCTTCTTTTTCTTATCGGGATGGCACGTCGTTCAAACATCACGAATCAAACACGGCCCTGGCAAAAACGGGCCGACGATACGGGGCTGCATTCGCCCCCGTTCCTTGCGCCGGCTGCAAGGGGTCCAGGGTGTCGGACCTTGCTGCATAATAAGCGTCGGAGGGGGGCCATTGGTTCCCTCGGTTCGGGATAACAGAGGCGAGGGGGGCGGTCCAAGACCGAAATCAAGGAACCGTCAGAGGACTTGCGCTTTCCGCCCGGCCCGAGTACCTACACGCAAATTTTCAGTCACAGCTATCGATTAAAGGAGTGGCGAGCCCATGGCCCGTGTCACCGTCGAAGACTGCATCGACAAGGTCGAAAACCGCTTCGATCTGGTCCTGTTGGCGAGCCACCGGGCCCGCATGATCTCCTCCGGGGCCCAGATCACGGTGGACCGCGATAACGACAAGAATCCCGTGGTGGCGTTGCGCGAAATCGCCGATACCACCATCGCCCCCGACGATCTCAAGGAAGATCTGATCCATTCCCTGCAGAAATACGTCGAAGTGGACGAGCCGGAGCCCGAGGCGCCGCTGATCGGCACCTCCGGGTCGGTGGATGCCGACGATACCGAGGTCGCGATGGAACATATGAGCGAGGAGGAGCTGCTGAAGGGCCTGGAAGGCCTGACCCCCCCGGAGGCGCAGCCGGAACCCGACGAGGAGTGACCGCCCCGACCCGACCTTTCCCGATGGCCCGGCCCGCAAAGCCGGGCCATCGGTCTTTTAACCCTCCAGCGAGCGCCCCTTGCGGGCTTTACGAGCGCCCATGATATGATTTCCGGCAAAGACGACGCCTGGCCGGAAGGGCGCGTGGAATGGGACATGGCGCGATCGAGGCCGCAACTTCCCCGGATGCAGAACCAGTCGCGCGCCCGCGCGCCGCTGGAGCCCGTGGTTATGCTGGTCGGAACCGCGAACGAACGCCCGGCGGCGCCGCCCAAGCCCAAGATCATGCGCCAGTATGAGCTGATCGACCGCGTCCGCCGCTACAACCCCGAGACCGACGAGGCGCTGCTCAACCGCGCCTATGTCTACGCCATGAAGGCGCATGGCGAGCAGAAGCGCGCCTCCGGCGATCCCTATTTCTCGCACCCGCTCGAAGTTGCCGCCATCCTGACCGACCTGAAACTCGACGATGCGACCATCGCGGCGGCGCTGCTGCACGACACCATCGAGGATACCGACGCGACCCGCGCGGAGATCGACGGCCTGTTCGGCCACGACATCGGGACGCTGGTCGAGGGCCTGACCAAGCTGAAGAAGCTCGATTTGGTCACCAAGGAGGCTAAGCAGGCGGAGAATCTGCGCAAGCTGCTGCTGGCCATCGCCGCCGACGTGCGCGTGCTGCTGGTCAAGCTCGCCGACCGCCTGCACAACATGCGCACGCTGCACCACGTCGCCCAGGCGACGCGCCGGCGCATGGCGGAAGAGACGCTGGAAATCTACGCGCCGCTCGCCGGCCGCATGGGCATGCAGGAGCTGCGCGAGGAGCTGGAGGACCTGGCGTTCCGCGAACTCTATCCCGACGCCTACGAGGTCGTCTCCGAGCGACTGTCGGCTCTCTACGACCGCAACAAGGACCTCACCACCGAGATCGAGGCGCAGCTGACCAAGAAGCTCGCCGACCGGGGCATCGTCGCGGCGGTGAAGGGGCGGCGCAAGCGCCCGTATTCCATCTGGCGCAAGATGGAGCGCAAGTCGGTCGGTTTCGAACAGCTCTCCGACATTTTCGCGTTCCGCGTGATCGTGAAGACGCTGGCCGACTGCTATCAGGCGCTCGGCATCGTTCATACCACCTGGCCGGTGGTGCCGGGCCGCTTCAAGGATTATGTCTCGACGCCGAAGCAGAACGACTATCGTTCGATCCATACGACCGTGATCGGTCCGGGCAAGCAGCGCGTCGAGCTGCAGATCCGCACGCACGAGATGGACGAGATCGCCGAATACGGCATCGCGGCGCACGCGCTTTACAAGGATGCCGGCGGTTCGCCGAGCGAGATGCTGTCGCGCGAGTCGAACGCCTATGCCTGGCTGCGCCGTACCATCGCATTGCTGGCGGAGGGCTCCAATCCGGAGGAGTTTCTCGAGCATACCAAGCTCGAACTGTTCCACGACCAGGTGTTCTGCTTCACCCCCAAGGGCAAGCTGATCGCGCTGCCGCGCGGGGCGACCACCATCGATTTCGCCTACGCGGTGCATACCGATGTCGGCAATATGGCGGTGGGCGCCAAGATCAACGGCAAGATCGCGCCGCTGGTGTCGGAACTCGCCAATGGCGACGAAGTCGAGGTCATCACCTCGAAGGCGCAGGCGGCGCCGCCGGCGGCATGGGAATCCCTGGTCGTCACCGGCAAGGCGCGCGCCGCCATCCGCCGCGCCACCCGCGTGGCGGTGCGCAACCAATATGCCGGGCTCGGCCGCCGCATCGTCGAGCGCCTGTTCCAGCGTGCCAAGAAGGACTATTCCGAGGAGAAGCTGCAGGGCGCGCTGCCGCGGCTCGCCCGCTCCTCCATCGAGGACGTGATGGCGGCGGTCGGGCGCGGCGAGATGAAAGCCTCCGACGTCGCGCGCGCCATGTATCCCGATTATCTGGAAGAGCGTGCCGCGCTCGCAGCCCCCAAGGCGGAAAGCGGCTGGCGCGGCCTCAAGCGCGCCCGCGCGGTGAAATACAAGGTTCCGGACGAGGGCAAGGCCGCGATCCCGATCCGCGGCATCAATGCGGACCTGCCGGTGCGCTTCGCCCCGAATGGCGGCGCGGTGCCGGGCGACCGCATCGTCGGCATCCTGACGCCGGGCGAGGCGGTCACCATCTATCCGATCCAGTCGCCGATGCTGAAGGAATTCGAGGAGAAGCCGGAGCGCTGGATCGACCTGCGCTGGGATGTCGACGAATCCAATCCGCAGCGCTTCCCGGCGCAGATCGTGCTGGAATCGGTCAACGAGCCGGGATCGCTGGCCCAGATCACCCAGGTCATCGCCGAGCATGACGGCAATATCGACAACATCCGCATGTCCCGGCAATCGCCGGATTTCACCACCATGACGATCGACCTCGAAGTCTACGATCTCAAGCATCTGACCTCGATCATCGCCCAGCTGCGCGCCAAGCCGGTCGTGGCCAGCGCTGCGCGCGTGAACGGCTAGCGCGCGGGACGCGCCGTGCCCGCAACGCCACCCCTTCGCCTCGGCGTCAACGTCGACCATGTGGCGACCGTGCGCAATGCGCGTGGCGGCGATCTGCCCGATCCGGTGCGCGCGGCGCAACTCGCGATCGAGGCGGGCGCCGACGGCATCACCGCGCATCTGCGCGAAGACCGCCGCCACATCCGCGATGCGGACATGGTCCGCCTGAAGGCGGAGATCGCCAAGCCGCTGAATTTCGAGATGGCCGCGACCGAGGAGATGATGGGCATCGCCCTGCGGATCGCGCCGCATGCCGCCTGCCTGGTGCCGGAGAAACGCGAGGAGCGCACCACCGAAGGCGGACTGGATGTGGTCGGCAACCTGGCGCGCATCCGCGATGTGACGGCGCGGCTGAAAGCCGGCGGCATCCGCGTCTCGCTGTTCATCGCCGCCGATCCGGACCAGATCGCGGCGGCCGCCGCGGTCGGCGCTCCGGTGATCGAAATCCATACCGGCGCCCTGTGCGAGCATCGCGCGCGCGGGGAGGCGGCGGCGGAGCGCAGCGAATGGGAGGCGATCGTCGCGGGCGCCCGGCAGGCGGCCGCGCTCGGCCTGGAAGTGCATGCCGGGCACGGGCTCGACTATGTCACGGCGCGGGAAATCGCGCGCATCCCGCAGATCGCCGAACTGAATATCGGGCATTTCCTGATCGGCGAATCCGTCTTTGTCGGGCTTGAGAAGACCGTGCGCGACATGCGCGAGGCGATGCAAAGCGGACGCGCGGAGCC
>JBFWWQ010000256.1:0-5013 GCA_050246095.1 Pseudorhodoplanes sp.
GTACGCGGCGGGATGTTGTAGATGATGATCGGAATGCCGATGGCGTCGTTCACCTGCTTGATGTGCTGGTACATGCCCTCCTGCGTGGGCTTGTTGTAGTAGGGCGTCACCACCAGCACGGCGTCGGCCCCCGCCTTCTCGGCATGCTTCGCCAGCGCGACCGCCTCGCTGGTCGCGTTCGAGCCCGCGCCCGCGATCACCGGCACGCGGCCGCGCGCCTGGTCGATGCACCATTCCACCACCTTGCGATGCTCGTCGTGGGACAGCGTCGGGCTCTCCCCGGTCGTGCCGACCGGCACCAGGCCGTCGGTTCCCTCGGCAATCTGCCAATCGATCAGGTCGCGGAAGGCTTTCTCGTCGATCCCGCCGTTCTTGAACGGGGTGACGAGCGCGGTGAACGATCCGCGAAGGCGCGACGTGGCGGTCATGAGGAACCTCGACCCGGATAAGACGCGCAGCAAAGTACCGGGTCGCCGGTCGGGATCAAAGCGAATGTTCCTCATGCCGGCCATCGACCCGGCAGATGAATGGCGGTATCCCCTGCCCCCATTCCTGCCGCTTTCCGGTGCGACACGGAACCGCTACGGGGTTAGCGTTTCGTCAACTCTATCGTCCCAATGCTGGGGCGGCGCCTCGAATCGGGGCTTTCGTCGAGGTGCAGCCTGTGAAACGGACACCGTCCCGCCCGATCCTTGCCGTTCTCGGACTTCTTGCCGGCGTGCATGCGGCCGAGGCCGCAGCGCCCAAGACCGTCGCCGTCCCGCTCCCCCGCCCGCGCCCGGCGCTGGGGACGCCGCGTCCCGCCGCCCTGCCGGCGCCCCTCGTCACCTCGGCCATTGCCGGCCAGCCTTCGACGCCCGCACCCCGCTCCGCGCCGCTGGCGATGGCGGCCGGGGGCGCACCGTCGGATTCCGATCTCGCCGCGATCAACCAGGCCCTCGACCTCGCCAAGAAGGACAAGATGGCCGAGGCCGCCGCCATCGCGCGCAGCGTCGCCGACCCGGTCGGCCGCAAGCTGATCGAGTGGGCCATCCTGCGCGCCGAGGACGACGATTTCGAGTTCTCGCGCTATGCCGCCTTCATCGCGGCCAACCCGTCCTGGCCGAGCATCGCGATGTTCCGCCGCAAGGCGGAGGCGGCTTTGTGGCAGAACAACGAAAGCGACGCCACCGTGCGCGCCTTCTTCGCCGCCGGCAAGCCGATCACCGCCAAGGGCCGCCTCGCCTATGCGCGCGCGCTGCTGGCGCAGGGCGACCGCGCCCAGGCGCAGGCCTATGCGCGCGAGTCCTGGCGCAGCGACGCCATGACCGCCGACATGGAGGCGATGGCGCTGGAGCAATTCGGCGCGCTGCTCGGCGGCGGCGATCACAAGGTTCGCATGGACCGGAGATTCTATGCCGAGGATACCGCGGCCGGCATGCGCGCCGCACAGCGGCTCGGCGCCACCCAGATCGCCATCGCCAAGGCCTGGAGCGCGGTCATCGCCAAGGCCGCCAATGCCAAGGCCCTGCTCGATGCCGTGCCGGAGGAGGCAAGGCGCGATCCCGGCTACATGCTCTGCCGCATCCAGTTCCTGCGCCGCAGCGACAAGGTCGCGGAAGCGGCACAGCTGATGCTGGCGGCCCCCACCGACGCCGCAGCGATCCACGATCCGGACGAATGGTGGACCGAGCGGCGGCTGCTCGCCCGCAAGCTGCTCGATGCCGACGACGCGCAGACCGCCTATCGGATCGCAAGCGTCGGTGCCGTGCCGGCCAAGGCGAATGCGCGGGTCGAGCAGCATTTCACCGCCGGCTGGATCGCACTGCGCTTCCTCAAGGACCCGGCGGCGGCGCAGCCGCATTTCGCGCGCATCCCGCAGGCCGACAGCCATCCGACCTCGCTGGCGCGGGCCGCCTATTGGCAGGGCCGCACCGCCGAGGCGATGGGCCGGCGCGAGGAGGCGCGCGCGCATTACGAGCGCGGCGCGCGCTATGGCGCGGCCTATTACGGCCAGCTCTCGCGCGCGCGGCTCGGACTGCCCGACATCGCTTTGTCGCCGCCCCCGCGGCTCGATGCCGAGGCGCGCGCGGCGGCTTCGCGGCTCGAAATCGTGCGCGCCGTCGAGATCCTCTATGCCGTGAACGAGCGCGATTTCGTGGTCTCCATGATGGCCGATCTCGGCGACCGGCTGACCGACATCCCCGCGCTCACCGCGCTCGCGGAGACCGCCCAGCGCAACCAGGACGCCCGCGCGCTGCTGATGATCGGCAAGGGGGCGCTGGCCCGCGGCCTGCCCTTCGACGTGCATGCCTTCCCGACCGCCGGCCTGCCCCGCTATACGCCGGTCGGCCCGCAGGTCGAGCCGGCGCTGGCCTATTCCATCGCCCGGCAGGAAAGCGCGTTCAATCCGCGCGCCATATCCAGAGCCAATGCGCTCGGCCTGATGCAGGTGACGCCGGCCGCCGGCAAGCACATCGCCAAGCGCAACGGTATCGCCTTCGACCAGAAGCGGCTGCTCAACGACCCAGCCTACAACGTCCAGCTCGGCGCCGCCGAACTCGGGGATGCGCTGGAATCCTATCGCGGCTCCTACATCCTCACCTTCGTCGGCTACAATGCCGGCCGCGGCCGCGTGCGCGAGTGGATCGTGCGCTACGGCGACCCGCGCGATCCGGCGATCGATCCGGTCGACTGGGTGGAGCGCATTCCGTTCTCCGAGACGCGCAATTACGTGCAGCGGGTGCTGGAAAACCTGCAGGTCTACCGGGTGCGCTTCGGCGGCTCGTCCAAGCTGTTGATCGAGGCCGACCTGCGCCGCGGCTCGGCCGGCGGAAACTGACCGCCCGCCGGTATCGCTGCTATCGTGGCGGCCGACCCGCCGTTGGCGATTGGGGAGCATCGATGCAAGCGGCCATGCCGATCCAGTCCGAAAGCCTGTTCATCACAGCCCCCGACGGGCTGCGCCTGCATGTGCGCGCCTACGGGCCGCTGGACGCTTCCGGCTTGCCGGTGGTCTGCCTGCCGGGGCTGTCCCGCAACACCGCCGATTTCGACCCTCTCGCCACGGTACTGGCCGACGGTCCGGCGAAGCGGCGGGTGCTGGCGCTGGACTATCGCGGTCGCGGCCGCTCCGGCTACGACCCCGATCCGGCGCATTACAGCCTCGCCGTGGAGCTGGAAGACCTGCTGGCCGTGCTGACCGCGCTGGAAATCGCGCCGGCGGTGTTTGTCGGGACCTCGCGCGGCGGCCTGCTCACCATGCTGCTCGCCGCCGCCCGCCCCACCGCGATCGCCGGCGCGGTGCTCAACGATATCGGCCCGGTGATCGAGCCGCTCGGCCTGATGCGGATCAAGGGCTATGTCGGCAAGATGCCGGCCTTCCGGTCCTACCAGGAGGGCGCCGAGACGCTGCGGCGCCTGTTCGGCGCCCAGTTCACCCGCCTCACCGCCGACGACTGGCTGGCCTGGTCGCAGCGCAATTTCGAGGAGCGCGAGGGGCGTTTCGTCGCCCGCTACGACCTGCGCCTGGCGGAGACCCTGAAAGACGTCGATGTCGAGAAGCCGCTGCCGGCCCTGTGGCCGCAATTCGACGCCCTGGCGCATGCCCCGGTGATGGTGATCCGGGGCGCCAATTCCGATCTGCTCTCGCCGGCGACGGTCGACGCCATGGCCGCGCGGCGGCCGGACCTGGTTCAGGTGGAGGTGCCGGACGAGGGCCATGCGCCGCTGCTGGACGATCCCCCCACCATGACGCGGATTGCCGCCTTCGTGCAAGGCTGCGAGGCCGCGCGCGGTTGAACGGCGGCGAAGGCCGGCGGCCCTAAAGCACGTTCGTTTTACATGGAATCGGAACGTGCTTTAGATTCCATTGTTTGATCGCATTTTCTTGACGCGAACCGGTACCCACTTCGCTCGAAAATGCCCTAACGTCTCGGCACAAAGGAAAACCCCGGCGGTTTCCCGCCGGGGTCTCTCACGTCAGACCTTGATCAGATAATCACGGCCAGAAGTTGCGCTGGACGCGGAAGATGCCGGACCACACATGGGCATCGCCGAGGTTGAGCGCCGAAGAGATCGGCGCGCCGGGATTCGCGGTCGCGCAACTAGGAGCGGCCACACCACCGCCGGCAGCACCGGCCGAACGAGCGCAGCTCGTGCCGTCGATGTTGGTGTACATCACGTCGAGGCCGATATCGAGGTTGGCGACCGGGTTCCAGAGCAGGCGGGAACCGATCTGCCAGGCGCTCCAGTCCATGCAGCCTGAGCCGCCGCCGCACATTTGCGCGTCAACGGACGCGCTGTCGGTCTCGTAGCTGTTATAGCCGCCGTAGACCGACTGGCGCAGAGACGGGGTCCAGTAGTGCTCGAAAGCAGCCACCACACTCCACATCTTCGACTTCTCGAGGCCGCCGCCGTTGACATAATAGGCGTCATCCGACCAGGCCGTCGCGACGGTGCTGGTGTTCACCAGGTTGCTCACCAGGCCGCTGTTCGGATTGAGGTTGGCGTTGTTGTTCATGCAGTAGCGGGTGGCGCCGTCGCAATAGGTGCCCTGCATGGACAACGTGTCCTTCGGGTCCCACGGCATCTTCAGCGTCAGGCCGGCATTCGCCGCCCAGCCCCAGGTGTCGCCCGGATGGCCGTTCGCCTGGTTCTGGTTGGTGCCTGCCGCATTGGCGTAGTACGTGCCGGCGAGGTAGTGCGCCGCGCCCGAAATCTGCGCCGAACCCCAGGCCTGGTCGACCCGCAGCGCGCCGACGATGTCGGGCACCTTGTAGCCTTCCTGGCTGCTGGTATTGGTCACGCCCGCAGTGAAGGCAGCCGCGGTAACGATTCCGCCCGTGCTGTTCACGGACGTCGGGTTGAAGCTCAGGTTCACGACCGGGTTGCGACGCTCGGTGTTGTCTTCGATCGACAGCGTGGCGGACACGCCGTTGCCGAACTGCGCGGTGTAGGCCGCGACCGGCGTGCCGGAGCCGCCCGTGTCACCCCAGAGCAGGTTGGTGGAGAGCGAGTAGCAGCCGGTGCAGA
>JBFWWQ010000257.1:0-4958 GCA_050246095.1 Pseudorhodoplanes sp.
AATCGGCATGGCCTGCGACTTCTCCGTCGCGCAGGACCTTGCGCGGTTCGGCCAGGCCGGCCCCAAGCACGGCTCCGCGCCGATCGGCGGGGCGACCGATTTCCTTCCCGTCGTTGTCGGCGCCGAACGCGCGATGGCGGCCTGCGTGCTCTGCGAGCCGTTCTCGGCGCACGAAGCCTATTTCATGGGGATGCTCGCCGACCTCGTTCCCGCGCTCAAGGTCGACGGCAAGTTCGTCGCCAATCCGCTCGTGGAAACGGCACGCATGACCGACGAGCACGGGCGCATCGCGTTCGGAAAATCGAAGACCGGCGACGCGCTGAAGCAGGGTCAGGAACTGATGAAGCGCGGCACCGTCGACCTCAGCCTGCTCGATGCCCGGGTCGAGGAATTGTGCACCAAGCTGCTCTACACCTTCCCGGATTGCACCACCAAGACGGTCGAGGAGCTGCGCAAGCCGAAGCTCGACGCCTGGAATCGCAACAAGGAGAATTCGCGCGCCTGGCTCGCGCTCAACATGATGACCGAGGCGCGCGCCGGCTTCCGTGCCTTCAACGAGGGTACCCGCGAGACCGGCCGCGAGGTCGACTTCATCGCGTTGCGCCGCGCGCTCGCGGCCAACACGCCCTGGTCGAACGATCTCACCGACTGCATCCAGCCGGGAGCGGGACGCGCGTCATGATGCAGCCGCTGAAAGTCTGGTTCGAGGCGGAAGGGCGCCTGCTGCGCCTGCGCCTCAACCAGCCGAAAGCGAACCTGATCGACGCGGCGATGATCGCCGCGCTCGACCGGGCGTTGCGCGAGCATCAGGGCAATCCGCAGCTCGCCGCGATCCTGATCGACGCCGAGGGGCCGCATTTCAGCTTCGGCGCGAGCGTGGAGGAGCATCTTCCGGAAGCCTGCGCCGCGATGCTGAAGGGCCTGCATACCCTGCTGCTGCGCATGGTGGAATCGAGCGTGCCGGTGCTGGTCGCCGTGCGCGGGCAATGCCTCGGCGGCGGCCTGGAAGTGGCGCTCGCCGGCCATCTCATTTTCGTCGCGCCGGATGCCGTGCTGGGACAGCCGGAGATGAAGCTCGGCGTGTTCGCGCCCGCGGCGTCCTGCCTGATGCCGGAACTGGCCGGTCCGACGCGCGCCTACGACCTGCTGCTGTCGGGGCGCAGCGTCAGCGGTGCCGAGGCCGTGGCGCTCGGGATCGCCTACCAGGCCGCCGCCGACCCGGAAGCCGCGGCGCTCGCCTATTTCAAGGATCACCTCGAGCCGAAAAGCGCGAGTTCGCTGCGTCTGGCGGTGAAAGCGGCGCGCTGCGATTTCGCGGCGCGCTTCAGGAGCAAGATCGAGAAACTGGAACGCATGTATCTCGACGAGCTGATGCGCACGCATGACGCCGTCGAAGGACTGCAGGCATTCCTCGCAAAGAGAGTGGCGCAATGGCAACATCGCTGAGCAAGCCGAGCGCGGCCGATATCGTGGCGCGCGCGCAGGCCCTGTTTGAGGATCTGAACTTCTCCAGCGCGCGCGAGTGGAAGGCGGCGTCGCCCGACCGCAAGGTCGTCGGCTACATGCCGATCTACGTGCCGCGCGAGCTCATCCATGCCGCCGGCATGCTGCCGCTCGGCGTGGTAGGCGGCGGCGACCAGCTCGAGGTCATTCACGGCGACGCCTATTACCAGAGCTATATCTGCCGCATTCCCCGCTCGACCATCGAACTCGGCGTCTCCGGCCGCCTCGATTTCGTCGACGGCATGCTGTTCCCGTCGATCTGCGACGTGATCCGCAACCTGTCGGGCATGTGGAAGATGATGTTTCCGCAGACCTATGTCCGCTATTTCGACGTGCCGCAGAACTATCGCGACGACATCGGCGGCAATTACTACGTCAACGAGCTTTCCGAGCTGCTGGACGATCTCGCCAAGCTGCGCGGCAAACCGATCACCGACGACGAGCTGCGCGCCTCGATCGCCGTCTACAATGAGAATCGCCGGCTGGTGCGCGAACTCTATGCACTGCGCGCCAAGCAGCCCTGGCAGACGCCGGCGGCGGAAGTCTACCTGATCATCCGCGCCGGCCTGGTGCTGCCGGTCGAGCAGCATTCCGAGATGATGCGCGACTATCTCGCGGCGGCGCGCGCCGAGGAGCGGCCGAAGCGCGACAATTGCCGCGTGGTGGTGACTGGCGTGTTCTGCGAGCAGCCGCCGCTAAACCTGATCAAGTCGCTCGAACTCGCCGGCTGCTACGTGGTCGACGACGACCTGCTGCTGGTGACGCGCTGGCTGACCGCGGACGTGCCGCTCGAAGGCGAGCCGCTGCGCAATCTCGCGCTCGCTTTCCTGCACCAGTCGGAATCGACCGCGGCCAAATACGAGCCGAACCTGAAGGAAAAGGGCCAGCATCTGGTCCGCGCCGTGCAGCAATCGGGGGCGGAGGGCGTGATCTTCGCCTCGCCGAGTTTCTGCGATCCGGCTTTGCTCGACCGCCCGATGCTGCAGCACGTGCTCAAGGACGCGGGCATTCCCTACATCGCGTTCAAGTATGCCGAGAATTCCGGGCAGATGCAGCCGATCCGGGAGCAGGCCGGCACTTTCGCCGATTCGATCAAACTGTGGAGCGGAACATGACCACCATCGTCACCCCCAAGGCGGCGGCCGCCAAAGAGGTCGCCAAAGACGACTCCATGCTCAAGCAGAAGCAGATGATGGCGTCGCATTACGACCGGCTGACCAATGCGAAGGCCACCGGCTCCAAGGTCGCGGCGACGTTCGTTCCGGGCAACCTGAACGAGCTCATCATGTGCTTCGACCTGGTCAACAACCTGCCCGAGGTGAACGCGATCCAGAGCGGGCTGCGCCGCGTCAGCGGCAGCTACGTGCTGGAAGCCGAGAAGATCGGCCATTCCGAGGACGTCTGCACCTATGTGAAGTCCGACATCGGCATGATGGCGAAGGGCAACATCGCGCCGAACGGGCAGAAATTCCCCGACCCCGACGTGCTGCTGCTTTCCTATACCGGCTGCTTCACCTTCATGAAGTGGTTCGAGCTGCTGCGCGAGCAGTACAAGTGCGAGACGATCATGTTGCACACGCCCTATATGGGCGACGGCAAGATCACCAAGAACATGATCGAGTACATGGTCAAGCAGCTCAAGGAAGAGGTGATCCCGAAGCTTGAGCGCGTCTCCGGCGTCAAGTTCGACATCGACCGGCTGCGCGAATACCTGAAGCGGTCCGCCAAGGCGGAAGACGATCTGGTGCATGTGCTGCAGAGCGCGAAGAACAAGCCGTCGCCGATCGACGCCTATTTCGGCGGCATCTACTATATCGGGCCGATCTTCGGCGCCTTCCGCGGCACCCAGGACGCGATCGACTATTACAGCTTCCTGCGCCAGGAGGTCGATGCGCGGCTGGCCGCGGGCAAGGGACCGGTCACGCCCGACGGCGACATGGGCAGCGAGAAATACCGCCTGGTGGTCGAAGGGCCGCCGAACTACACGAATTTCCGCCAGTTCTGGAAAATGTTCTACGACGAAGGCGCCGTGGTGGTGGCGTCGAGCTACACCAAGGTCGGCGGCGTCTACGATCTCGGCTTTCGCCACAACCCCGACAATCCGCTGGAGACGCTCGCCGAATACTGCCTCGGCGTCTACACCAACCGCAGCCTGCCGATGCGCATCGACATGCTGTCGCGCTACATCGAGGAATATCAGGCCGACGGCCTGCTGATCAATTCGATCAAGAGCTGCAACTCCTTCTCGGCGGGCCAGCTCCTGATGATGCGCGAGGTGGAGAAGCGCACCGGAAAGCCGGCGGCGTTCGTCGAATCCGATCTGGTGGATCCGCGCTACTTCTCCGCCGCCAACATCAAGAACCGCCTGGAAAGCTATTTCCAGATGGTCGAACAGAAGCGCGCCGGCGCGCGCGCCGCGGCCTGAGGACGCCATATCATGAAAACCTTTGTCGGCATCGATCTCGGCTCGACCACCACCAAGGCCGTGCTGCTGGACGAGAACAGCGACGTTATCGGCCGCGGCATCACCAACTCGCGCTCGAACTATTCGACCGCGGCGCGGGTCGCGGGCGAAGAGGCGCGCGTGGACGGCCGCTTCACGCTGTTCCGCCGCGCGCTCGGTGCGACCGGCGGGCATGACGGCCGGCTCGACGAGCTGCTCGGCGCGCTCGAGCGCTCGTTCCGGCTCGAGCAGTTTCTCGAACAGCTCGGCGATCTCGAACAGACCTGCGCCGGACTCGTGGTCGGCGAGCGGTTCGCCGGTCAGGAAAAGGGCGTCAAGGAAGCCTTGGCCGAAGTCTTCACCCGCCTGCGCGCCGAAGCGCCGGAGCTCTACGCGCCCGGCGCCCGTCGCAAGTCGGACTTCTTCCGCGACGTTGCCGGCTCGCGCTATCTCGCGCATGCCGAAGAGGTCGCGCGCGCGGCCGGGCTGCCCTACGAGCTGCTGCTCAACGTCTACGACAAGTCGATCATCGATGTGGAGAACCGCCCGCCGGCGGGCGCGCTCGACGACAAGTTCCGCCGCGCGCTGGCGCGCGTCCTGGAGACCGACCCCGCGCTCAAGTCCGCGACCACCGACGCGCTGCCGATCATCGAGCGCACGTTCAATACCGAGCTCGAGGAGACGTATCTTGTCGGCACCGGCTACGGCCGCGTGACGCTGCCCTTCTCGAAGGAACACATCCGTTCGGAAATCCTCTGCCACGGTCTCGGCGCCCACATGATGTACCCGAAGACCCGCACGGTGCTCGACATCGGCGGCCAGGACACCAAGGGCATCCAGATCGACACCGCCGGCATCGTCGAGAATTTCCAGATGAACGATCGCTGCGCGGCGGGCTGCGGCCGCTATCTCGGCTACATCGCCGACGAAATGAACATGGGCCTGCACGTGCTCGGGCCGCTGGCGATGAAATCCGACCGTCCGGCGCGCATCAACGCGACCTGCACCGTGT
>JBFWWQ010000258.1:0-4939 GCA_050246095.1 Pseudorhodoplanes sp.
CGATTTCGACGTCTCGCCTTTCTTCGCCATCGTCAAGCCGACGATCGAGACCGGGTTCGACTA
This sequence comes from Pseudorhodoplanes sp., assembly GCA_050246095.1. Classification (GTDB taxonomy): domain Bacteria; phylum Pseudomonadota; class Alphaproteobacteria; order Rhizobiales; family Xanthobacteraceae; genus Pseudorhodoplanes. Next base: position 64 of record JBFWWQ010000258.1, read on the forward strand.
CAAGACGCTGAGCTGGGCGGAGTCGCCGGAGCCGGACCGCGAGCCGGACGGCACGTCCCATTCCGTCAGCGCGGCGGCAGGATCGCAATCGTGAAGCGGCGCGGCGCGCTCTCGAAGCCGAGCCAGCGGCGCGTCAGCGTGACCTCGAGCCGGCGCAGATGCGCATTGCCGGCGGCAACCTCGTCGGTCTTGGCGCGGTTGTAGCCGTCGTCCGAGACGTAGACGATGGCGATGCCCTCGCGCGCGATGCGCGCCGGCGTGATCTGCGGCGACAGGTAGGTCGAAAAATCCGGGAAGATGGTCGGCCGGTCGGGAATATACATCGCGGCGGTCGCGACCAGCCCGAACGGCCCGCCCAGAATCTTCAGGGGCTTGTCCGTCGCATCCCGCCACGCCTTCAGCGTCGCCTCCGCCGCGAGCCGCGCGTACAGCCCGTCATTCTCGGTGCCGTAGGTGAGCCTGGACCAGGCGACGACCGGCGAGGCGGCGAGGATGACGAGCGGCGCGACGAGGGCGACGGCCAGAATGCGTTTCAATCCTTCGCGCGTGAGCGAGATCAGCGGCGAGAGCAGCAGCATCACCGGCAGCAGGGTGTAGGCGGGCGCGTTCCACAGCGAGACCAGCAAGGTCTTGGTGGCGGCGGCAACCGGGAACGGCGCAAAGAGCGGGGTGTAGAACAGGAAGGCCGCGCGCCGGCGCGCATTGTCGCGCCAGGGCGGAATGCAGAAATCGCGAATCGCCGCGAGGCTCGGCCGGCTCACCCAGGCGAACAGCGCGAGCGCCGCGCCGGCATAGCCGAACGTGCCGAGCGCATATTTCATCGCCTCGTGGAGCCAGTGAACGGCGGAATTCGGCGCCCGCCGTGCGCCGCCGGCCCAGCGCAGCGGCGGGAAATCGTTCTGCACGAGCCACACGGCATGCGGCAGGAACAGCACCAGAAAAGCCGCGGCGGCGGCCCAGGGCGCGGGCGAGCGCAGGTAGCGCCACCGGTTGTCGTCCGCGAGCACCGCGAGACCCATCGCGAGCAGCAGGAAGGCCGACCAGTATTTCACGAGACACGCGAGCGCCGCCGCAGCCCCGCACAGGATCGCCCAACGCACGCTGCCGCTCTTCAGCGACCGCACCAGCCCCCACATCGCCAGCGTCCAGAGCGGGATCAGCAGCGAGTTCTGATCGAACTTCATGCCCTGGAAATTGTAGAAGGGAACGAGCGTCAGCAGCAGCACGGCGGTGGCCCGCTTCTCGCCCGCGAGCCATTCGCCCGCGAGCTCGTAGGCGAGATACAGACCGATCGAGACCGTCAGGATCGCGAGCAGCAGATAGGCCCACTGGGTTGTCGGGAAGACCGAGAACCACAACCAGAGGATATAGGCCGGCAGCGGCGGATGCTTGGGATAGCCCCATGCCAGGTCCTGCGCCCAGACCAGCATCTCGGCCATGTCGGAGACGGTATCCTGCGCCGAGCGCGCGACCACCGCATACAGGGTCCAGACGATCGCATAGGCGACGACGAGCCACAGCACCGTGCGGCGCGCACGCAGCGGGTCGGCGAGGCTTTCGGCCAGCCGGTCGAGCAAGGAGGCGGCAGGTGCTGTGATGGATTGTGACAAGACGCGAAACGGGTTGTTTTGGTCCGGCGCGGCTCTATGGCATGGCGAAGGGCCGGCAGCAATTCGATTCAAGATTATCTCCGGTCATTCCGGGGATGACGCCGGAGAGCCTCAAACAGCCAGCATCTCGTTCATGGCGGCGAGCACCTGCTCGACCGAAATGGCCTGCATGCAGACATTGTCGGTGCAGGCGGTCTTGCGGTGGTTGCTGGCGCTGACGCAGGGCGAGCAGGCGAGCCCCGCATAGATCGCGCGCGCGGGCCCGAGCGGCCGGTACAGCTTCGGCGTTTCCGGTCCGAACAGCACGAGCGTCGGCAGGCCGGAGGCGGCGGCGAAATGCGAGGGACCGGAATCGTTGGTCACCATCATCGCGCCGAGCGAATAGAGCGCGGGCAGCTCCGCAAGCGTCGTGTGTCCCGCAAGCGAGAGGCAGCGCGCGCCGCAGGCCGCGGCCATCGCTTCGGCTTCCGCGCGCTCGGACGGCGCGCCGGTGATGGCGACCAGCAAGTCGTCATGTTGCGAAAGGAGCCGGCGGATCAATTCGGCATAGCGCTCCGGCATCCAGCGCCGGTGCGGCAGCAATTCGCTGGCATTGGGATTGACCAGCACCAGGCGCTGATGCGCGGGATCGAACGGCGCCCGCTCGCGGATGCGCGCAAGCATCGTCTCCTGCGCCGCTTGGTCCGGCTTCGGCAGCGAGACGGTCAGTTCGTCGTCGGCAATAAAGGTCTTGGAATAGGGAATCTGCGGCGCCGGCGCGAGCAGCGAATCGACGAGCGCCATGAGATTCTTGGCGATGTGGATATGCGGGTTGTAGGCGACGCGGTGCGTCAGCATCTCGCCGCGATACAGGCCCTCGTTGTGGAAACGGTAGAAGCCGACCCGCCGTTCCGCGCCGGCAAAGCCCGTGAGCAGCGCGGTCACGCGCGAGAACAGCTCGAGATCGATCACCGTGTCGATGCCCTTGCGCCGCGTCCAGATCAGGAACGCCGCCGCATCCCAGACGAGATGCAGGAACGAGGATTCGCGGATGGTGAACACGTTCTCCGGCGCAAAGCTGCCGAGCAGGTCGAGCGAGCCGGCATTCTTCCGGAAGATCACGAAATAGAGCTCGGCGCCGAACTTCTCGCGCGCCTTGCGCATGGCCGGATCGGCCAGGATGGTCGTCCCCATCTCCGACAATTCGACGAACAGGATGCGCTTCACCGGCCGCGTGCCGCGCCGGAACAGGGCGGCGAACCGCAGGATGACGGTCGCGACCGCGCAGAGCGGCACCCCGGCGATCCGGTCGATGCGGCGCATGGTGTCGACGTGCATGGAGGTCATGGCTCGCTGGCGCGCCGGGGGCCGGCGGACCGGAAACGGGTGTCCGGCACCCTTTAGCGCGGCCGTTGCGCACAGGGAATATGAAAGCGCGGGCTTGCGGTTTTGTCGTCTTGCCGCTGCCGGGGGCGGGTGCTAATCCGCGCCCCATGTCAGAGGCCCCCATCAACAATATCCGCAATTTCTCCATCGTCGCGCATATCGACCACGGCAAGTCCACCCTCGCCGACCGGCTGATCCAGCTGACGGGGGCGCTGGACGCGCGCGAGATGACGGAGCAGGTGCTCGATTCGATGGATATCGAGCGCGAGCGCGGGATCACCATCAAGGCGCAGACCGTGCGCCTGAACTATCGCGGCAAGGACGGGCAGATCTACATCCTCAACCTGATCGACACGCCCGGGCATGTCGACTTCGCCTATGAGGTGAACCGCTCGCTCGCCGCCTGCGAAGGCTCGCTGCTGGTGGTCGATGCCAGCCAGGGCGTGGAGGCGCAGACGCTCGCCAATGTCTACCAGGCGATCGACAACAACCACGAGATCGTCCCGGTCCTCAACAAGATCGACCTGCCGGCCGCCGAGCCGGAAAAGGTCAAGCAGCAGATCGAGGACGTGATCGGCATCGACGCCTCCGACGCGATCCCGATTTCGGCCAAGACCGGCATGGGAATCCCCGAAGTGCTTGAGGCGATCGTGTCGCGCCTGCCCGCGCCCAAGGGCGACCGGTCGGCGACGCTGAAGGCGCTGCTGGTCGATTCCTGGTACGACGTCTATCTCGGCGTCATCGTGCTGGTGCGCATCGTCGACGGCACGCTCAAGGCCGGCGACCGCATCCGCATGATGGGCACCGGCGCCGCCTACGATGTCGACCGCGTCGGCGTGTTCACGCCGAAAAAGACCGAGGTCGACGAGCTCGGACCCGGCGAGATCGGCTTCCTCACCGCCTCGATCAAGGAAGTGGCGGACACGCGCGTCGGCGACACGCTGACCGACGACCGCCGGCCGGTGAGCGACCCGCTGCCCGGCTTCAAGCCGGCGATCCCGGTGGTGTTCTGCGGCCTGTTCCCCGTCGACGCGGCGCAGTTCGAGGATCTGCGCGGCGCGATGGGCAAGCTGCGGCTGAACGACGCCAGCTTCTCCTTCGAGATGGAGACGAGCGCCGCGCTTGGCTTCGGCTTCCGCTGCGGCTTCCTCGGGCTGCTGCATCTGGAAATCATCCAGGAGCGGCTGGAGCGCGAGTTCAACCTCGACCTGATCGCGACCGCGCCGAGCGTGATCTACAGGATCACGCTGACCGACGGCCGGGAGATCGAGATCCACAATCCGGTCGACATGCCGGACGTGGTCAAGATCGCGGAAATCCAGGAGCCGTGGATCGAGGCCACGATCCTGACGCCCGACGTATATCTCGGCTCGGTGCTGAAGCTGTGCCAGGACCGCCGCGGCGTGCAGAAGGAGCTCACCTATGTCGGCAACCGCGCGATGGTGAAATACGAATTGCCGCTCAACGAAGTGGTGTTCGATTTCTACGACCGCCTGAAATCGGTGTCGAAGGGCTATGCCTCGTTCGACTATCACCTGACCGACTACCGGCCCTCCGACCTGGTGAAGATGCAAATCCTGGTCAATGCCGAGCCGGTGGACGCGCTCGCCATGCTGGTGCACAAGACGCGCGCGGAAGGCCGCGGCCGCGCCATGGTGGAGAAGCTGAAGGAGCTGATCCCGCCGCACATGTTCCAGGTGCCGATCCAGGCGGCGCTCGGCGGCAAGGTGATCGCGCGCGAGACCGTGCGCGCGCTGCGCAAGGACGTGACCGCGAAATGCTACGGCGGCGACGCCACGAGAAAGCGGAAACTTCTGGAGAAGCAGAAGGAAGGCAAGAAGAAGATGCGCCAGTACGGCAAGGTCGACATCCCGCAGGAGGCGTTCATCGCGGCGCTGAAG
>JBFWWQ010000259.1:0-4938 GCA_050246095.1 Pseudorhodoplanes sp.
CCCCGCCTCGCCGCCGACGCATAGATCGCCTTCGATCGCCTGCCGCCCTGGCTCTGACTGCAGGCCCGGCCGGCCGCCCCGGATCAGGTTTCCGTGAGGTCCGGTGCATGGAACTTGCATAGCGTGTTAGGCTACAGAATCGATGCACAGGCGCCGCCTTCGCTGATGACCGAGAACCGACCGCAAGCATCTGACGGGAAAGGCTTTTCAAGCGCCGTTCTTGCGTCGGGACGGTTCCGGGCGTCGTTGCGCCGGGCGAGGCTCGCGCTGTTCTGGGAAAGCCTCTGGCCCCCGCTCGCCGGCTTCGCCACGGTTCTGGGCTTCTTCCTCGCCGCCTCATGGCTCGGCCTCTGGCTCTGGCTGCCGCCCATCGGCCGCGCCATCGGGCTTTCGCTGTTCGCCCTGCTGGCGCTGGCGGCGCTGTCTCCGCTGATCTGGGTGCGCTGGCCGAGCCGGACCGACGGGCTGGCGCGGCTCGACCGCAATAGCGGGCTGCGGCATCGACCGGCGACTGCCGTCGCCGACCGGCTCGCGGTCACGCACCAGGACTCGATGTCGGCGGCGCTCTGGCAGGCGCATGTCGAGCGCGCCGAGGAGGCGGCCCGCAAGGTCAAGCCGGGCTGGCCGTCCCCGCAGCTCGCTTTGCGCGATCCCTATGCGTTGCGTGCTTTGGCCGCGGTGCTGGTGGTGGCGACCTTTGTCGCGGCCGGCGGCGACCGCACGCGCCGGATTGCGGCGGCCTTCAACTGGCACGGCGTGGTCGCGCCGGCGAATTACCGCATCGACGCCTGGGTGACGCCGCCGCCCTATACGGCGCGGCCGCCGGTCATCCTGGCGGGCCTGCGCCCCGGCGAGAATGCGCGGGTCACAGCGCCGGTCACGGTGCCGACCAAGTCGATTCTGGTCGTCCGCGCGACCGGCGTCTCGGGCCTCGAAATGTCGGCCAAGGGCGGATTGCAGGAAGAGAAGAGCGACAATCCGGCGCCGCTGGCGGGGTCGGAGGAGCGTCGCTTCCTGATCAACGAGAACGGTGCGGTGACGTTGCGCGGCATCGGGCAGGACGTCACCTGGTCCTTCACCGCCGTTCCCGACCGCGCGCCGACCATCGCGCTGGTCAAGGATCCGGAGCCGCAGCTGCGCGGATCGCTGCAATTGTCCTACAAGATGGAAGACGATTACGGCGTCACCGACGCGCAGGCGACGTTCGCGCGCAAGACCGCCGACAACGTCATCGAGCGCCCGCTTTTCGGGCCGCCCGACATGCCGCTGGTGCTGCCGCAGCCGCGCACGCGCAACGGCGCGGGACAGACGACCAAGGACCTGTCCGAACATCCCTGGGCCGGCGTCGACGTGCAGCTGACGCTGCGGGCGCGCGACGAGGCGGGCAACGAAGGCGCCTCGGAGCCGTTCGCCATGCGGCTGCCGGAGCGTGTCTTCACCAAGCCCTTAGCGCGCGCCCTGATCGAACAGCGGCGCAACCTCGCGCTCGACGCCAACACCAAGGGCAAAATACTGGTCGCGCTGGATGCGCTGACCATCGCGCCGGAGAAGTTCACGCCGGAAGCGGGCGTCTATCTCGGCCTGCGTTCGATCTACTGGCAGCTCACGCAGGCCAAGAGCGACGACGCCCTGCGCGAGGTGGTGGCGCGGCTCTGGCAGATGGCGGTCAATATCGAGGACGGCAACGTCTCCGATGCGGAGGCCGCCCTGCGCGCGGCACAGGATGCGTTGCGACAGGCGCTGGAGCGGGGCGCCAGCGACGAAGAAATCAAGAAGCTGATGGACGACCTGCGCGCGGCGCTGGACAAGTTCATGCAGGCTCTGGCCGAGCAGATGCAGCGCAACCAGAACCAGACCGCGCGCGTCGATCCCAATGCGCGCACGCTGCGTCCGCAAGACCTGAAGAACATGCTCGACCGCATGGAGAATCTCGCGCGTTCCGGCGCGCGCGATGCGGCGCGGCGCATGCTCGACGAATTGCAGTCGATGCTGGAAAACCTGCAGACGGCGCGGCCGGGCGGCCCGATGGACGGCGAGATGGACGACGACATGATGTCGGCGCTCGACGAACTCGGCGACATGATCCGCAAGCAGCAGCAATTGCGCGACCGCACCTACCGGCAGGGGCAGGACCAGCGGCGTCAGCGCGGACAACGCGGGCAGCAGGGCGAGCAGGGACAACAGGGCCAGCAAGGCCAGCAGAATTTCGGCGAACTGCGCCAGAACCAGCAGGCTTTGCGCGATCAGCTGAAGAAGCTGCTCGAACAATTGCGCCAGCGCGGCATGGGTCAGCAGGGCGAGCAAGGCCAGCAGGGCGAACAGGGCGACGGCGGCATGGACCAGCTCGGCCGCGCCGGCGAGGCGATGGGCGACGCGGAAGGCTCGCTCGGCGACGGCAATGCCGATGGCGCCGTGGATTCGCAGGGTCGTGCGCTGGAGGCGCTGCGGCGCGGCGCCCAGGGCATGGCGCAGGCGATGCAGCAGCAGGGCATGATGGGCGAGGGGCCGGGCCAGCCCGGCCGCAACGGGCAGGCGCGCGCGCAGCAGGATACCGACCCGCTCGGACGGCCCCTGCGCGGGCGCGATTACGGCGACGACGTCACGGTGAAGGTGCCGGGCGAGATCGACGTGCAGCGCGCCCGCCGCATCCTCGAGGAATTGCGCCGGCGCTTCGCCGATCCGATGCGCCCGCAGCTCGAGCTCGATTACATCGAGCGGCTGCTGCGCGATTTCTGATCGCGCTTTTCCCGCATACCGGCCGGAATTTCAGGCCGGGGCCGCTGCCGGCCGTCGCGCCTGCAGCGCGCCGTCGACCGCGTTGCAGATTTCGGCCAGCGTGAACGGCTTCTGCACGACATCGTGGATCAGCGCTTCCAGCCCGTTGGCGCGCTCGCGCTGGTCGGCGTAGCCGGTCATCAGCAGGATCGTCAGGCCGGGCTGATCGCGGCTCACCGTCAGGGCCAGCGCGATCCCGTCCATCACCGGCATCTTGATGTCGGTGAGCAGGAGGTCGAACGCCGCCGGCGTGCGCGCCAGGGCGTCGAGCGCGTCGGCGCCGTCCATGCACGCGGTCACGTCGTGACCGTTCTGCACCAGCGCGCGCTTCACCAGCGCGCGCAAGGCGTCCTCGTCTTCGGCGACCAGAATGCGCGCCATGCGCTTTACCTCACCGCCGTGACGGCGTCGCGCCGGTTGAAGAAACGCACGATCACATCGCGGCCCTCGGGCGGAGGCGAGGCGAGGCGCGAGCGGAACGGGACGGAATCGCCGGGCTCCACGATCGAGCGGCTGGGCAGGGCGGTCCAGGAATAGATTTCGTTGCCGGCCTCGTTGCGCAGCGAGAAGCGCAGGCGCTGCGCTTCCGAGGGCTTGCTGGCGACGCTGACGATGCTGCCTTCCACGACCAGGACGGGGATGCCTTCGTGCATTTCCTGCGTGGTACGGACATTCTCGAACACGACGCCGCGCAGATTCACCGGCATGCCGAGTGCCGCATAGAACGAGGCGGCCTGCGGCACGATGCGCACGATGCTGGTGCGCCAGATCAGGAGGCCGATCGCCGCCACCGCCAGCACCGCGATGGCCACCGGAAGCGGGCGCACCGGGAGCTGCCAGCCGCCGCTCCGGGCGGATGCCAGGCGCAGCCGCTGCCCGGCGCGCTGCGAAGCGCTCCGGCGCAGCGAAGCGGCAAAGCCCGCCCCGGCGGCGGGCGCCGGCGCCGGGGCGAACTCGGCGTCGGTGCGGTCGTGCCGGTCGCTGCCGAGAAACCCGTCGGTATTGTCGGCCATGTTGGAGAGGGCGGGCGGGATCGTGCGCGCCTCCGCGATCCAGTCTGCGACGTCGGAATCGGTTTCGTGCCCGATCGCCTGCTCCCAGTCGGTCGCCGCGACCGGGTCCCGCTCGGATTCCCAGTCGTCCTCGGACGCTGCCGCCGGCTCGGGCGGCGGCGGTTCCTCCCAGCGGTCGAAGGCGTCGCCGGTATCCGGTGCTCCGGCCATAGCGGCGGCGGGCTCAGCGCGTGCGCCTTCGGGCCGCGCCAGCCACACGGTCCGGCAGGCGGCACAGCGCACGGAGCGGCCGGCGCCGAGCGCGGCGGCGGCCACTTCATAGGATGTCGAACAATGCGGGCAGGCGAGGAGCATCGACGAATCGCGGTATGGTCTCGGCTTACCGCAACCTTAGGCGGGCGTCCGTTAACGAAACGGAAACCATAACCGCAGCCGGCCCGGTTCCCGCGATGGGGCGGGGCCGGCTTGGCATCGGCTTTGGCGAAGGGGGCGCCAATCCTGTAAGGAATCGCGCCGATCGGGGCCATTTCAGCGATTCGCCGCCGCCGCGAGGCGGCAACCGGCCGGAGGAGGCGTGGTTCGATTCGAGCATGTCGGCTTGCGCTACGGCCTGGGTCCCGAAGTTCTGCGGGACCTGACCTTCCGCATCGAGCCGCACTCGTTCCAGTTCCTGACCGGCCCTTCCGGCGCGGGCAAGACCTCGCTGCTGCGCCTGCTATTCCTTTCCATCCGGCCGACCCGCGGCCTGATCACGCTGTTCGGGCACGACATCGCCACCCTGAGCAAGGACGCGCTGTCCACCCTGCGCCGGCGCATCGGAATCGTGTTCCAGGATTTCCGCCTGCTCGATCACATGACCACCTACGAGAACGTCTCGCTGCCGCTGCGCGTGGTCGGCCGCGAAGAGGCCAGCTACCGCAACGAAGTGATCGAATTGCTGCAATGGGTCGGCCTGGGCGAGCGCATGAACGCGCTGCCGCCGGTCCTGTCGGGCGGCGAGAAGCAGCGCGCGGCGATCGCGCGCGCGGTGATCGCGCGGCCGCAATTGCTGCTGGCCGACGAGCCGACCGGCAATGTCGATCCGACGCTGGCGCAACGGCTGCTGCGGCTGTTCATCGAACTCAACAAGGCCGGGACCTCGGTCGTGATC
>JBFWWQ010000260.1:0-4930 GCA_050246095.1 Pseudorhodoplanes sp.
GGGGGGGGGGGGGGGGCCGTTTTCCTCAGAGTTCGCTCTTCGGAGGGATGCCCCTCACCCGGCTCGCAGCTATGCTGCTCGCCACCCTCTCCCCGCTCAAGCGGGGAGAGGGAACGGACGCCGCGCCGATCCACACCAATGACCCGCTCCCTCCTCATCGTCACGGGCATCGCCCGCGAGGCCGAGATCGTCGAAGGCCCGGGCGTGCGCGTCGTGCTGAGCGCCGCCGACACGGCGGGGTTGCGCGCGCAGCTTGCCGCCCTCAACCCGAAGGACTTTGCCGCCGTCCTCAGCTTCGGCCTCGCCGGCGGCCTGCATGCCGACCATGCGCCGGGGCGCATCGCGATCGGACGCGACGTGGTCGCGAACGGGCGGCGCTTCGGCGCGACGCCGCAGGTCGTCGCGGCGCTCGAACGCGCGCTGAAGGCGTCCGGCCACGACCATGCGGTGATGGGCTTTGCCGGCGTCGACGCGGCGGTGATGCGGCCCGCGCACAAGCAGGCGCTGCACCGGCAGACCGGCGCGCATGCGGTCGACATGGAATCGCATGTCGCGGCGGCCTATGCGCAGGCGAGCGGCCTGCCGTTCGGGATATTGCGGGCGATCTGCGACCCGGTCACGCGCGGATTGCCGGAGGTTGCCGCCCGCGCGCTGAAGCCGGACGGCCGCGTGAATTATCTCGCGGTCGCGACGGGCCTTGCGCGCAATCCGATGCAGATCCCCGCGCTGATCGCGACGGGGCGCGACGCCAATGCGGCGTTCGCGGCGTTACGCCGCTGCCGTGGTGGTCTCGGCGCGAGCCTTGGCCTCGGCTTCCTCGCGGCGCATCTCTGACAGCTTCTTCTGCACCTGCTCGGTAAAGATGTACTGGGCCGGCCGCTGGTTCGCCATCGAGATTTCCGGCGCCATGCCGCCTTCGGTCCGGATGCCGAACAGCGCGTTCTTCAGCGCCTTGAGCGGCTGGCTGAAGGCGGCGTCGGCGGCGGTCGGCTCGTAGCCACAATGCGCCATGCAGTTCGCGCATTTCTCGTAACGGCCGGTGCCGTAGAGGTCCCAGTCCGTCGTCTCCATCAATTCCTTGTAGGTCGACACATAGCCTTCGCCGATCAGATAGCAGGGCTTCTGCCAGCCGAAAATGTTGCGCGTCGGCATGCCCCAGGGCGAGCAGAGGAATTCCTGGTTGCCGGCGAGGAAGTCGAGGAACAGGCCGGAATGCGAGAGGTTCCAGCCCTTGCCCTTGCCCAGCGCGAAGACCTTGCGGAACAGCTCCTTGGTCTTCTTGCGGTTGAGGAAGTGCTCCTGGTCGGGCGCGCGCTCATAGGCGTAGCCGGGCGAGATCGAGACGCCGACGCCGAGCTCCTTGGTGAAGTCGAGATAGGCGGCGATGTCCTCGGCCTTGTGGCCGTCAAAAATCGTGGCGTTGACGTTGACGCTGAAGCCCGCCGCTTTCGCCGCCTTGATCGCCGACACCGCGCGGTCGAACACGCCCTGCTGGCACACCGCCTTGTCGTGGTGGTCCTTGAGGCCGTCGAGATGCACGGAGAAGAACAGGTAGGGCGAGGGCTTGAACAAATGCAGCTTCTTTTCCAGGAGCAGCGCGTTGGTGCAGAGCGAGACGAATTTCTTGCGCGCGACGATGCCGGCGACGATCTCGCCGATCTCCTTGTGGATCAGCGGCTCGCCGCCCGGGATCGCGACCATCGGCGCGCCGCACTCGTCGACCGCGTCGAGGCATTCCTGCACCGACATGCGGCGGTTGAGGATCGCGTCCGGATAATCGATCTTGCCGCAGCCCGCGCAGGCGAGGTTGCAGCGGAACAGCGGTTCGAGCATCAGCACGAGCGGGTAACGCTTGTTGCCCTTCAGCCTCTGCTTCAGCACGTAGGTGCCGACCGTCGCCATTTGCAGCAGCGGGATTCCCAAGGCGAGCTCCTGTCTTTCTCAAGTCTCGGCCGGCACGAGCCGGCGCCCATCGCGTTCAACAAGCTCCGCCGGCAAGCGGAACTGGATATTCTCTTCCCGACCGGGAAGAGTCGAAACTTCAACCGGACCGAGCCGCCGCAGCGCCCCGATCACGTCCTCGACCAGTATCTCAGGCGCCGATGCCCCCGCCGTGACCCCGATCACGGAAGCGCTTTTTACCCAATCCGGGTTCAGCTCGCTACCGTCTGCGATCAGATAGCTGGGTATGCCGGATTCCGTGCCGATCTCGCGTAACCGATTGGAATTGGAGGAATTCTTGGCGCCCACGACCAGGATGAGGTCGGCCACCTGGCAGAGGTCGCGCACCGCGCTCTGGCGGTTTTGCGTGGCGTAGCAGATGTCGCGGGTATCGGGCCCGACGAGGTCGGAAAAGCGGCGCTGCAGGGCCGCGATGATGCCCCTGGTATCGTCGACCGAGAGCGTCGTCTGGGTGATGTAGGCGACGGGCATGTCGGCCGGGATCGGCAGCGTTTCGACCTCGGCCTCCGACTGCACCAGATGCACCGGGGCGTCGATCTGGCCCATCGTGCCTTCCACTTCCGGGTGGCCGGCATGGCCGATCAGGACCACGGTGCGGCCCTTCTCGACATAGCGCTTGCCCTGGTTGTGCACCTTGGTGACCAGCGGGCAGGTGGCGTCGAGCACCGGCAGGCCGCGTTCGCGCGCGTCGTCGACCACCGCCTTCGACACGCCGTGCGCGCTGAAAATCGTGACCGCGTCCGGCGGCACCTCGGACAATGCCTCGACGAAGCGCGCGCCCTTGGCCTTCAGCCGCTCGACCACGTGCTTGTTGTGCACGATCTCGTGGCGGACATAGACCGGCGCGCCGTATTTCTTCAGCGCGCGCTCGACGATGTCGATGGCGCGCACGACACCCGCGCAGAAGCCGCGCGGCTGCGCCAGCACCACCTTGATCGGGCGCTTGCGCATGGCCTGCATCACTCCGCGGCGACCATGCCGCGGCGGAGCGGGAGATTCCTGCCCAGCACCTGCATGGCGGTCGCGGCGATGCCGGCGGCGTCGAGGCCGGCGGCGGCGTACATGCGTTCCGGCTTGTCCTGGTCCATGAAAAGGTCGGGCAGGACCAGCGAGCGGAATTTCAGCAGCCCGTCGAAGGCGTCGTGCTGGGTCAGCGCCTGCATGACATAGGCGCCGAAGCCGCCGACCGAGCCTTCCTCGATGGCGATCAGCACCTCGTGCTCGCGCGCGAGCCGCAGCACCAGATTGACGTCGAGCGGCTTGGCGAAGCGCGCGTCGGCGACGGTCGTGGACACGCCGTGGGCGGCGAGCTCGTCGGCCGCCTTCAGGCACTCGCCGAGACGCGCGCCGAACGAGAGCAGCGCCACCTTGGTGCCGTCGCGCAGCACGCGGCCCTTGCCGATCGGCAGCGCGGCGCCCTCCTGCGGCATCGGCACGCCGAGGCCGTCGCCGCGCGGGTAGCGCACGGCGCTCGGACGGTCGTCGATCTCGGCCGCGGTGGCGACCATGTGCACGAGTTCGGCCTCGTCGCCCGCCGCCATCAGCACGAAATCCGGCAGGCAGCCGAGATAGGCGATGTCGAACGAGCCGGCATGGGTCGGGCCGTCGGCGCCGACAAAGCCGGCGCGGTCGAGGGCAAAGCGCACGGGGAGCTTCTGGATCGCCACGTCATGCACGACCTGGTCGTAGCCGCGCTGCAGGAAGGTCGAGTAGATCGCGGCGAACGGCTTGAAGCCCTCGGTCGCGAGCCCGGCCGCGAAGGTCACCGCGTGCTGCTCGGCGATGCCGACGTCGAAGCAGCGGTCGGGAAACGCCTTGGCGAAAATATCGAGGCCGGTGCCGGACGGCATCGCGGCATTGACCGCGACGATCCGGTCGTCCTTCCTCGCCTGCTTCACCAGGCTTTCGCCGAACACCTTGGTGTAGGACGGCGCCACCGATTTCGGCTTCGCCTGCGCGCCGGTCGCCACATCGAAGGCGACGACGCCGTGATACTTGTCGGCGGAGGCCTCGGCCGGCGCGTAGCCCTTGCCCTTCTCGGTCACCACATGCACGAGGATCGGACCGTCCTGCGCGTCGCGCACGTTCTGCAGCACCGGGATCAGATGGTCCATGTTGTGGCCGTCGATCGGGCCGACGTAATAGAAGCCGAGCTCCTCGAACAGCGTGCCGCCGGCGATCATGCCGCGCACGAATTTCTCCGCGCGCTTGGCCGGCTCCCGCAGCGGCTTCGGCAGTTTCTCGGACAGTTTCAGCCCCGCTTCGCGCAGGCCGCGATAGCCCGGACCGGAGGCGAGCCGCGCCAGATAGGACGACAGCGCCCCGACCGGCGGGGCGATCGACATGTCGTTGTCGTTGAGGATCACGATCAGGCGCGACTTCAGCGCGCCGGCATTGTTCATCGCCTCGTAGGCCATGCCCGCCGACATCGAGCCGTCGCCGATCACCGCGACGACGTTGTTGTCGCCGCCGAGGATATCGCGCGCCACCGCCATGCCGAGGCCGGCGGAGATCGAGGTCGAGGCATGCGCCGCGCCGAACGGGTCGTATTCGCTTTCCGCGCGCTTGGTGAAGCCGGACAGCCCGCCGCCCTGGCGGATGGTGTGCATGCGCGCGCGGCGGCCGGTGACGATCTTGTGCGGATAGGCCTGATGCCCGACATCCCAGATCAGCCGGTCGCGCGGGGTGTCGAACACGTAATGCAGCGCGACGGTGAGCTCGACCACGCCCAAGCCCGAACCGAGATGGCAGCCGGTCTTGGAGACCGCGCGCAACATTTCGGCGCGCACTTCGTCCGCGAAGGGCTGCAATTGACCGGGATCAAGGCGGCGCAGATCGGCGGGGGTGCCGACGCGGTCGAGCAGGGAAGTTTCGGGTGCGTTCATGCCGTCTCGCTGCGTTGATTCTGTCGTTTGTGCGGTGCACATATCAGGGCTAATAGGCATAAGGGAACCACCTCATCAATGGT
>JBFWWQ010000261.1:0-4930 GCA_050246095.1 Pseudorhodoplanes sp.
CGGGTCCGGCTTGCTGTAGGCGACCAGGAACGGCGCCACCAGCAGGGCGAGACCGATGCCCAGCGCCACCGCGATGAACACGGCAAGCGGGAGATAATCCTGCAGCAAATCCTGCATCGCAGTCCTCCTGGGCGGACCGGCCGACACGGCCGGACGGTGGCATGCCACCTTGCCCCCGGCCACGCCACCGACGGTCGTCGGACGGCGCCAGCACGGAAATCAGCCACAGAAATCAGTGCGAAATGGCGACGCGGCGGGAACGCGCGACCCTTACCGCAGCGCATACACAGTGGCAAGCGGTTGAGAAGCGTTCTGCCCGTCGTCTTTTTGCCCGCAGAATGAGCGACTTGGCGGTCATTGCGGCGTCACCAAAGCAGTGGAGATGGGCGGGTTGTAGAATTGCCATTGCAGGCCAGTGTGATTACAGAATCGCGTCATGCCCGGAAGTCCGAGCGCACGCCCAAGCGCACGCCCAAGCGCACGCCCTTGCCGCCCGCTGACCCGCCTGCGTCTCGCAGCCGCGGCCCTGGCCCTGCTCCTGGCATGCGGCCTCGCGGTCGAGCAGCACGGGGCGGCGCTGGCGCAGGCTGCGGTTTCCAAGAAGCGCGTGCAGCCCAAAAAGGCCCCGCCCGCACCCCCCAAGCCGTCGCCCCCCCCGCGCGAAGCCTTCACGCTCGCCGAACAGGATTCCGCTACCGTCCCTGGCATTCCGAATGCCCGTTTCTGGGGCGACTCGCGCCCCGCTTTCGAGGCGGCGCTGCCTTCCGCAGGCGGCCCCTGGCTCGCGCTGTCGAGCGGCGGCGCGGACGGCGCCTTCGGCGCCGGCGTCCTTACCGGCTGGTCCGCGGCCGGGCAGCGCCCGGAATTCGCGCTCGTCACCGGCGTCAGCACCGGCGCGCTGATGGCCCCGTTCGTGTTCGCCGGCGCCAAATACGACGACCGCCTGCGCGATGCCTATACCACCATCAACGCCACCGATATTTTCGAACTGGGCGGCAAGGGCGAGAGCTTCTTCGACACCTGGCCGCTGCGCGACCTGATCGCCAAGCGCGTCACGCCGGAGCTGCTGGCCGACATCGCCGCCGAGCACCGCAAGGGACGCCGGCTGCTGGTGATGACCACCAATCTGGATGCCGAACGCCCCGTCGCCTGGAATATGGGCGAGATTGCCTCAGCCGGCACCGAAGCGGGTCTGAAACTGTTTCGCGATATCCTGCTCGCCGCCGGCAGCATTCCCGGCGCCTTTCCGCCGGTGCTGATCGGCGTCGAGGCCGGCGGCAAAAAGTTTCAGGAGATGCACGGCGACGGCGGCATGAACAACCAGTTCTACGTGGCGCCGGCCTCGCTGCTGACCCCGACCAGCGCAGCCAAACTGCCGGCGCCGGCGCTTTATATAGTGATCAACACGCGCCTCACCCCGGAATTTCAGGTGACCGAGCGCAGCACGCTGAGCATCATCGCGCGTGGCGTCTCGATCATCGTGAAGTCGCTGACCAGGGCGATGATCGACCAGACCTACAGCGCGGCGAAGCGCAGCAATGTGCCGTTCAAGCTCGCGGTCATCGACCCGAAATTCAACGCGCCCAGCCGCGGCACCTTCGACACCGAATACATGAAAACCCTGTTCGCGCTCGGTTTCGAGCGCGGAAAGGCCGGTACCGCGTTTCAAGATGAACCCTGATTCCGATTGAGCCGACCAAGGAGCGGCGGCCGCGGCCGCGGCGCCCCCAGACAGGAGCGGAGCATGACCCGGACCACGTATATTGGCGTGAGTGTTGCGACAGCGCTTTTCACTTTGCCGGCAATGTCCGCAGCCCTCGCGGGCAAGGCCTATGACGGACAGTGGAGCGTGCTGGTCATTACCGAAAGCGGCAATTGCGACCGCGCCTATCGCTATCCGGTGAGGATCACCAACGGCCGCGTCGGCCATGCGGATCCGAGCTCTTCGTTCAACATCAGCGGAAGCGTCGCCAATTCCGGGGCGGTGAAGGTCAGCGTCAGCCGCGGACAGCAGCGCGCCGACGGTACCGGACGCCTGTCCGGCAGTTCCGGCGGCGGCAAATGGAAGGCGGCCTCGGGCGAATGTTCCGGGCAGTGGACGGCGGAAAAGCGAAGCTGATGGGACCTGGGCCAAGCCGGCCGGCCGCGCGGAGGCACAAAAGAGGGGTAGAGAGTCGAATCGCGTGGCGTCAGGAGTCGAATCGCAAAAAAGAAGGAGCCACTAAGATGCTGAAATTCAACACCAAAATGGCGGGAGCGACGGGGCTCGAACCCGCGGCCTCCGGCGTGACAGGCCGGCGCTCTAACCAACTGAGCTACGCCCCCTTTTCCGGGGATGCGCGGACTTAAAGGCGGGCCCCGGGCAAGTCAAGGAGACCCGCGGCCGCCGAATCGATTCGCTCACCGCCTTCAAAAAACCCTTGTGACGCGGGGAAACAAGCGTTCCCGCACCGTTCCGAATCGTCTAAGCAGCCATTTATCGATATTTCTTGCATTGGCTGCTTGAGGGAAAAAGGAGGGCCATCCATGGCTGACAAGAAGCCGGCGACACCGACCGTCACGCTGAAGCATCTCGCCGCTCAGCTTGCGGACGGCCATCAGCTGTCGAAAAAGCAAAGCGAAGCGATCCTGGGCGATCTGGTGACGTCGATCACCAAGCACCTGAAGAAGGGCGACCGCATCCGCATCGGCGGGCTCGGCATCCTGCAGGTGCGCAAGCGCGCCGCGCGCATGGGCCGCAATCCGGCGACCGGCGAGCAGATTCAGATCAAGGCGTCGAAGAAGGTCGCGTTCCGCGCCGCCAAGGAACTGAAGGAAGCGATCTGATATTCGATCGTCGCCGGCCGGTTTCGGGCGCGTCGTCGCATCCGCGACGGCGCGCTTTCTCTTTTGCGGCAACGGCAATTGTGGTCGGTGGCGCTGGTGGGCGGTGACGGGCTCGAACCGCCGACCCTCTCGGTGTAAACGAGATGCTCTACCAGCTGAGCTAACCGCCCTCGCCGCTTCCTTATCCCCGCCCCCGCGCACGGGCAAGGCATCCTGAAAAGCAAGGCGGCGGCGCCCTGCGCCGCCGCCTTGCAATCGTTGGATCGCGCGCGACGGATCGCGCTCGGGGTCTGATTCAACAGCGTTGAATCAGACCCGTCGCCCATCTTTTTGCTTGGGCATGATCTTTTCCGAAAACCGGTTCCCGCTTTTCGGGATCATGCCCTAATGCGCGGTCAGGCCGGAGGCATCCTCCTCGACCGCAGCGGCCGCCGGCTTCTCCGCCCGCTCCTCCCACTGGATCGGCTCCGGCTTGCGAATGAGCGCGCGCGTCAGGACCTCGTCCATGCGGGAGACCGGAACGATTTCGAGCCCGCTCTTCACCGTGTCGGGGATGTCCACGAGGTCCTTGGCATTCTCCTCGGGGATCAGCACCGTCTTGATGCCGCCGCGCAAGGCGGCCAGCAGCTTCTCCTTCAGGCCGCCGATCGGCAGCACGCGGCCGCGCAGCGTGATCTCGCCGGTCATCGCAACGTCGCGGCGCACCGGAATGCCGGTCATCACCGAGACGATGGCCGTGACCATGGCGACGCCGGCCGACGGACCGTCCTTCGGCGTCGCGCCTTCCGGCACATGCACGTGGATGTCGCGCTTGTCGAATAGCGGCGGCTCGATGCCGAAGGCGACCGAGCGGGAGCGGACATAGGAGGCCGCCGCCGAGATCGATTCCTTCATCACGTCGCGCAGATTGCCGGTGACCGTCATCTTGCCCTTGCCGGGCATCATCGCGCCTTCGATCGTGAGCAATTCGCCGCCCACGTCCGTCCACGCAAGACCGGTCACGACGCCGACCTGGTCGACATCCTCGACCTCGCCGTACCGGTATTTCGGCACGCCGAGATAGTCGCCGAGATCCTTGGCCTCGACCTTGACCGACTTCTTCTTCGAGACCGTCAGTTCCTTCACCGCCTTGCGGATCAGGGTGGAAATCTCGCGCTCGAGATTGCGCACGCCCGCCTCGCGGGTATAGCGGCGGATGACGGTCAGCAGCGCCTCGTCGTCGATCGACCATTCCTTGGAATCGAGGCCGTGCTTGGCGATCGCGGCCGGGATCAGGTGCTTGCGCGCAATCTCGACCTTCTCGTCCTCGGTATAGCCGGCGATCCGGATGATCTCCATGCGGTCCATGAGCGGCGGCGGGATATTCAGCGTATTCGCCGTCGTCACGAACATCACGTTCGAGAGGTCGTAGTCGACCTCCAGATAGTGATCGTTGAAGGTGTGGTTCTGCTCCGGGTCCAGCACTTCGAGCAAGGCCGAGGACGGATCGCCGCGGAAATCGGCGCCCATCTTGTCGATCTCGTCCAGCAGGAAGAGCGGATTCGAGGTCTTCGCCTTGCGCATCGACTGGATGATCTTGCCGGGCATGGACCCGATATAGGTCCGCCGGTGCCCGCGGATCTCCGCCTCGTCGCGCACGCCGCCGAGCGACACGCGCACGAATTCGCGGCCGGTCGCTTTCGCGATCGACTTGCCGAGCGAGGTCTTGCCGACGCCGGGAGGTCCGACCAGGCACAGGATCGGTCCGGTCAGCTTGTTGGTGCGCTGCTGCACGGCGAGATATTCGACGATGCGCTCCTTCACCTTCTCCAGGCCGTAATGATCGCTGTCGAGCGTCTCCTGCGCGAGGTTGAGGTCCTTCTTGACCTTCGACTTCTTGTTCCAGGGGATCGACAGGAGCCAGTCGAGATAGTTGCGCACGACGGTCGCCTCGGCGGACATCGGGGACATCTGCCGCAGCTTCTTCAGTTCGTGCGTCGCCTTCTCGCGCGCTTCCTTGGAGAGCTTGGTCTTCTTGATCTTCTCTTCGATCTCGGCGAGTTCGTCCTTGCCTTCCTCGTCGCCCAGCTCCTTCTGGATCGCCTTCATCTGCTCGTTGAGGTAG
>JBFWWQ010000262.1:0-4903 GCA_050246095.1 Pseudorhodoplanes sp.
GCTGGTCCGTGTTCATGAACCAGCCGGCGAAGTGGAACGGACACCAGGTCACGCCGCGGCCGACGCGCTCGGTGACCAAAGCCTTCATGCGGCAGACCTGGCCGGAGGGCATTTCCGGTCCGGAGACCAGCACCCAGCCGCCGTCCCTGATGCCGCGCTCGGCCGCATCCGCAGGATTGATCTCGATGAACATGTCCTGCTGCAATTCGGCGAGCCACTTGTTGGAGCGGGTTTCTTCGCCGCCGCCCTCGTACTCGACCAGACGTCCCGAGGTGTTGATGAGCGGGAATTGCTTGGCAATGCCCTTCTCCACCGCCGCCTTCTGCACGTCGAAGCCGATATTGGGCACGCGGAACTGCCGCGCATTCGGCAGCGTCGGATATTTCGCGACCAGTTCGGGCCTGGGCGTGTAGATCGGCTCGCGGTGCACCGGAACGGCGTCCGGCAGTCCGAACGCATTGGCGCGCGCCTTGCCGTTGCCGTAGGGGATGCAGCCGTGCTCGATCGCCACGCGCTGGATGCCGCCCGAAAGATCGATCGCCCATGAGACCGAGTCCGGATCGGCCGCATTCACGCGGTTGATCACCGCGAGTTCGGCTTCCGTGAGGTCCTTGTCCCAGCCCAGCTTCTTGAGCACGCCGAGCGTGAATTGCGGATAGCCGTCCTGGATCGCGGAGTCTTTTGAGTACGAGCCTTCGGCGAGAAGGTTGTGACGGACTTCCCGCTCGACCTCGACGCCGTTCTCCACGACCTTGATCTTGACCACGCGCTCGACACCGAACCGCGCGCGGAACGTTCCGCCGCCGTCGCGGACCGCCAGGTGGGTGTTGTAGAGCGTATGCGTGCCGGGATGCTTGAATTCGGGCGTTCCCCAGCACGGCCAGGGCAGGCCGTAGAAGTCGCCCTTGGCCGGACCGGACGTGGCACGCAGCGTGACCAGCTCGAAGTCCTTCTGGTTCGCCATGTGCATCTTCAGCCGCTCGGGCGACTGTCCGCAATAGCCGGTCGACCAGCCGCCGCGATTGATCTCGCGCAGCAGGTCCTCGGCTTCCGGCAGGTTGTTCGTGACCTTGATGTTCTTGAACATCGAGTCCGCGAAGCCGAGCTTCTTGGCCAGCAGGTACATGACTTCGAGATCGTCCTTGGACTCGAAGATCGGCTTCACGATCTGCTCGCCCCATTGCAGCGAGCGGTTCGACGCGGTGCGCGAGCCTTTCGCCTCGAGCTGCGTGCAGATCGGCAGCAGGTAGGTGTTGTTCTTGCGCCCCGGCGCCAGCGCCGCCCAGGTCGTCGGGTGCGGATCGGCGACGACCAGGAGGTCGAGCGCCTCGATGCCCTTCTGCGCCTGCGGCATGCGGGTGACGGTGTTGCCGCCATGCCCGAACACCATCATCGCCTTGATGTTGTCCTTCTGCGACACGTCCTTCTTGTCGAACAGGGTCGCGTCGAACCAGCGGGTCGACGGAATGCCCGGCGTGTTCATGGTCGTGGTGACCTTGCCGTCCGCCGCCGTCGTCTTGTCGAAGCGGTCGACGAACCACTGGTAGTCGGTCTCCCAGACGCGCGCCCAGTGGCGCCAGGCGCCTTCGGCGAGGCCGTAATAGAGCGGCAGCGTCACGATATCGAGGCCGAGATCGGTGGCGCCCTGCACGTTGCAATGGCCGCGGAAGATGTTGGCGCCGTTGCCGAAGCCGCCGACATTGCCGGTGGCCAGGAGCGCGACGCAGAAGGCGCGCACGTTGGCGGTGCCGACCGTGTGCTGGGTCGCGCCCATGCACCAGATCAGGGTCGCGGGCTTCTCGGTGGCGAACATCTTGGCGACGCGCTCAAGCTGCGCGCCGGGTACGCCGGTCACGCGCTCGGTCTCTTCCGGCGTCCACTTCTCGACCTCCTTGCGGATGTCGTCCATGCCGTAGACGCGCTGGCGGATGAACTCCTTGTCCTCCCAGCCGTTCTTGAAGATGTGATGCAGCATGCCCCAGATCACCGGGATGTCGGTGCCGGAGCGGATGCGCACATATTCGGTCGCGTGCGCGGCGGTGCGCGTCATGCGCGGATCGATCACGATCATGTTGGCGCGCTGCGTTTCCTTGCCTTCCAGCAGGTGCTGCAGCGAGACCGGATGCGCCTCCGCGGGGTTGCCGCCCATGATGATCATGGTCTTGGCATTGCGGATGTCGTTGTAGCTGTTGGTCATGGCGCCGTAGCCCCAGGTATTGGCTACGCCGGCGACCGTCGTCGAATGGCAGATACGCGCCTGGTGGTCGGAATTGTTGGTGCCCCAATAGGCCGCGAATTTGCGGTTCAGGTAGGAGCCTTCGTTGGAGAATTTCGCCGAGCCCAGCCAGTAGACCGAATCGGCGCCCGACTTGCCGCGAATCTCGTTCAGCTTGTCGCCGATCTCGTTGATCGCGACGTCCCAGGAAACCCGGGTCCACTCGCCGTTGACGAGCTTCATCGGGTATTTCAGGCGGCGGTCGCCGTGCACGAGTTCGCGGATGGCCGCACCCTTGGCGCAATGCGAGCCGCGGTTGATCGGCGAATCCCAGCCGGGCTCCTGCCCGACCCACACGCCGTTCTGCACTTCGGCGACCACGGTGCAGCCGACCGAGCAATGCGTGCAGATGTTCTTGCGCACGGTGATGCCGGCGCCGGTCGGCGCGGTGCCCGCGGCTTCCGCCTTGCGCATGCCGGCGAGCGGCAGCGCGCCGAGCGTCGCGAGCCCGCCGGCGGCGATGCCGGAGCGCTTCAGGAAGGTGCGGCGGTCGAGACCGCCCGCGGACTGGCCGGCGAGCGCGGTGGCAAGCTGGCCGCGGCGTTTGTCGCGTTCTGTTCTTTTGATCAGCACGGCATGCCTCCCTTATTTCTTCGGCGTGTAGTACCGGTTGACCCGGTAATAGGTCTGCACCTCGGGCGAATTCGGCTGATAGCGCGCCTTGCGCTTGTCGTCGTTGCTCTCCGAATCCGCCTGCGCGGGCGTTGCGAGCGGGGCCGCGGCGGTCACGGCGACGCCGGCTCCCGCACCCAGCGCGCGCAGGAAATCGCGCCGTCCGACGGTCGGTTTCTTTTCTTGTGTCATGGCCGTTTCCTCCTCTGTCCCTTGGCGTCCGCGCCTCATGCCGGCAGCGCGAAGGCCTCCGATTCGATTTCGACGAACAGGCGGCCGAGCGTGCCGACGCGCCGGTAGAAATTCGCCTCTTCCGCACGCTCGAGATCGGCGAAGAAGCGGCCGATCCAGGGCGCGAGATGCTTTTCGAAGATTTCGCGGTCGCTGCCCTTCGGCGCGGGGAAGCGCCCGCCGGCAAGGCCCGCCATGATTTCGCAGAGCAAGGCGGCCTGGTCCTCCGGCTCGCAATTGCCCTCGCTGCGCTCGATGCCGAGGCGCCCGAGATCCTCGCGCAGGCGCGCGAGCGGGCGCTCGTGCAGGAAGCCGGTCAGGTAATAAGACGCATAGGGCATCAGCTCGCCACGCCCGAGCCCGATGAAGAGGTTGAAATATTCGCGCTCCACCGCCTGCGCGCTGGCCGCAGCGGCGGCTTCCGCCAGTTCGACATGCGCGACGCCGATCGGGCTCGCATCGCCGCGCAGCCGCGCGACCGATTTCAGCAGCGCCGCGTCCGGCGCGCGCGCGAGCAGCACCGACAGCAGCGCGTATTCCTGCGCGCGCGCGGAATCGATCTCGTCGGCATCGCCGCCGGCTTCCGCGCCGAACAGATCCGGACGCAGGATCGCGCGCGAGACATTGGTAGCGCTCTCGACCAGCGCCACGCGCTCGGCGGGCACCCGGTCCCAGTTTGAAACAGACGGTTGCGAGAGGCCGATTCGGCGGGCGAGCTCGCTGACGCCGCCAGCGGCGCGGATGGCTGCTTCGAGGCCTTCGTCCCGCATGATCCCTGCCAAAAAAGAGCACGCTTCAGGTCAGAAGCGTTCCAAACACTACGCGGGTAGATTGGAAAGGGTCAATAGTCGGAGGCTATGGGGCGCGAATTCGCCACAAGCCGGAAGGGATTAGCCCGGCAAAGCCCCGCCGTGCCGGCGTTTGGCCGGGGCGCGGTCCTGCCCATCTGTCGCACGTTCTTGTTGCATCGCACCATCGTCGCTGGTGCGATGCGATGGCTCCGGGATCAACCCGTCTGGGCTGGCGTCGTTCCCTGCCACGATCGGAGCGGATTGCGCCGGTATCGAGGGAGGGTCGGTTTCCTGGGCGCCCGCATCGGGGCGATTTTCGGCGGACGGCACTTCCGGTTTCGCGGACGGTTTTGCTGCAGCGCCGTCCTTCGACTCTTCCGCTCCGCCGAAAATTTGCGCCAGCAACTGCTTCACATTGTCGGTGGGCAGCAGCGGGCCGAAGCCCGGAACGCTGTCGGTGGCGGTAAAGTCCCAGGAATTTTCCGACAGCCCGATGAAATCGCGGATCGCAGGATCGGCCGACCATGCGCGGCGAAGCGCCGCATGCGAGAGCGCGGACGGCACACCCGGCTGCAGGAACATGCGGATGTCGGACTGCGGACCGATCGAATCGAGCGACGGCAGTTTCGACAGATCGAAGACCGGTTCGGCCTTCGTCTCGCGCGCCGCGCTCCCGTCGGCACGCGCGACGGCCGTCTGCGGCTCCGGCGCCTTTTCCGGTTTGCCGGTGGGCGGCGGCGCAGCCGGCACGTCCGGCGCGGATTCCTGCGCGGCCGCCCGCTTGCGGCGCGACCAGCGCGACAGGAAGGGATCGGATTCGCTCATCGTTCCGAATCTCCGCGCGGATCCGTTGCCGGCTCGCGCCGCGCCAGCGCTTCCGTATCGGCGCGCTTGCGCTGGCGCGTGTAGAAGGCCTGCTCGACATGGTGTTCGGCGACGAAGGCCTGCAGCATGTCGCGCAGCGGCGCCGGCAGCGGAACGGTGTCGACGATGT
>JBFWWQ010000263.1:0-4903 GCA_050246095.1 Pseudorhodoplanes sp.
CCGATCTGAGGGGCCGAGCTGACCTTCCGCCCAGGTTTCGCCGACGGTCGTGACCCAGGTCAGGCCGCTATGCAGCTCGACGCCGATCAGCACGATCATGACCAGGGCGAGCAGCATCGATTTGATCAGCACCGACCGGAACGGCGGCGAGAACATCTGCTGCAAGGCTTTGACGGCGGCGTCGACGAGCATGCGGCCCCTCCAGGACAATGCGAGGGGAGATAGCGACGGATGGGCCGCTTCACAAGATGAGACCGGCAGGCAGTGTCGAGGAATGCCGGCGGCCGGTCAGGCCGGCAGGCGCGCGTCCTGCGGTTCCGCGGCGGGCACGAGCGGCGCCTCTTCCGCCGGCAGCGGGCAGGCATTGCCGTGCGCCACCGCCTGGCGGTCGGCCCATTGCATCTTGCGGTAATCGAAGCCGTTCCGCAGCGTCGGCTTCACCACGTCGAAATAGGGCGAGATGTCGAAGTCGCGCGGCGCATAGAGCGAGGAGTGGCGGATTTCCAGCAGTTCCTCGCGCGCGGGTTCGCTCTCGATGCGGGTGATCTTGGGCAGGATGGGATAGCGCACGACCTCGAAGGCCTGCGCGATCAGGGCCGAGCAGATGATCCGGGTGGGATCGCCCGAACCCATGGCGATCATGCGCCGCCGCCAGCGCTGCGGCACCGGCATCGGGAACAGGTAGCGCATCAGGTCGATGATGTTCTTCAGGTCGTAGTCGAAGCCGATGCGCTCGGCCGCATAGGCGCAGACGCGCGCGCAATCGTCCGCCGCCAGTCCGCTCGGTCGGCAGATGCGGGTATGGAAATGCGCGTATTTGGACAGGGGCGAGGCGATCACGCCCTTTCCGAGTTCGGCCTCCACCAGCACCAGGGGCTCGCCTTCCTCGGTCGTGCGGTCGCCGACGCAGCCGACAAAGAGCGCGGCATGCGACCAGGTGGATTGGGTGAGATACTTGATGACGCCGGAGACGTGGTTGTTGCCTTCGACCAGGAGCACATCGCCGGGCTGCAGCGTCGCGCGCAACGCGGCAGGATCGCTGGGCGTGAAAGGCTCATAGCCCTTCACCGGCTTCTCAAGGTAGCGGGCGATCAGCCGCCCGGCATGGTCGAGCACTACGCTCATCGCTGTTTCCCCCGCACGCGGCTGGCTCCGCGCGTCGATCGTTGTGTGGAAGGATATGCGCGACTTGTTGCAATTTGGTTCATGCCCGCAGCCTGTGCGTTGACGCTTCGTTGACCACGCTGTTTGCGCAAGCGCGGTTTCGCGCTATCAATGCGGCGAGGCCAGCAAGTATCCGGAAACCATGTCCACACTCAGCCGCCGCGCTTTCATCGCCGCGACCGCGGGCGCCGCCGTCTCGCCGGCGCTCGCGCAGGTGCGCCCGGGGGGCGATGTCGATATCGCGATCGTCGGGGCGGGTGCCGCGGGCATCGCGGCGGCGCGCCGCGTGATCGCGGCCGGGCGGCGGGTGGTGGTGCTGGAGGCGGGCGCACGGATCGGCGGCCGCTGCATCACCGATACCGAGATTTTCGGGCAGCCCTACGATCTCGGGGCGCACTGGATCCACACCCCCGACAGCAATCCGCTGACCAGGCTGTCGATGACGTCCGGAATCGAAGTCTACCCGGCGCCGCGCGGCCAGAAGCTCCGGATCGGCCGCCGCTTCGCGCGCGAAGGGGAGATGGAGGATTTCTTTGCCGCCGTGGTCCGCTCGCAGCGCGCGATCGCCGAAGCCGCGCGCGCGCCCGTCGACATGGCCTGCGCGCAGGCCATGCCGAAAGACCTCGCCGAATGGAAGGGCGCGGTCGATTTCTTTCTCGGGCCGTTCGGCTGCGGCAAGGACCTGACCGAACTTTCCGCCGCCGACTTCGCGCGTTCGGCGGAGCGCGATGTCGACGCCTTCTGCCGGCAGGGTTTCGGGACGCTGCTGACGCGGCTCGCCGACGGGCTTCCCGTCGAGCGCAACGCTCCCGTATCGTTGATCGATTCGGCGCCGCGCGGCGGCGTCGAGGTGACCGGCGCCAAAGGCAAGATCACCGCGCGCGCGGTGATCGTGACCGTCTCGACCAACGTGCTTTTGGGCAACGCGATACGTTTCGCGCCGGATTTGCCCAAGCGCCAGCTCGACGCGCTCGCGAAGCTTACGCTCGGCACCTACGAGCGGATCGCGCTCGAACTGCCGGGTAATCCGCTCGGCCTGCGGCCGGACGAACTGGTCTTCGAACAGGCGTCCGGGCCGCGCACCGCCGCCGTCCTCGGCAACGTCTCCGGCACCACGCTCGCCTATGTCGATATCGGCGGCAGCTTCGCGCGCCAGGTTGCCGAACAGGGCCCGGGCGCGATGACGGATTTCGCGCTGGAATGGCTGTCCGGCCTCTACGGCACCGACATCCGCAAGATCGCGAGCCGCAGCCATGCAACGCAATGGCTGCGCGATCCGCTGGTCCAGGGTGCCTTTTCCGCCGCCGCGGTCGGCGGGCAGCCTTCGCGGCGTATCCTGATGGAGCCCTTGCGCGAGCGCATTTTCTTCGCCGGCGAAGCGGTGCACGAGACGCTCTGGGGAACGGTCGGCGGCGCCTGGGAATCGGGAGAGCGCGCGGCGGTTGCCGCGCTGCGGCTTGCGGGGATCGGCGAAGAACCGAAGCCGGCGCCGGGCCGTCCGCATCCGCGTCGCCAGCGCGGACGCCCGCCGCAGCGGCCCGCGGCGCCCGGCCCGCGGACCTGAGCCGTCAGCCGCGCAGCACGCCGCCGGTGCGCTTGCCGACCTCGTTCACGATCTTCTCGGCGACCGCATCGATCTCCTGATCGGTCATGGTCTTGTCGCGCGGCTGCAGCGTGACCGCGATCGCGATCGATTTCTTGTCGGGGTCGATGCCCTTGCCTTCGTAGACGTCGAACACGTTCACGCCGGCGATCAGCTTCTTGTCGACATTCTGCGCGGCGCGCACGAGATCGGCGGCCTTCACCCCGCGTCCGACCACGAAAGCGAAATCCCGCTCCACCGGTTGGAACGCAGAGAGTTCGAGCGCGGGCCTGGCGCGGGTCGGCTTGGCCTTGGGCTCCGGGATGCGGTCGAGGATGACCTCGAAGGCGACGACCGGTCCTTCCGCGTCGAGCGCCGCGAGCGCGCGCGGGTGCAATTCGCCGAAATGCCCGAGCACGTTCTGCGGGCCGATCTGGATCGTGCCGGAGCGTCCGGGATGAAACCAGGAAGGTCCGCCCGGAACGATCTGCAGCGCCTGCATCGGCGCGCCGGCGGCGGCGAGCACGGCGAGCGCGTCGCCCTTGGTGTCGAAGGCGCCGGCCGGATTATTCCCGCCATCCCAGGAGCGGCCGAGGCCGGCCGGCTGCGACAGGCCGCGGCGGACGCCTGAGGCGGCGCTGAACTGGTCCTGCGGCCGGTCGCCGCGGAAAACCTGTCCGACCTCGAACAAGGCCACGTCGTGGAAACTGCGGTCGGCATTGGCCTGCGAGGCCGCGACCAGGCCGGGTATGAGGCTCGGGCGCATGTCGGACAGGTCGGCGGCGATCGGATTGGCGAGCGCCAGTTCCGGCTGCCCGCCGCCGAACAATTCGGCGCGGGCGCGCGCGATGAACGACCAGGTCACCGCCTCGACCATCGCGCGCGCGGCGAGCGCGCGCCGCGCCTTGCCGGCGCGACGCTGCGCCGTGGTCAGGACCGGCTTGCGCGGCGCGTCGCCGCGCGGGAATTCAGTGGTCGGCACCTTGTCGACGCCGGCGATGCGCACGACTTCCTCGACGATGTCGGCCTTGCCTTCGATGTCGGGGCGCCAGGAAGGCACCGCGACCTTCACCACCGGGCCGTTGCCGGCGACAAAGAATCCGAGGCGGCCGAGGATGCGCTTCATCTCCCCGAACGACACTTCGAGGCCGGTCAGGCGCTTCACCTCGCCGAGCGGGAATTCGACGATGCGGTCGGGCGCGGCCGGGTCGCCCGCCACGACGATTTCCGAGGGCGTGCCGCCGCACAGATCGAGCACCATCTGGGTCGCAAGTTCGAGGCCCGGCAGCATGAAATTCGGATCGACGCCGCGCTCGAAGCGGTAGCGGGCATCGGAATGGATGCCGAGCTTGCGGCCGGTCTGCGCGATATTGAGCGGCTCCCACAGCGCCGATTCGATCAGCACGTCGGTCGTCGTCTCCGAGCAGCCGGTCTCCTCGCCGCCCATGATGCCGGCGAGCGATTCCACGCCCTTCTCGTCGGCGATGATGCACATCGTCTCGTCGAGCGCATAGGTGCGCCCGTCCAGCGCCAGCACGCTTTCGCCCTGCCGCGCGCGGCGCACCGTCAGGTGGCCGTGAACCCTGGCGGCATCGAACACGTGCAGCGGACGGCCGCGGTCGTAAGTCATGAAATTGGTGATGTCGACCAGCGCATTGATCGGACGAAGCCCGATCGCGGTCAGCCGCTTCTGCAGCCATTCCGGCGAGGGGCCGTTCTTCACGCCCTTCACCAGGCGCAACCCGAAGGCGGGGCAGAGCGGAGGCGTCGCGCCGAAATCGAGCGTGACCGAGACCGGGCAGGGGAAACTGCCCTTGACCGGCTTCGGCGCGTTTTCCTTGTAGGTTCCGATATCGGTCGCGCCGAGATCGCGGGCGATGCCGTTGACGCCGGTGCAGTCGGAGCGGTTCGGGGTCAGGCCGATCTCCAGGACCGGGTCGCCGAGGCCCGCCCATTGCGCGTAGCCCTTGCCGACCGGCGCATCCGCGGCAAGCTCGATGATCCCGTCATGGTCGTCGGACAGCTTCAGCTCCGCTTCCGACACCAGCATGCCGCGGCTCTCCACGCCGCGGATCGTGCCGACGCCGAGCGTGATGTCCTTGCCGGGAATGTAGGTGCCGGGCGGCGAGAACACGCCGATCATGCCGCTGCGCGCAT
>JBFWWQ010000264.1:0-4880 GCA_050246095.1 Pseudorhodoplanes sp.
GCTGCACGTTCTGTTCGGTCGCATCGCGGAACAGCATGCAGGCCCGCTGCGCTGGTACGCGATCGACCTTGCGAGCCTCGATGTCGCCGCGGCCGTTCTCGCCGTCAGCGCGGCCTTCCTGGTCTTCCGCCTGCATTTCGGGCTGGTCCAGGTCGTCGCCGCGATGGCCGCGCTCGGCATCCTGGCGCGGTTCGCGACCGGCTGACCCGGTCAGCCTTCTTCGACCGCGCTCTCGTGCCAGCGGCGCAGCAGCAGGTAAGAGAGCAGCGACAGCACCGCGAAGATCGCGATGCCGGCGGCCGAGAGCAGCAGCAAAGCCGCGAACATGCGCGGGATATTGAGACGATAGCCGGATTCCGCGATCCGGTAGGCGAGACCCGAGCCGGCGCCGGCGGAACCCGCGGCGATTTCCGCGACCACCGCGCCGATCAGCGACAGGCCGCCGGCAATGCGCAATCCGCCGAGAATATACGGCAGCGCCGCCGGCAGCTTGAGATCGCGCAAAGTCTGCCAGCGCGTCGCCCCATACAGGCGGAACAGCTCCGCGAGATTGCGGTCGACCGAGTTGAGGCCGAGCGTGGTGTTGGCGAGCACCGGGAAGAACGCCACGATCCAGGCGCAGGCGAGCACGGCGGCGTGCTGCGGCAGATAGATCAGCAGCAGCGGGGCGATCGCCACGACCGGCGTCACCTGCAGGATGATGGCATAGGGATAGAACGCATATTCCGCCGCGCGCGACTGGTTGAACAGGATCGCCAGCCCGATGCCGCCGACCAGCGCGAGGCCGAGACCCTGGAAGGTGGTCGAGAGCGTCGCCAGCAGCGACGACCACAGGATCGGCCAGTCCGTCACCAGCGTCGACAGCACGAGGCCGGGGCCGGGCAGGATATAGGGCGGCAATTGGTTGATCCGCACCACGAGGTCCCAGGCCAGCAATCCGACGGCGAGCGCCACGGCCGGCAGCAGCAGCCGCAAGGCGTGTTCGCCCCGGCCCTCCGGCGCGCGCGCGACGGGACGCGGCTTCATGGCGTCACCTCCGCCATCGCCGCATGCAGGGCGGCCGAGGCCGTCCGGCAATAGGCCGCATATTCCGCCGAGGTACGAAAATCCCCGTCGCGCGGATAGGGCGCCTCGATCGCAATCTCGGTGAAGACGCGGCCCGGCCGCGGCGTCATGACCAGGATGCGGTCTGAAAGATAGACGGATTCGAACACCGAATGCGTCACGAACACCACCGTACCGCCGATGACCTGCCATACGCGCAGCAGGTCGTCGTTGAGGCGGAAGCGCGTGATTTCGTCGAGCGCGGCGAACGGCTCGTCCATGAGCAGCAATTTCGGATGCGTCACCAAAGCGCGCGCGATCGAGGCACGCATTTTCATGCCGCCGGAGAGTTCGCGCGGATAGGCCTGTGCGAATTCGCCGAGGCCGACCTGCGTCAATACGGCATCGACCGCCGCACGGGTCTCCTGCATCGGGCGGCCCGCCAGCCGGAACGGAAGCTGCACGTTGTCGGCGACCGTCGCCCACGGCATCAAAGTGGGCTCCTGGAACACGAACCCGACATCGTGCGCGGCATTTTCAACCGCGCCGGTTTCGCTCCAGCGCACCTCGCCTTCGCTCGGCGCGATCAGGCCCGCAACGATGCGCAGGGCGGTCGACTTGCCGCAGCCGGACGGTCCGAGCAGGGAAACGAATTCGCCGTCGCGGATTTCGAGAGACAAGTCGCGCAAGGCGGCGACACCGCTGCGGAAGGTGTGCCCGACACGGTGCAGAGTCACGATCGGTACGGGGACCGGCGCGTTCACGGAAGCGGTCTCTAGCGATCCGTCATGCCCGCGCCTGCCGCGGGTATCCACGTCTTGCCATCGCGCCAGCCGAAGCACGTGGATGACCGGGACGGGCCCGGCCATGACGGCAAGAGGATATGCGGCACGATCATCTATCTTTCGGCCGCAGATCGACGCCGACACCCTTGTTGACGAATTGCAGGGTGTAGGATTTCCGGTAATCGAGATCGGCCTTCACCACGCCCGCGCGCACCATCTTGTCGAAGAAATCCTTCATGCGCGCGTCGGTCATCGACCCGATCCCGCCCTTGATGGCGTCGCCGGAATCGACGATGCCGTATTCCTTCATGCGCGCGATCGAATAAGCGATCGCCTCGTCGGTCATTTCGGGATTGTGCTTGCGGATGAGCGCGTTCGCCGCCTTGTTGTCGCCGTACAGGTAATTGGCCCAGCCGATCGCCGAGGCGTCGACGAAGCGCTGCACGAGATCGGGCTTCTTCTCGACCAGATCGCGGCGTGTCTCGATCAAAGTCGAATAGCTGTTGAAGCCCTGGTCGGCGAGCAGAAATATCTTCGGCTTGAAGCCGCCCTGCCTCTCCACCGCATAGGGCTCCGACGTCACATAACCCTGCATCGCGCTGCGCTTGTCGGCCAGGAACGGCTGCGGGTTGAAGGTGTAGGGCTTCACCCGCGCCTCGCTGAATCCGAAATCGCGCTTCAACCATTGAAAGTAGCTGGCGAGGCCTTCCTTCGACACGAACAAAGTGAGCTGCTTGAGGTCCTCGAAAGTCGCGATCCCCTGATCGGGATGCGCCAGCAGCACCTGCGGGTCCTTCTGGAAGATCGCCGCGATGGTGACGGTCGGAACCTTCTGCTCGACAGCATCGAAGGCCTGCAACGAATTCGCACTCATGTAGAAGTCGAGCTTGCCGACCGGAAGCAGCAGGCGGTTGTTCACATTCGGCCCGCCCGGGACGACGGTCACGTCCAGCCCGAATCTGCGATAGGTGCCGTCGGCGACGGCCTGGTAATAACCGCCATGCTCGGCCTGGGCGACCCAGTTGGTGCCGAACGAAACCTTGTCGAGGGTCTGCGCGCCGGCGGCAGGCGCGGCAAGGCAGAAAATTGCGGCTAGCGCGGCGATCCTGGGCATCGTCACCTGGTCCAAAGAGCTGCTCCCGGCGGCGCGAACGATAGGACATCGCGCGGCGTCGTGCGAGTCGCAGCCTGCACTCGCCGCTATTCGGTGAAGGCGAGCGGCCGGGCCACCGCTTCCAGCGGCTTGCGTTCCGCCGCGATGCCGAAGCGCCAGGCGATCGTGCCGGCTGCGATCATCAGCACGGCCGCGAACAGATAACCGCCGAACACGCTCGCGCGCGAACCGGTATCGATCAGCCAGCCGAACAGCCAGGGTCCGGCGACGCCGCCGAGCCCGGTGCCGATGGCGTAGAACACGGCGATCGCGAGCGCACGGATTTCCAGCGGGAAGCTTTCGCTGACCGTGAGATAGGCGGAACTCGCCGCCGCCGAGGCGAAGAAGAAGATCGCCATCCAGGCCATCGTCTGCGTCTGCGCGGAAAGGTGGCCGGTCATGAAGAGATAGCCGGTCGCCGCCAGCAGCACGCCGGATATCGCGTAGGTGGAGCCGATCATGACGCGGCGTCCGATGCTGTCGAACAGCCGGCCCAGGATCACCGGTCCGAGGAAATTGCCGGCGGCGAAGGGCAGGATGTACCAGCCGACCTGCGCGGAGGGGATGCCGTAGAAATCCGTCAGCACCAGCGCATAGGTGAAGAAAATCGCGTTGTAGAAGAAGGCCTGCGCGGCCATCAGCGCAAGGCCGACCAGGGCGCGCGGACGATAGGTCACGAACAGGGTCGCAAACGCCTCGCGCAACGGCGTGGCGCGGCGCGGCCGCAGCCGCACGCGCGGCAGCGACGCCCCGCCGGGCGCGCAACCGATGCGTTCCTCGATGCTGCGCACGATGCGCTCGGCCTCTTCCGCGCGGCCATGCGTGATCAGCCAGCGCGGGCTTTCCGGTATCCAGAAACGCAGGATGAAGATCAGCACCCCGAGCGCCGCGCCGATGAAGAAGGCGAGGCGCCAGCCGGCTTCGGGATCGATGATCGCAGGATCCAGCAGCACGATCGAGGCCGCCGCGCCGAGCGCCGCACCCACCCAGAAGCTGCCGTTGATCGCGAGATCGGTCCAGCCGCGTACGCGCGCGGGGATCAGTTCCTGAATGGCGGAGTTGATCGCGGCATATTCCCCGCCGATGCCCGCACCGGTGACGAAGCGGAACAGCGCGAAGCTCCAGATATCCCAGGAAAGCCCGGTGGCGGCGGTAGCAAGGAGATAGACCGCAAGCGTGATGAAGAACAGCTTCTTGCGTCCGAGCCGGTCGGTCAGCCAGCCGAAGAACAGCGCGCCCAGAACCGCGCCCGCGACATAGGCGCTGGCGGCGATACCGACATCGGTATTGGAGAATTGCAGCACCGGGCTCGCCTTGAACGCGCCGGCGAGCGAGCCGGCCAGCGTCACCTCCAGCCCGTCGAATATCCAGGTGATGCCGAGCGCCGCCACCACGCGGGTGTGGAAGCCGCTCCAGGGCAGCCGGTCCAGCCGGGCCGGGATGTCGGTTTCCACAATCGCAGGACTGGGCATGTGACGGGGCATGTGGCTTGGCTTGGCTTGACTTGGTCTGACTTGGCTTGGCTTGACTTGGGCCGGCTCATCCAGCGCAGAAGCGCGGTTGCATGAACATGGTTCCGCCGGTGCGGCGCAACCGGTCTCCGCCGGTCTCGCCGCAGTTCAGGCGTACCGGGTCAATAGACGGCCGGATCGCCGCTGTCCGTGGGGCTGGCAAAAACCTTGCGCAAGGCGGGGCCGATCGGAATGTTGAGATTGACGCCCGAGGGCGGGATCGGCCGGCGGAACCATTTGTCATACAGCGCGTTGATCTCGCCGTTCCTGAAGACGGAGATCAGCGCGTTGTCGGCGATCTTCTTCAATCCGGCATCGTCCTTGGGAAGCATGATTCCGTATGGCTCGATCGACAGTGCATCCGTCGAAACCGCATAATCCTCGGGC
>JBFWWQ010000265.1:0-4814 GCA_050246095.1 Pseudorhodoplanes sp.
GACCTCGGCGCCCGACAGCACGAGATAGAACGTCGCCGCGACGAGGGCGGCGACGGCCGCCCATTTCTTCACCGGAAAGCGGCTGGAGGCACCGGGGCTGAGCGCGAGCAGCGCGCGGATCGCAAAGAACACGACGCCCGCGACCAGCGCCATGTGATAGCCGGAGATCGACAGCACATGCGCGAGGCTCGACACATACATGGCCTCGTTGACCGGCGCGGAAATCGCATCGCGCTTGCCGGTGATCAGCGCCGACGCGATGGCGCCGGCATCCCCCGGCAAAGCCGCGCGGATGCGGGAATCGATGGCATCGCGCATGCTGGAGACGCCGGCCGCCCAGCGCAGCTTCAGGTCGGGCGGCCGCGGCGGCGCCGAGAGACGGATCGCGCCGAGCACGAAGCCGGTGGCGCCGATATTCTGGAAATAGAGGTCGCGCGCGAAATCGTAGCCGCCCGGGCGCGTCGGCTGCGGCGGACTGGAGAGGCGCGCGGTGAACGACACATGGCTTCCCGCGGGCGGCGCCGTCTTCTTGCGCACGGACACGCGGATGCGCTGCAGCGGGGTCTCCAGACGCGCCGCCGACATCTGCGTCACGCGCAGCACGATGCGGTCGCTGCGTTCGCGCTCCTCGCGCGCCTCCACGAAGCCGGAGACGCCGACGGCCGAGACCGGGGCCGGCAGGATCGGATGCGCGAGACGCGCGGCGGTCAGCGTGGCGAGCGCAAAGCCCGCCGCGACCGCCGTCGCGAGCGCGGCCACGGCAAAGCCGCGCGGGCGCCGCCTTGCCAGAACGGTAGCCGCGGCGAGCGCGACCGTGGCGGTGACGGACGCCCACAAAGCCGGTTCGCGCTCCGCCGCAAAATACAGGGCAAGCCCCGTCCCAAAGGCGACCGGCAGCCAGGGGACCAGGCGACCCGGGCCGGCCTCCGCGGCCGTCCAGGCGCGCAGTTGTTCGAGCGCCGCCGTGAGCCAAAGGCCGAAACCGCCGAAGGAATGCGGGGCCGCGCGCCGGACCGCCGCCGCCGCCTGTGCACGGGCGCGCGTTCCCGACCGGCTATTGCCGCCTTCCGCCATGAGCCCCGCCTGCCGTCGACACTAGATCAGATCGCGCAGGGGCTTTGAAGTGCTGCAGCGTTTTCGAGCGAAGGGGGCACCGGTTCGCATCAAGAAAACGCGCCGGCGCAAAGACCCACGAGTCCGATTCAACACGGTTGAATCGGATTCGTGGTTCATCTTTTTTGTTTGGGCATGATCTTTTCCGAAAACCGGTTCCCACTTTTCGGGATCATGCCCTAGCCGGAAGCCGACACTTTCGCCCAGGTGTCGCGCAGGCCGATGGTGCGCACGAAAACCGGCCGCCCGGGTGCGGAATCGCGGTCGCGCACGAAATAGCCCTGCCGCTCGAGCTGGACGGGTTCGCGGGCATTGTCGGCGATCAGCGCCGGCTCCAGCCTCGCGTCCGGCATCACTTCGAGCGACTGTGGATTGAGGTCGGCGACAAAATTAGCCGCGTCGGGGTCCGGCCGCGTGAACAGCGGATTGTAGAGGCGGACCTCCGCCGGCAGCGCGGTCGCGGCGGAGACCCAATGGATCGTCCCCTTCACCTTGCGCCCGTCGGGCGCATCGCCGCCGCGCGTCGCCGGATCGTAGGTGCAGCGCAATTCGACGACCTCGCCGGCCGCATTCTTCACCGCTTCGCGGCAGGTGATGAAATACGCATAGCGCAGCCGCACCTCGCGGCCCGGCGACAGCCGGAAGAACTTCTTCGGCGGGTTCTCCATGAAGTCGTCCTGCTCGATGAAGAGCTCGCGGCCGAAGTGGATGCGCCGCGTTCCCGCGCCGGCATCGTCGGGATGATTGGCGGCTTCGAGCTCCTCGCCCGCGCCTTCCGGATAATTCTCGATCACCACCTTGAGCGGGCGCAGAACCGCCATCCGCCGCAGGGCCGTCCGGTTGAGCGCCTCGCGCACGCAATAGTCGAACATGGCGACGTCGACGACGCTGTTCGCCTTGGCGACCCCGATGCGCTTGACGAAATCGCGCAAGGCCGCCGGCGGCACGCCGCGCCGGCGCAGCCCAGCCAGCGTCGGCATGCGCGGGTCGTCCCAGCCGGTGACATGGCCCGCGCGCACCAGTTCGGTCAGCACGCGCTTGGAGAGCACGGTGTAGCTGAGATTGAGGCGGGCGAATTCGTATTGCCGCGGCTGCGAGGGCACCGGCAGATTCTCGATGAACCAGTCGTAGAGCGGACGATGGTCCTCGAATTCGAGCGTGCAGATGGAATGCGTGATGTGCTCGATCGCATCCGACTGTCCGTGCGCATAGTCGTAGCTCGGATAGATTTTCCACCGCGTCCCGGTGCGCGGATGATGCGCGTGCAGGATGCGGTAGAGCACGGGGTCGCGCAGGTTGATGTTGCCCGAGGCCATGTCGATCCTGGCGCGCAGCACGCGCGCGCCGTTCGGAAATTCGCCCGCCCGCATGCGGCGGAACAGGTCGAGATTTTCCTCCACGGAGCGGTCGCGGAAGGGGCTGTTGCGCCCGGGCTCGGTCAGCGTGCCGCGGTTGACGCGCATCTCCTCGGGCGACTGGTCGTCGACATAGGCCTTGCCGGCGCGGATCAGCAGCTCGGCCCATTCATAGAGCTGCTCGAAATAGTCGGAGGCATGGAACAGGTTGTCGCCCCAGTCGAAGCCGAGCCAGTGCACATCCTCTTTGATGGCGTCGATATATTCCTGCTCCTCCTTCACCGGATTGGTGTCGTCGAAGCGCAGGTGGCAGCGGCCGCCGAATTCCTGCGCGATCCCGAAATTCAGCGCGATCGACTTGGCGTGCCCGATATGCAGATAGCCGTTCGGCTCCGGGGGAAACCGCGTCACGACGCTCTTGTGGCGGCCGGATTCCAGATCCGCCTGCACGATGTCGCGGACGAAGTCGCGCCCCGCTTCCGCCGCCTGCTCCAACGCCATTACCCCGTGCCTCTTTCGTTGCGGTGATCCCGGTCGAGCGCCTATCTGCCAAATTCGCCCGGCAGCGCCAAGCCGCGGGAAAAGCCCCGGCCGCGCCGGCTTCGCCCGCGCAGCGCTGTTTTCGCCCGCGCGGACGCATGATAGAGGGGCCGGTCAGAAACGCATACGGTACGCGCCCACGCATGTCCGACAAGGTCGTCACCCGCTTCGCGCCCTCGCCGACCGGCTTCCTGCATATCGGGGGAGCCCGCACGGCTTTGTTCAACTGGCTCTATGCGCGCGGGCGCGGCGGCAAGATGCTGCTGCGCATCGAGGACACCGACCGCGAACGCTCGACCCAGGCCGCCATCGACGCCATCCTCGACGGCCTGTCCTGGCTCGGCATCGCCTGGGACGAGGCGCCGATCTACCAGTTCCAGCGGGCCGCGCGACACCGCGAGATCGCCGAACAATTGCTGGCGAGCGGGCGCGCCTATCGCTGCTATGCGAGCCAGGAGGACCTCGCGGCCATGCGCGAGGCGGCCCGCGCCGCCGGACGCGCGCGGCTCTATGATGGGCGCTGGCGCGATCGCGATCCGGCGCAAGCGCCGCCCGGCGTCAAGCCGGTGATTCGCCTGAAGGCGCCGCTCAGCGGGGAGACCGCGATCGAGGACCAGGTGCAGGGCCGCGTGGTCTGGCAGAACGAGGACCTGGACGACCTGGTGCTGCTGCGTTCCGACGGCACGCCCACCTACATGCTGGCGGTCGTGGTGGACGATCATGACATGGGCGTCACGCATATCATCCGCGGCGACGACCATCTGACCAATGCCGCCCGCCAGAAGCAGATCTACGACGCGCTCGGCTGGACGGTGCCGGTGATGGCGCATATTCCGCTGATCCACGGTCCCGACGGCTCCAAGCTCTCGAAGCGGCATGGCGCGCTCGGCGTCGATGCCTATCGCGCCCTGGGCTACCTGCCGGCGGCCTTGCGCAACTACCTGGTGCGGCTCGGCTGGAGCCACGGCGACCAGGAATTCTTCTCGACCGAAGAGATGGTCGCGCTGTTCGACCTGCCGCAGATCGGCCGCTCGCCGGCGCGGTTCGATTTCGTCAAGCTGGAAAACCTGAACGGGCATGCGATGCGCGGCAGCGGCGACCGGGAACTGGTGGACGCG
This sequence comes from Pseudorhodoplanes sp., assembly GCA_050246095.1. Taxonomy (GTDB): domain Bacteria; phylum Pseudomonadota; class Alphaproteobacteria; order Rhizobiales; family Xanthobacteraceae; genus Pseudorhodoplanes. The sequence goes on from JBFWWQ010000265.1 coordinate 4,127, forward strand.
CTGGAAGGCGCGCTGCCGTATTTCGCCAACGACCGCGGCCTGCGCGACAAGCTCGATACCGCGCTGCGCGCCAAGCTGGTCGCGGCCATGCCGGGACTGAAGGAACGCGCCAAGACGCTGATCGAGCTTCTGGACAATGCGAGTTTCCTGTGGGCCGAGCGTCCCCTGCCGCTGGACGACAAGGCGCGCGCGGTGCTCACGCCGGAGGGCCGCTCGCTGCTGCAGGCGCTGATCCCACAGCTGCAGGCGGCGGAATGGAACGCGGCCGGCACCGAGGCGGCGGTACGCAGCTTCGCGGACGGCGCGGGACTGAAGCTCGGCGCGGTCGCGCAGCCGCTGCGTGCGGCGCTGACCGGGCGGACGACCTCGCCGGGCATTTTCGAAGTTCTGGCGGTCCTCGGGAAGGAAGAAAGCCTCGCTCGGCTCGGCGATCAGGCAGTATGAAATCGGCAACGATTCGAGGCTTAAGGTCGGCCCGGTCCGGCCCCCGCAAAACGGGCCGCGCCGGCCCAACCCGCCTACGACCAATGGGTAATGCAGGATGGCGCCGGCATCTTGCGGGCCGGCTTGTTGCGGTGCAAAGTCACTTGGCTTTGGACCCTCAGCCCTCCGACGACAGGCGCGCGATGGCCGCAGGCGCAGCCCCACAGCCACCCCTGCGGGTTTGAGAGGATTCGAGAATGGACGC
>JBFWWQ010000266.1:0-4800 GCA_050246095.1 Pseudorhodoplanes sp.
GCTGGTTTGCCATTCGTCTTGCTCCAGGAATTTGGCGAGGCGGTCGAGCCGCTCGGACCAGAATTGCGCGTAGCGTGCGAGCCACTGCATGGCTTCTTCCATGGGGGCCGCCGTGAGCTGGCAGGCCACCGTGCGGCCAGTCTTGGATCGCGTGATGAGCCCCGCCTCCGACAGCACGTCGAGGTGTTTCATGACCGCCGGCAGCGAGACCGGAAACGGTTTCGCCAGTTCGCTGACCGACAGGCTCTCGCTCTCGCTGAGCCGCGCCAGCAGCGCCCGCCGCGTGGGGTCGGCGAGGGCGTTGAACGTGCGGTCGAGCGGCGTGTCGTGATACTTAACCATATGGTTTAGTATCAAGCCGCCGCCGCCCCTGTCAACCCCCGCCCGGTGCGCGCCGGCATCCTTTCCGGACCGTTAACCGGACCGGGTTAGCCTGCACGGGAGAGCGTATTGTCATGGCCGCCGTCGGAACCAGGAAGTTCAAGTATGTCCGCGCGATGACCGCGCGCGAGAATCTCGACGCCTGGCGCGCCAAGCGCAAAGCCATGCGCGAGGAATTCGAGTCGCGTCAGGCCGCCGCCAATGCCGCCTTCTCGACCGCGATAACCAGCAACGCCGATGCCGGTTCGACCCGCGCCGCCAATCTTGCGATCGCGCGCATGCAGGCCGAGACCAAGGCCAAGCAGGAAGCCGCGCTCAAGCAGGCTTCGCGCGACGCCATCGATACGTCGCGGGTCGACCGCAAGGATTCGCAGTTCAGCGGCAATTCGCGCGGCACGCTCGACAGCGGCACCAGCATCGATCTCGCCAGCGGGCGCATTACGCTGTCGAACGGCGTGACCATCGACATGAAGACCGGCGCCCGCGTCAATTTCACGACCTAGGGCATGCCGCGGGCGTCGGCGGCAATCTCGATATTTCGGTGTGAGCTTATTCCCTCTCCCGCTTGCGGGAGAGGGCGGCCGAGCGAGCGGGAGAGGGAAACGCTATTGCTTCAACGCGGCCTCGATCAGCGCCACCGCATCCGCGCTCGCCCATTCCGCGGGGCCGGCGAGCGAGGCGATCTCGCAGCCGTTGCGGTCGATCAGCAACGTGGTCGGCATGCCGAAGGCGCGGCCCGCGGCTTTCAGGTCCTGGAAGATGCGCGCCGAGGGGTCGGCATAATAGCGAAGCGTGTCGACCGCATTCTCCTTCAGCCAGTCCCGCGGCTTCTGCGGATCGCGGGTGTCGATATTGACGGCCACGACCTCGAATGGCGGTCCGCCGAGCTTCTTCTGCAGCGCGTCGAGCGCCGGCATTTCCTTCTTGCAGGGCACGCACCAGGTGGCCCAGAGATTGAGCAGCACCGTCCGCCCGTGCCAGTCGGCCAGGCGGCGCTCGGCGCCGGCGGCGTCGCGGAAGGCGAGCCAGTCGAGTTTCAGGGGCGCCTTGGCGGGGGTGAGGGCGGCAAGCTCGCCGTGCATCAGCGGCTTCAGCTTCGCGGCCTGCTGCGCGGCCGGCCGGCAGGCGGCGTCGACCGGATTGCCTTGCAAGCGGGCAATCCCGTATATCCCCGCCAGCGCCGCGCCTGCGGCCGCGACGAACGCCGCGGCAATCAGCGCGAGGCGCCGGCCGCGGCCGGATTGTGCGTCTTTCATTCTTTCGGCCATCGGCGGATCGGTCCCAGTCACTCCAGTAGTTCGCGCAGAGCAGGCAGGCCATGAGCAACAAGATGTGGGGCGGGCGCTTCGCGTCCGGTCCCGACGCCGTCATGGAAGCGATCAACGTCTCCATCGACGTCGACCGCCACCTGTATGCCCAGGACATCGCGGCCAGCAAGGCGCACGCGGCGATGCTGGCCAAGCAAGGCATCATTTCGGCGGACGATGCCCGCAAGATCGCGCAAGGTCTAGACACGATCCTGTCAGAAATCGAGAAGGGCAAATTCGCGTTCGAGCGCGGCCTGGAGGACATTCACATGAATGTCGAGGCGCGGCTCGCCAAGCTGGTCGGTCCGGCGGCGGGGCGGCTGCATACCGCCCGCTCGCGCAACGACCAGGTGGCGACCGATTTCCGCCTCTGGGTGCGCGACACGATCGACGCGATCGACGGCGAACTCGCCGGCTATCAGCGCGCGCTGGCCGAGCGCGCGCTGGAACACGCCGCGACCGTCATGCCGGGCCTGACGCATCTGCAGACCGCGCAGCCGGTCACGCTCGGCCATCACCTGCTGGCCTATGTGGAAATGACGGCGCGCGACCGCGGCCGTTTCGCCGACGCGCGCAAGCGGCTGAACGAGTGCCCGCTCGGCTCCGCCGCGCTCGCCGGCACCTCGTTCCCGCTCGACCGCCAGATGACGGCGAAGGCGCTCGGCTTCGAGCGGCCGACCGCGAATTCGCTCGATGCCGTCTCCGACCGCGATTTCGTCATGGAGACGCTTTCGGCGGCGACCGTCGCCGCCGTGCATCTGTCGCGGCTGGCCGAGGAAATCGTGATCTGGACCTCGCCGCTGGTCGGGCTGGTGACGCTGTCCGACAAGTTCACCACCGGTTCCTCGATCATGCCGCAGAAGCGCAATCCGGACGCCGCCGAGCTCGTGCGCGCCAAGGTGGGACGCATCGCCGGCGCGCTGCAGGCGCTGGTCATGGTGATGAAGGGGCTGCCGCTCGCCTATCAGAAGGACATGCAGGAGGACAAGGAAGGGGCGATGGACGCGCTCGCCGCCCTCTCGCTGTCGATCGCGGCGATGAGCGGCATGGTGCGCGACCTCACCCCCAATGTGGAAGCGATGCGCGCGGCCGCGGGCGCCGGCTATGCGACCGCGACCGATCTCGCCGACTGGCTGGTGCGCGCGCTGAAAATGCCGTTCCGCGACGCGCACCATGTTACCGGCCGCATCGTCGCCGCCGCGGCCAGGCAGAATGTGCCGCTGCAGAAGCTGCCGCTGGAAGCCATGCGCGAGATCGAGCCGCGGATCGGCAAGGACGCGCTGGCGGTGCTGTCGGTGGAGAATTCCGTCCGCAGCCGCACGACGCTCGGCGGAACCGCCCCGCGCAACGTGCGGGCGCAGGCCAAAAGCTGGCTGCGCCGGCTGGCGCGCGAAGAGGCCTGATGTGTGGCTGCATCGAACTATCGCCTCTTTTGGGCGATCTGCTATAGGTGCCCGCGACGGGGGAGCAAGAGTGTGATTTTTCGTCGTTTTTCCGCCCTTTTGCCGATCGCGGCCGCACTGCTGGCGGCCGCGCTGGCGCTCGCGGCCTGCGGCCGCAAGGGCAGTCTCGATGCGCCCCCCTCGGCCTCGGTCGCCGACCAGGCCGCCGTGGATGAGCCGGGCATGGCGGTACGCGATGCCGGCGCCACCGGCCTGCCGATGATCAAAGGCCCGAACAAACGCATTCCGCTCGACGTCCTGATCGACTGAGACCCCGATGCATCACTTTGCTTATCGCAACGGCGGTCTCTGCGCCGAGGCGGTGAATCTTGCCGCGCTCGCGGACGCGGTCGGCACGCCGTTCTATTGCTATTCCACCGCAACGCTGGAGCGGCATTACCGCGTCTTTGCGCAGGCCTTTGCCGACGTGCCCTCGCTAATCTGCTATGCGGTCAAGGCGAATTCCAACCAGGCGGTGATCGCGACTTTGGCGCGGCTCGGCGCCGGTGCCGACGTGGTGTCCGGGGGCGAGCTCAAGCGCGCGCTGGCGGCCGGCGTGCCGGCGGAGAAGATCATGTTCTCCGGCATCGGCAAGACGGCGGACGAACTCGCGCTGGCGCTCGACCACCGCATTTTCTGCGTCAATGTCGAGTCCGAGCCGGAACTTCACCTGCTGTCGTCGATCGCCGCCGCGCGCGGGCAGCGCATGAACGTCTCCGTGCGCGTCAATCCCGACATCGATGCGCGCACGCATGCCAAAATCTCCACCGGAAAGGCCGAGAACAAGTTCGGCATTCCGATCTCGCGGGCGCGCGAGGTCTATGCGCATGCCGCCGCGCTGCCGGGTGTGCGCGTGGCCGGGGTCGACATGCATATCGGCAGCCAGATCACCGATCTGCAGCCGTTCGACGATGCTTTCGCGCTGCTGTCGGAATTCGTGCACTTGCTGCGCAGCGACGGGCATACGATCTCGCATGTCGATCTCGGCGGCGGGCTCGGCATTCCCTATCGCGGCGACAACCAGCCGCCGCCGGATCCCGCCGCCTATGCCGCGATCGTCAAGCGCGCCACCAGGGGCCTCGATTGCAAGCTGATTTTCGAGCCCGGCCGCCTGATCGTCGGCAATGCCGGAATTCTCGTCACCCGCGTGCTGTATGTGAAGCACGGCGAGGCCAAGCATTTCGTCATCGTCGATGCGGCGATGAACGACCTGATCCGGCCGACGCTCTACGACGCGCATCATGAGATTTGGCCGGTCGCCGAACCCGCGCCCGGCGCCCCGCGGCTGCGCGCCGACATCGTCGGCCCGGTCTGCGAGTCGGGCGACTTCCTGGCGCTCGACCGCGACATGCCGGAGCCCCGGCCCGGCGACCTGCTCGCGGTGATGACCGCGGGCGCCTATGGCGCGGTGCAGGCCGGCACCTACAATACCCGCGCGCTGGTCCCCGAAGTGCTGGTGAAAGGCGACACCTGGTCGCTGGTCCGGCCCCGCCTCGAAGCCGACGCATTGATTGCCTTCGATCGCCTGCCGCCCTGGCTCTGACTGCAGGCCCGGCCGGCCGCCCCGGATCAGGTTTCCGTGAGGTCCGGTGCATGGAACTTGCATAGCGTGTTAGGCTTCAGAATCGATGCACAGGCGCCGCCTTCGCTGATGACCGAGAACCGACCGC
>JBFWWQ010000267.1:0-4773 GCA_050246095.1 Pseudorhodoplanes sp.
CGCAGGTCGAGGTCGTCGCGCAGCAATTGCGAGGCGCCGGTCCATTGCACGCTGCCGCGCTCCAGCGCCACCGTCCGGTCGGACAAGGCGAGGGAGAGATCGAGATGATGATCGACGATGATGATGGCGACCTCCTGCCGCAACCGGTCGAAACTCTCGAATAATTGCTCGATGACCGCCGGCGCCAGCCCCTCGAACGGCTCGTCGAGCAGCAGCACGCGCACGTCGCCGGACAAGGCGCGGGCGACCGCGACCATCTGCTGCTCGCCGCCGGACAGGTAGTCGGCCGGCTGGTCGAGACGTTCCCGGATGCGCGGGAAATACGCGCAGATACGCTCCAGGTCCCAGCGCGCGCCGAGGCCGGTCTCGCGCTTCAGGCGGCCGAGCTCGAGATTGTGGGCGACGCTCATGCCGGCAAACAGGCCCCGCCCCTGCGGGACATAGCCGATGCCGAGCCGGGCGATCTGCGCCGAGCGCATGCCCGCGATCTCGGAATCGCCGAGCCGGATGGAGCCGCTCGCCGGCGGCGCGATGCCGATCAGGGATTTGAGCAAAGTCGACTTGCCGGCGCCGTTGCGGCCGAGCAGCGCGATGATCTCGTTGCGCTTGAGGTCGAAGGAGACGTCGTTGAGGATGTGGCTCTTGCCGTAGAAGGTGTTGACGGCGTCGACCTTGAGCAGAATCTCGCTGCCGGCGGCGGTGCTGCGCGCCTTGGAGGCGATCTCCGCCGCGCCGGACCCGATATAGACCTCCTGCACGCGGCGCGAACCGCGCGCATCCTCGACGGTGCCGTCGGCCAGCACCTCGCCGTCATTCATCACCGTGACATGGTCGGCCAGGCGAAACACGCGGTCGATATCGTGCTCGACCAGCAGCACCGGTATTTCCCGCGACAGCGTCTTGACCAGGCCGCCGATGCGCTCGCGCTCGGCGGCCGCGAGCCCGGCCAGCGGCTCGTCCAGCAGCAAGAGCCGCGGCCGCGTCGCCAGCGCCAGCCCCATGTCGAGCAGCCGCTGGCCGCCATAGGACAAGGAACCGGCCTGCGCCGTCTCGATCCCGGTGACGCCGAGATAGCGCATGACCGCCTGCGTCTCGCTTTCGACCGTCTCGATCGCGCGCGCGCGGGTCCAGACGTCGAAGCGGCGCGGATGCCGCGCCTGCACTGCCAGGCGGATATTCTCCTCGACGCTGAGATCGGGGAACAGATTGGTGATCTGGAACGAGCGGCCGATCCCGGCCTGCGTGATCCGCTCCGGCGCGAGGCCGGCAATGTCGCGCCCGGCCAGCATGACCTCGCCCGCGTCCGGCGGGAACATGCCGGAGATGATGTTGAAGGCGGTGGTCTTTCCCGCGCCGTTGGGGCCGATCAAGGCATGCAGGGTGCGGTCGCGGATCGTGAAGCTCACATCGCGGACCGCCTTGATGCCTCCGAAATGCTTGGCGATGCCGCGCACGACGAGCGCGGCGCCGTCGGCATGCGCAGCCGGCCGCAGGAAATCGGGCAGCGGCTCCTCGCCGACGCGGCGGCCCGCCATCGCCGCCTCCTCGGCAACGCGCTTGCGGAACGGCGCCGTCACCTGCTCGTAGACGCCGACCAGGCCGCGCGGCGAGAACACGATGAAGGCGACGAAGAGCAGCCCGAATACCAGCAGCCAGTTCTCGGTCAGGCTCGACAGATAGTCGCGGAAAATCACGAAGAACAGCGCGCCGAGCGCCGGCCCGAGGAACGAGCGCATCCCGCCGATCACGACCATCGCCAGTAATTCGCCGGAAAAGGCGACCGAGATCGGCTCGGCCGAGGTCATGCGGTTGTTGAACAGCAGCAGGCTGCCGGCAAGCCCGGTCAGACTCGCCGACATGACGAAGGCCACGAGCTTGTAGCGGTTGGTGGCGTAGCCGAGGAACCGCGCGCGCTGCTCGTTCTCGCGGATCGCCACCAGCACGCTGCCGACCGGAGAATTGTGGAAGCGCCACAGGACATAGACGACGACGAAGCCGATGGCGGCGACCAGCGCATAATACGGCGACGACGACTCGAAATTCAGACTCCCCAGCACCGGACGCGAAATCCCGCCGAGCCCGTCCTCCCCGCCGGTGACCGCGGTCCAGCGGAACGCAATGGTGTAGAGCATGGCCGAAAGCGCCAGCGTCAGCAGCGAGAAATAGACGCCGCGGCGGCGCAGGATCAGCGCGCCGAAGGCCGCCGCGACCAGCGCCACCAGCCCGACGCCGACCAGGAGCGGAATGAGGAAGCTGCCGGGGAACAATTCCCGCTGCGCGATGGCGGCGGCATAGGCGGCAAGCCCGAACCAGGCGCCATGCCCGAACGAGACGAGACCGGTGGTGCCGACCAGAATGTTCAGCGCCATGCAGGCGATGGCATAGATCACCACCTCCGTCGCCGAGGTGATGCCGAGCCCGATCGCCACCATCGCGAACGGCAGCGCGATCAGGCCGGCCAAAGCGATGAGGAGAGGCGTGCCGTTGCGCGTCATCGCCGCTACTCGAACCGCTGGATGCGTTCGCCGAACAGGCCGCGCGGGCGGAACAGCAGCACCAGCAGCATCATCAGATAGATCGCGGCGGTGGAATATTGCGCGAAGCCGAAGGCGACGATCAGGCCCTTGACCAGACCGACCAGCAGCGCCGCCACGACGACACCCCAGAACGAGCCGAGCCCGCCGATCACCACCACCACGAAGGCCGGGGTGATGATCTCCTGCCCCATCGCCGGATGCACCGAATAGATCGGCGCGAGCAGCACGCCGGCAAGCCCGGCCAGCCCGATCCCGAGGCCGGCGACCGCCGACATATACGGCTGCAAGGAAATGCCGAGCGCCCCCACCATGTCCGGATTCTGCACGCCGGCGCGCACCACGCGCCCGAAGGTCGTGCGGTTCAGCAGGAACCACAATCCGGCGACGCAGACGACGGCAATGCAGAGCAGAACGGCGCGGTAGCGCGAATAGACGAAGTCGCCGATGAAGATCTGTCCGCGCAATTCCTGCGGAATCGAATAGGCGAGCGGCGGCGCGCCGAAAATCATGCGCAAGGTCTGTTCGGCGACCAGCGCCAGGCCGAACGTCAGCAGCAGCGAGAGAATGGGATCGGCGCGGTAGAAGCGGCGGAACAAGGTGCGTTCGATCGCCATGCCGAGCAGCGCCACCGAGACCGGCGATACCACGAACGCGCCGCCGAAGCCGAGATGCGGCGTCAGCGCCACCATCAGATAGGCGCCGATGGCATAGAAGGCGCCGTGCGCCAGGTTGACGATGCCGCCGAGCGAGAAGATCAGCGACAGGCCGAGCGCGATCAGCAGGTAATAGACGCCGTCAAGCAGTCCGTTCAAAACCTGCTGCAGAAGAAGCGTGAATGTCACAACCGGAAATCCAGGCGGCGCAGTTCGATCTCGGTCAAATGCGAATTGTCGACGGGCCGCTTATGGCCGCGGAGGCGATCCCGCGCCCCTCGGCGCGAGACCGCCCGCATCCGCAACCAGCGCCTATGACGTCATCTTGCAGACATTCTCCTCAGGCGTCGCCGCGATGGCGTCGAGCGGCTCGTTGGCCGCCGGCACCGGCGGCGCCACTTTGTAGATGTCCCACTGGTTCTTGATGTCGGCCGCCTTCAAGGCTTCCACCGCATACATCTCGTGCATGAGCTGGTGATCGTATTTGCGGAAATAGCCCTGCCGGGTCTTCAGCACGTCGAATTTCGGCTCCTTCTCCCAGTGCTGGATGACCATCAGCGCGTCCGGCGACTTGATCTCGTTCATCGACTGCGCCAGGATTTTCATGGCGATGTAGTCGCCCCAGGCCTGGTTCTCCGGCGGCTTGCCGTATTTCTTGGTGAAGGCGGCGACAAAGGCCTTCGATCCCGGCGTGTCGATGAGGTGATGCCAGACCAGCGGCCAGGTGCCGAAGAAGTTGCCCTTGCCGGCGCCCCAGGCGACGGCGGTGTCGAAGCCGAAGCCAGCCACGGGGAAGTCGAGACCGAATTCCGAATACTGCTTCAGGAAGTTCGTGATCTGCACGCCGGCCAGGTTGGATACGACCATGTCCGGCTTGGCGCTGCGGATCTTGGTCAGGATGGTGGAGAAGTCCGAGAAGTCGGTCGGCACGAGTTCGTCGGCGGCGAACTGGCCGCCATTGGCTTCCATGAAGCGCTTGGCGACGCGCAGCAGATCGTGGCCGAAGGCATAGTCCGCCGTCAGCGAGTACCACCGCTTGCCCTTGACCATGTTGTTGGCGAGCAAAGCGCGGCCGACGGTCTTCACATACATCGAGTTCTGGCTCTCGACGTGGAACATGTATTGGTTGCAGTTGGAGCCGCGCAGGGCGTCGGAATTGCCGCCGGTATTGATGAACAGGTTCTTGGTCCGCTGCGCGACCTGCGCGATCGCCAGACACGAGGCCGACGAAATCTCGCCCACGATGCAGGCGACCTTGTCGCGCTCGATCAGGCGCTCCGCCTTGGTCGAGGCGGTCTGCGGATTGACCGAGTCCTCCTTGATCAGTTCGATCTTGCGGCCGGCCACGCCGCCGCCGGCATTGATTTCCTCGACGGCGAGGTCCGCCGCCTGCACCGCATATTCGCCGAGCGGCCCGAGAAAGCCGGTGCGCGGCGTGAGATGCCCGATTTTCAGCGTGTCCGATTGCGCCTTCGAAATGGCCGGCATGCCGATGCCGGCCATCAGCGCCGTGCCGGCGGCACCTTTGAGCAAGGAACGACGATTCACGTTCAGTCGAGACATGGCTTCCTCCCACAGGATGA
>JBFWWQ010000268.1:0-4738 GCA_050246095.1 Pseudorhodoplanes sp.
GGCGACCACGCAAGGCCACTCCGTCACCGATGTCAAGAACGGCAAAGCCCGGCGCGCCGCCGGCGCCATTTCACCGGTCCGGCGATGCAGAAATACTGGCCGACGGAGGGCGCGATCCGCTACCCTCGCCCGCCGGAACGTCAACAGCGACACGCGCCATGCTCTACATCCCGCCAGCCTTTCGTGAATCCGGACGCGAGCAGCTCCATGCGCAGATCGCGGCCTGCGGGCTCGCCACGCTGATCACCGTCGGCGCGCAGGGACCGCTGGTCAGCCATATCCCCATGCTGTTCGACCCGGCGCGCGGCGCGCAGGGCGTCGTCGAGGGGCATCTGGCGCGCGGCAACCGGCAGTGGATCGACAGCGATCTCGGCCTGCCCGCGATCGTGCAATTCATGGGGGCGGACGCCTATGTGTCGCCGTCCTGGTATGCCTCCAAGCAGGAGCACGGCCGCGTGGTCCCCACCTGGAATTACAGCGTGGTCTGCGTGCGCGGCCGCCTGGAAATCTTCGACGATCCGGTAGAGTTGCGCGACCAGGTCACGCGCCTCACCGATCGTTTCGAACGGCGCTTCGACGCCCCCTGGCAGGTCGGCGACGCGCCCGAGGAGTTTCTGGAGCGGCAGATCAAGGGCATTGTCGGGGTGCGGCTGCACGTCGAGAACATCGAAGGCAAAGCCAAGCTCAGCCAGAACCGGCCGGAGGCCGACCGCACCGGCGTCGCGGCGGCACTCGAAGCCTCGGCCCGCGAGCAGGACCGCCAGGTCGCCGCCCGGATGAAGGCGCGCGAGACCTGAGAGCCTGGCCAAAAAAGAAGCTCGGCAAATCGGCCCTATTGCGAACCCGTCACGCCCGCGCGTGCAGTCAAGCTTGCGCAGACTGCATAAATTTGCAGTCAAGCTTGCGCAGACTGCATAAATTTGCAGTCAAGCTTGCGCAGACTGCATAAATTTGTCTGCGCGGGCATCCACGTCTTGACCAAGGATCGGCAAGAAAGGCGTGGATGGCCGGGTCTCCGCCCGGCCATGACGCGGAGAGAGGAACATTTTCACCGCCAATCCAATAGCTGGAAAAACCTGACCGCATTCTCGGCCAGGCTCTGAGGTCCGGCTTGCCCCCAAAGTTGCGCCTTTGCGCAACATCCGTCATGGTCCGCATGCTGCGGAGCAGGATTCTTCCCGCACCGCAAAAGTCGGAACGCGGACATTGGCCATGCACGAGGGCCAGGGCGACGAAGATACGGCGAGCGATCTCGCTTTCACGGGTGCGGCGCCGCTTCGCCTGGAAGATTTTCTTCCCTATCAGCTCAACGTCGTCGCCAGCGTCGTCTCGCAGGCGCTCTCGCGCATCTATGCCGAGCGCTACGGCATCGGCGTGCCGGAATGGCGCGTGCTGGTGACGCTCGGGCAATACGGCACCATGACCGGCAAGACGGTCGGCAGCCACAGCCACATGCACAAGACCAAGGTTTCGCGCGCGGTGGCGACGCTGGAGAAGCGCAAGCTCATTCAGCGGCGCGCCAACCGCGAGGACCTGCGCGAAGCCTTCCTGTCGCTGACGCCGGCGGGACGCGCGATCTACGAGGACCTCGCGCCCTCCGCCCTCGACTTCGCGCAGCGGCTCGCCGAAGCGATCGATCCCGCCGACCGGCAGGCCTTTGCGCGCGCGCTGGAAAGCCTCACCCGGCGTTCCACCGTGCTTGCAAAGCAGATCACGCCGGGCAAGAAAGCCCGCTAGCAGGAACGACGAACGCGGCCGGCGCGCGCCGGTGCGTGGCGGCGCCGGAGGACGCAATGAAGCTCTATACCTATTTCCGCTCGTCGGCGGCCTTCCGGGTGCGCATCGCGCTCAACCTCAAGGGGATTTCCTATGAGCCGGTCGCGATCCATCTCACCAAGGACGGCGGCCGGCAGAGGAGCCCGGAATACCGCGCGATCAACCCCAACATGCGGGTTCCCGCGCTCGCCCTCTCCACCGGCGAGGTGCTGACGCAATCGCTCGCCATCATCGAATATCTCGACGAGGTCTATCCCGATCCGCCGCTGCTTCCGGCCGACGACATCGAACGCGCGCAGGTGCGCGCCGCAGCCCAACTCGTCGCCTGCGACATCCATCCGCTCAACAACACCTCCACCCTCAACTACCTGAAAGGTCCGCTGCAGCAGGACCAGGCCGCCGTGGATGCCTGGTACCGCTATTGGGTGGAGAACGGGTTCGCCGCGCTGGAGACGATGCTGCGCCCGGGACCCTATGCCTTCGGCTCGCGCGTGACGGTCGCCGATCTGTGTCTGGTCCCGCAGGTGTTCAACGCCCGCCGCTTCAAGGCCGATCTCTCCGCCTTCCCAAAAATCGCGGCGGTCGAGGCCGCCTGCCTGAAGCTTCCCGCCTTCGACAAGGCGCGTCCCGAGAACCAGCCCGACGCCGAATGAGGCTTCCCTCCGCCCGGCAGGAATTACGTGCAACAGTCCCATATCGGCCGCGTCATCCTGTGGATGACGGGCGCATTGCTCTCCTTCACCACGATGGCGCTGTCGATCCGCGCGCTCGCGAAGTCGCTGTCGGTTTTCGAGATTCTCACCACGCGCGTCATCGGCGGTCTGCTCATCCTGCTGACGCTCGCGGCCTGCAGGCCGGAACTGCGCGAAGGCTTCCGCCCGCGCTACATGAGACTCAACCTCATGCGAAACGGCGTGCATTTCGCATCACAATATGTCTGGGCGCTGAGCCTGACCCTGCTGCCTCTGGCGAATGTGTTCGCGCTCGAATTCACCATGCCGGTCTGGCTCGCGATCCTGGCCGTGATCATTCTCGGCGAGAAGATGACGCCGAGCCGGATCGGCGTCGTGGTCACGGGCGTGGTCGGCGTGCTGGTGATCCTGCGTCCCGGCCTGACCGCCTTCAACATCGCCGCGCTGCTGCCGCTGGCGGCGGCGCTCGGCTATGCGCTGTTCAACGTGCTGACCAAGAAGCTGAGCGCGCATGTCAGCACCTTTCATGTCGTGTTCTGGATGAATGCGATCCAGCTGCCGATCGGGCTCGCGGGCAGCGATCCGCTGTACATGACCAAGCTTGTCGGCTGGCAATGGCTGGCCGTGGTCGGGATCGGGATCGCCGGCCTGTCGGCGCATTTCTGTCTGGTGCAGGCGTTCCGCGCCGGCGATGCCACGCTGGTCATGCCGATCGACTTCCTGCGGGTTCCGCTGATCGCGGTGATCGGCTGGATGTTCTACGGCGAATCGCTCGACATTTTCGTGCTGATCGGCGCCGGCATCATGCTGGCCGGAATCCTGTGGAATCTGCAGGTCGAGGCAAAAAAGGCACAGCCGCCCATTGAAGACCCGTGACGCCCGCGCTCGCATTGCGGTCCGGCCGCAGGCTGCTAAAACAGCGGCGGGAGCGACGCCCCGGAACGACGGGTTGATCTTTCGCCGGCGCAGCGAGGCCCGGTAGCGGTCTTTTCGGGCGAATGCGCTTGGCGGGCAGAGGCGCTTGGCAGGCAGAGGCGCTTGCGGGCGAAAGAACTGGCGGGCGGAGGAACGATGTCTTCGATGCGGTTGCGCAGCGTGGCGGTGGGCGTCGCGGCCTGGACGCTTTTCGTCGCCGGCGCGGCGGCGCAGACCTACTCGCCGACCTGCCAGCGGCTCGAAGCGCAGCTCGCGAGCCTCGATCGCGGCAGCAGCGATCCCGCGCGCGCCGAACAGGTGCGCCGGCTGGAGGAAACCTCCACCCGCCAGCAGGCCGAGGTCGACCGGCTGAGCGCGCAGGCGCGCCGCGTCGGCTGCGAGGGCGCCGGCTTCTTCCAGCTGTTCAATCCCAACCACCACCAGCAATGCGGCCCGATCAACAACCAGATCCAGCAGCAGCGCGCCAATCTCAACCGCACCCTCACCGACCTGCAATCGCTGCAGCGCGCCGGCGCGAGCTATGAGCGCGACGGCCAGCGGCGCGCGCTGCTCGCGGCCTTGTCGCAGAACGATTGCGGGCCGCAATACCGCAACGCCGGACAGCCGCGCAATTTCTTCGACAGCCTGTTCGGCAACAACAACCAGGTGCAGGAAGACGACATGCAGGGCGGCGGTTTCCGCACCGTCTGCGTGCGCACCTGCGACGGCTCGTATTTCCCGATCTCGTTCGCGACCAATCCCGCGCGCTTCCCGGAAGACGAGAAGACCTGCCAGCGCATGTGCCCGGCCGCGGAGGTGATCCTGTTCTCCTACCGCAATCCCGGCGGCGACATTTCGCAGGCCACTTCCCTCGGCGGCCAGACCTATTCGCAGCTTCCCAATGCGTTCAAGTTCCGCCAGCAATTCGACAATGCCTGTTCCTGCCGCCGTCCGGGCGAAAGCTGGGCGGACGCGATGAAGGGCAACGACGAGCGCGCCGCGGCGCAGCCCGGCGACATCCTGGTCACCGACGAGCGCGCGAAGGCGCTGTCGGCGCCGCGCGATTCCCGCGGCCGCCCGCTCAAGCCGCCGGCGGCTCCGGCCGCGGCGGCGCCCGCCGAGCCGGCACCTTCTTCCACCGCTTCCACCGGTGCCGCGGCCCATCCGGAGCCGGCGCCGGTTCCGACCGGCCCGATCCGCACCGTGGGGCCGCAGCTCGGCCCGGTACGCTAGAGCGATTTCCGTTTAGGCGGAATCGGATTTTGATTTTCAAATCAGGCGTCTTCTGATTCAAGATTCTTGCTGGATTGGAGGCCGGCAAGGATGGGACGACCTCTTTCTAACGATCTTCGGCG
>JBFWWQ010000269.1:0-4718 GCA_050246095.1 Pseudorhodoplanes sp.
TCGCTTAGAGCATTTTCGAGCGAAGTGGGTACCGGTTCGCGTCAAGAAAATGCGATCAAACAAAGGAATCTAAAGCACGTTCCGATTCCATGTAAAACGAACGTGCTTTAGAGTCCTGCCTCGCGCCGCGCCAGGATCGCCCGCAGCCGCTGCGGCGTCACCGGAAGCTGGGTGACGGCGCCCGGCATGCCGATGGCGTCGTCGATGGCGGACGCGATGGCGGCACCGGCCGCGTTCACGCCGCCCTCGCCCGCGCCCTTCAGACCCAGCGGATTGAGCGGCGAGGGCGCGTCTTCGGAAATTATCACCGATATTTCGGGCACCTCGCGCGCAGTCGGCATCAGATAGTCGGCGAAAGTCACCGACAGCGGTTCGGCGCGCTCGTCGTAGGTGAACTCCTCGAACAGCGCGCCGCCGAGCCCCTGCGCGAAACCGCCGTGGATCTGGCCTTCTACGAGCATGGGATTGACCGCCTTGCCGATGTCGTAGGCGACGAGATAGCGCTCCACGCGCGCGCCGCCGGTCCCGGCATCGACCGAAACCTGGGCGATGTGAACGCCGTAGGGGTAGTTCATGTGGTCGGTGAAAAACCAGCCCTCCGCGCCCAGCCCCGGCTCGCGCTCGCCGCGCGTGCGCGAATTCGGCCGCAGATGCGCCGCGACCTGTTCCAGCGGGATCGAGGCGCGTGCAATCCCGCTTCCTCGGACCACCTCGCCGTTGTTCACGTCGAGCTCGGAGGCCGAGCATTGCAGGAGTTCGGCCGCCATGTTCAGCGCCTTCTCCCGCACCTTGAGCGCGGCGAGCCGCGTCGCCTCGCCGGTCATGACCGTGACGCGCGAGGCGAAGGCGCCGAGCCCGTGCTCGATGCGGTCGGTGCGTCCGTGCACGACGCGCACACGCCGGTAATCGACGCCCAGCGTGTCGGCGCAGATCTGCGCGATCACCGTCTCGATCCCCTGCCCGACCGAGGCGGCGCCGGTGACGACTTCCACGAACCCGCTCGTGTCCACGGCAATGCGCACGCCGTCGAACGGCCCGAGCCCGCTCTTCTCGACAAAAATGCCGAGACCCGCGCCGACCAGCTCGCCCCGCGCGCGGCGTTGCGCGAGCTCCGCCTGCAGCGCGTCCCAGCCGATCCCGGCGAGCGCCTTGTCGAGCAGGCCGGCATAGTCGCCGGAATCGTAGACGACATGCGTGCCGAGCGTGTCCAGCGGCCGCGCATAGGGCATCTCGCCCCGGCCGATGAAATTGCGCCGCCGCACCTCGACCGGCGAAATCCCGGTCCGCGCCGCCACCGCGTCCATCAGGCGCTCGCGCACGAAGGTGCTCTCGAAACGGCCGGGCGCGCGGTAGGTGCCGCACGGGGTCTTGTTGGTGAGACGGATATGCCCGGCCGCGCGGTAGGCCGGCATACGGTAGGGGCCGGGCAGCATCGCCGCCGCGAGATCGGGAACGGTGGCGCCGTGCGTGCGCACATAGGCGCCCTGGTCGTGGAAATATTCGTCGTCCACCGCCAGCAGCAGGCCCTGCGAGTCGATGGCGGCGCGGACGCGATGCCGCTGCTGGCGCGAAGGGTTGGCGGCGATCAGGTGCTCGCGCCGGTCCTCGATCCATTTCACCGGCCGCTTCAGCCGCAAGGCCGCGGCGCAGACCAGCACGTCCTCCGGATAAAGCTCGCCGCGGATGCCGAAGCCGCCGCCGACATGGCCTTCGAGCAGGTGCACCGAGGACGCGCTGCGGCCCAGCATGCGCGCGATGTTGTCGCGATTCCAGTGCGGCACTTTCGCGGCACCGTACATTTCCAGCATGTCGCGCCCGCCGTCGTAGCGGGCGATCGCGCCGCGCGTTTCCATCGGCACGCCGGAATGCCGCCCGACCGACAGATCGAGCGCGACCACCGCATGCGCGGCACGGAACGCCGCCTCGACATCGCCGTAGCCCTTGCGGATGACGGCCGGCTCGGTATTACGGCCGCGCTCGAACTCGCCCGGCGCCGCGGCGGCGTCGGTCACGACCGGCATTTCCTCGATCGCGACCTCGACGAGATCGGCGGCATCCTCGGCGACATAGGGATCGTCGGCGAACACCGCGGCGACCGGCTCGCCGACATAGCGCACGCGCTCCTGCGCCAGCACGGTCTGCCGGTACGGCTCCAGCCCCTCGACGCGCGTCAGCCGGAAATCGATCGGCGGGATGTCCGCGACATCCGCATAGGTCCAGATGGCGTGCACGCCCGGCAAGGCGCGCGCGGCCTGCGCGTCGATCGACACGAGGCGTCCGTGCGCGAAGGCCGAGCGCACCACCCGCATGTGCAATTGATGCGGAAACGAGATGTCGGCCGCGAAACGGCCCTCGCCCTTCAACAGCGGCCGGTCTTCCAGCCGCGGGACCGAGCGGCCGATGACGCCCATCAGCCCGCCCGCATGGTCGCCGCCGCCCCGCGCACCGCCTTGATGATGTTCTGGTAGCCGGTGCAGCGGCACAGATTCGAGGAAAGCACGTCGAGCAATGCCTCGTCGCCGATCTGCGGCTCGCGCTCCAACACGCCGACCGCCAGCATCAGGAAGCCGGGCGTGCAGAAGCCGCATTGCAGCGCGTGATTGTCCATGAAGGCCTGCTGCATGGGATGCAGGTTGTCCCCGTCGGCCAGGCCCTCGACCGTGCGGATCGCCTTGCCGTCGGCCTGCAAGGCGAACATCAGGCAGGAGCGCACCGGCTCGCCGTCCACCAGGATCGTGCAGGCCCCACAGACGCCGTGCTCGCAGCCGATATGCGTGCCGGTCTTGCCGCAATCCTCGCGGATCGCGTCGACCAGCGTGCGCCGCGGCTCCACCGCGATCCGGTGGGCCTCGCCGTTGATGTTGAGCGTGATGCCGGTCTTCTCGGTCATGCGGATGGTTCCTGGAATTGCGGAACGCGAGTCTGCTCATACCCTCCCCCCGCGAAGCGGTGGGGAGAGGAGATTTCAGCCCTGCGCAAGGCCGCGCGGATGCGCTGCGGCGTCGCGGGAAACTCGTCGATCGAGACGCCGAACGGGGACAGCGCGTCGTTGATGGCGTTCACCACCGCGGCCGGCGCGCCGATCGCGCCGCCCTCCCCCAATCCCTTGGCGCGCGTGACGCTCGCGCCGGTCAGGGTCTCGAGATGATGGATTTCGATCGGCGGGATTTCGCGCGCGGTCGGCGGCAGGTAATCGGCGAGCGTCGTGGTGAGGATGTTGCCTGTCTCGTCGTAGACGATCTCCTCGTACAGCGCATTGGCGATGCCCTGCGCCACGCCGCCGTGAATCTGTCCGTCCACGATCATCGGATTGATCAGGCGGCCCGCGTCCTCGGCGACGATGAACTTCTCGATCCTCACGCCGCCGGTCTCGATATCCACCTCGACCAGCGCGATGTGGCAGGCATTGGAGAAGGTGCCGGGCGGATCGTAGGTCGCGCTCTCGCCCAGGCCGGGCGTAATCTCGCCGCCGAAGCGGTGCGTCTGATGGTAGGCGGCGCGCGCGAGCTGCGCGATGTCGAGCTTGCGGTCGGTGCCGGCGACCGTCGCCGACCCCTTTTCCAGCACGATGTCCTCGGCGCTCGCTTCCAGCAGGTGGCTGGCGATCCGGATCAGCTTGGCGCGCACCTTCTGCGCGGCGAGCAGCGTGGCGCCGCCGGCGATCACCAGCGAGCGGCTGGCAAAGGTGCCCCAGCCATAGGGCGTGCGGTCGGTGTCGCCATGCACGATCTTCACGCGGTCCGGGGGCACGCCGAGCTCGTCGGCGACGATCTGCGCCAGTGTTGTGCGTAAGCCCTGTCCGTGCGGCGAGGCGCCGATCCGCACCTCGACGAAACCGGAAGGGTCCATCGCGATGTCCACCGTCTCCCAGCCCGGGGTGATCTCCATGCCGCGCGCGGCGAAGGCCGGCGTGCCGTAGCCGGTGCGCTCGGAGAAGGTCGACAATCCGAACCCGAGATAGCGGCCGTCCTGGCGCGCGGCCGCCTGCCGCCTGCGGAAGCCGGCAATATCCGCCGCCTCGACCGCGACCTCCATCGTCTCGACATAGGTCGCCTCGTCGAAGACGAGGCCCGTCGCGGAAGTGTAGGGAAATGCGGTGATGAGATTGCGCCGGCGCATCTCCGCCGGCTCGATGCCGAAGGCGGCGGCGGCCTTGTCCATCAGACGCTCCAGCGTGAAGGTCACGACCGGGCGCGACACACCGCGATACGGCGCCATCGGGCAGGTATGCGTGAGGATGCCGCGCGAATGGCAGGCATATTCGCGCACGTCGTAGGGACCCGGCATTTCCGCCAGCGCCATCAGCGGCTCGACGCCGCAGGTGGTCGGGAAGCAGGAATAGGCGCCGACATTGGCGAGGATGTCCGCCGACAAGGCGACCAGCTTACCGCCTTCGTCGAAGGCGCCTTCCAGCGTCACATGCTGGTCGCGGCTGTGATAGCAGGCGATGAGATTCTCGCGGCGGTCCTCGCTCCAGGCGACCGAGGTCCGCAGCTTGCGCGCGAGCCACGCGAGCAGCACGTATTCGGGCCCGAGCGACATTTTCTGCCCGAAGCCGCCGCCCACGTCCGGCGCGATGACGCGCAGGTCCGATTCCGGCATGCCGATGAGATCGCAGATCGCGGTGCGCATGAGATGCGGCATCTGCGTCGAGCAGGTCAGGGTGACGCGGCCGGAGGCGGCATCGTAGGCGGCATGCGCTGCGCGCGGCTCCAGCG
>JBFWWQ010000270.1:0-4715 GCA_050246095.1 Pseudorhodoplanes sp.
GAAGGCCTCGGCTATCTGCTGATCGACGGCCAGCAGCTCGGCAAGCCGGCGCAGATCGTCGCCGCGATCATCGCCTTCGCCATTCTCGGCAAGGCGACCGACGCCCTGCTGACCGCCTCCGCCGCGCCGTTCCTGCGCTGGGAGGATCGTTTCTCCGCGCGCCCGGGAGAGGCCTGATGCTCGCGCTCGATCGCGTCGGCAAGACCTATCCGAGCGGCGTGCGCGCGCTCGACGGCGTCACCCTCGATGTCGCGCCCGGCGAAATCCTCGCCATTGTCGGCGGCTCGGGCTGCGGCAAGTCGACCTTGCTGCGCGCGATTTCCGGGCTCGACCGTCCGACCCAGGGCAAGGTGCAGCTCGACGGCCTGATCATCACCGCGCCGCACGAGCGCATCGGCATCGTGTTCCAGGAGCCGCGCCTGCTGCCCTGGCTCAGCGTCGCCGACAATGTCGGCTTCGGCCTTTCCGGGATTTCCGGATCGGAGCGGCGCGAGCGCGTGGCGGCGGCGCTCGACCGCGTCGGGCTCGCCGACAAGGCCGCGGTCTGGCCGCGCGAATTGTCCGGCGGCCAGGCGCAGCGTGTTGCCATCGCCCGCGCGCTGGTCCCGCGGCCGGAAGTGCTGCTGCTGGACGAGCCGTTCTCCGCGCTCGACGCCTTCACCCGCGCCGACCTGCAGGACCACGTGCTCGATCTGTGGGCCGACCTGAAGCCGACGCTGATCCTGGTCACGCACGATGTCGACGAAGCGGTGGTGCTGGCCGACCGCATCGTCGTCATGCGTCCGCGGCCGGGCCGCATTTTCGAGGAGATCGTCTCCGAACTGCCGCGTCCGCGCGACCGGCAATCGGCGGCGTTCGATTTCGTGAAACGCCGGGTCCTCGCCGCGCTCGACCGTTCGCTCAACCGCGCCGCGCGCGTCGACGAGGGCCAGACCAAGGCGGAATCGGGCGCCGCCTTGTGGTGGTAGGAAAGTCCCCCGGTCGGCGGCGTATACAAGCCTTGTCCGATCCGGCCTTGTCGGAGGCGGCAACCTCTCTGTACCTTTGCGTGCAACCGGCCCGGCTGAGCGGCGCGGCACGAAAGGGAGCGAGATGAAGAGCTACGATGTTTGCGAATGCGGGGCTCCGCTGCGCCTGGTCGAGCGGCCGACCCCGCAGCCGCGCGGCACGGAAGTGCTGCTGAAGGTGCTCGCCGCCGGCGTCTGCCACAGCGACCTGCATATCTGGGACGGCTATTACGAGCTGGGCGGCGGCAAGCGCATGAACCTGCTCGAGCGCGGCATCCGGCTGCCGCTGACCATGGGACACGAGAATGTCGGCGAGGTCGTCGCCGCCGGGCCGGAGGCTAGGGACGTCAAGATCGGCGCGCGCGTGCTGGCGCATCCCTGGATCGGCTGCGGCGCGTGCAAGGTCTGCAAGCGCGGCGAGGAAAATCTGTGCCTGACGCCGAAGAATCTCGGCGTATTCTCGAACGGCGGCTATGCCGATTATCTGATGGTGCCGCACCCGCGCTACCTGTTCGACGCCGGCGACATTCCCTCCGAGAAGCTGGCGCCGCTCGCCTGTTCCGGCGTCACCGCCTATGGCGCGCTGAAGAAGGTGGGGCCATCGCTGGCCGAGGAGCCGGTGGTCATCATCGGCGCCGGCGGCGTCGGCCTGATGGGCGTCGCGCTGCTCAAGGCGATGGGCGGCAAGGGCGCGATCGTGGTGGACGTGGACCCGCTCAAGCGCGAGGCGGCGATCAAGGCCGGCGCCATCGGCGCCGTCGACGGCAAGGCGCCGGACGCCGCGCGCCAGGTGGTCGAGGCGACGCAGGGCGGCGCCTGGGCGGTGATCGACTTTGTCGGCTCCTCGCAGACCGTGCGGCTCGGCGTCGATTCGCTGGTCAAGGGCGGCAAGCTGATCGTGGTCGGGCTGTTCGGCGGCGACATCACGGTCTCGACGCCGGTCTTCCCGATGCGCGCCATGACCATCATGGGATCCTATGTCGGCAGCCTGCCGGAAATGGCCGAGCTGCTCGATCTCGTGCGCAGGAAGGGCCTGCCGCCGGTGCCGGTCGCGACGCGGCCGCTCGACCAGGCCAATGCCGCGCTCAACGACCTGCGCGCGGGCAAGGTGGTCGGCCGCGTGGTGCTGACCCCCGCGGGGTGACATTCGCCGGCGCCGCACTTATCTCTCGGCGCCGGGCCAGGCCCGGCGAAGACGACCACAAGGAGCAGAAGAATGGACGCCGCCGCTTTGCGCGCAATGCAGGCCCCGATCAAGGATCGCTACAAGTCCGACGCCGGCGCGGCGCTGATCACGCTGAAGGCCAAGGGCGCGCTCGACGACAGCGGCATCGCCTGCAAGGTGGAGACCGGCCGCGCGCTGGCGGTGGCCGGCCTGCATCCGGCGACCGGGGGGTCCGGCCTCGAGCTCTGCTCCGGCGACATGCTGCTGGAGGCGCTGGTCGCCTGCGCCGGCGTGACGCTGAAGGCGGTCGCCACCGCGCTGGAAATCCCGCTCAAATCCGGGCAGGTCTTCGCCGAGGGCGATCTGGATTTCCGCGGCACGCTCGGCGTCGCCAAGGATGCGCCGGTCGGCTTTCGCGACGTCCGCCTGCGCTTCGAGGTGGACACCGACGCGCCGCAGGACAAGCTCGACCAGTTGCTCAAGCTGACCGAACGCTATTGCGTCGTCTACCAGACCATCCGCTCCGGGCCGCCGGTCGAGGTGAGCCTCAAGCGCATGTGAGGCATGCCGGCAGAATCGGATTTTCGGCCGTGGCCGGGCTTGTCCCGGCCATCGGCGTCTCTATGAAAGCTCTGGAATTCACGGATCGTTCGCCCGTGCCGGGCTTTCGCGAATGTCCCCCGACATGTTCTTCTGGCTAGCCCTTCTGACCAAGATGGCCGTCGCCGCCTGTTTCGTCGTGGGCGCCACCGTCACCGCCGAGCGCGCCGGACCGGTGATCGGCGCGCTGGTCGCGACGCTGCCGGTATCGGCGGGTCCGGCCTATGTCTTCCTCGCCCTCGACCACGACCCGTCCTTCATCGCGCAAAGCGCGCTCGCCAGTCTCGCGCTGAACGGCGCGACCGCGGCCTATGCCGTGACCTATGTGCTGCTGGCGCAACGGCACGGCTGTGCCGTCAGCGTGCCGCTCGCCTTCCTGGTCTGGCTCGCCGCGACGCCGGTGGCGGTGTGGCTCGGGCCGACCCCCGCCTCGGCGATCCTGCTGAATGTCGCGATATTCCCGGTCGCCTATGCGATCGTGCGCCGCTACCGCGACGTGCCGATGCCCGCGAACCCGCTGCGCTGGTACGATTTCGCCGTGCGCGCCGCGCTCGTCGCGGCGCTCGTCGGCGCCGTGGTGGGCCTGAGCTTCCGCATCGGTCCGGCCGCGACCGGCGTGCTGGCCGCCTTCCCGGTGGTCTTCACCAGCATCATGTTCATCCTGCACTGGCGCGTCGGCGGGCCCGCCGCTGCGGCGGTGCTGGCCAACGCCATCATCGGGCTTGTCGGATTCGGCATGGCGATGCTGACCCTGCATGTACTGGCGGAGCCGGCCGGATCGGTGCCGGCGCTGGTCTTCGCGCTCATCGTCGCGGTCGCCTGGAATCTCGGCGTTTACGGCCTGCGGCGCGCCGGCCTTGCGGTGTGACATGGGCCTGTTCGGCGACGCCAGCCTCCTGTTCGGCCTGCTGCTGAAAATGGCGATGACGGCATCCATCGTCGTCGCCGCCTCCTTCGTGGTCGAGCGCGCCGGCCCCTTTATCGGCGCCATGATCGCCTCGCTCCCGACCGCGGGCGGCGCCGCCTACATCATCCTGGCGATGCAGCACCCGCCTTCCTTCATCGCGCAGAGCGCCATCGCCAGCATGGCCGCCAATATCGCGGTCGGCATCTTCGCGCTGGTCTATGCGGTGCTGGCGCAAAGCCGCGGCATCGTCGTCAGTCTCGGCGGCGCGCTCCTGGTCTGGGTTGCGGTCGCGGCGGCGACGCGGCTGATCGAATGGACGCCGCTTTTCGCCGCACTCGCCACCGCTGTGGTCTATAGCTGCACCATTCTCGCCAGCCGCCGTTTCCGCACCGACGGCACGGCGGTGAAGCGCGTGGCCGCGACGCCCGGCGAGATCGCCTGGCGCGCGCTGATCGTCTCGGCCTTCGTCGCCGTCGTCACCACGATCAGCCACGCCATCGGCGCCTTCGCCTCCGGCCTGCTCGCCTTCTTTCCGATCGCGATGTCGAGCTTCTTCGTGATCCTGCATACGCGGCTCGGCGGACCGGCGGCGGCGAGCGTCGCCGCGCACGTGCAGGCGCCGATGATCGGCCTGCCGCTCGGCCTGCTCGCGGTGCATTATCTCGCCGTGCCGGCCGGGGTGTGGTGGTCGCTGCTGATCGGGCTTTTGATCTGCATCGCCTGGAACGCGCTGCTCTGGCTGGTCCGCCAGGCGCGGCGAATGGCAGAATAGCCTCTTTCAGTCATTCCGGGACAGCCGCGAAGCGGCTGGGCCCGGAATCCATATTCACCATTCGCGGTTATGGATTCCGGGTTCGCTCACTTCGTTCGCGCCCCGGAATGACTAAAGCACGTTCGTTTTACATGGAATCGGAACGTGCTTTAGATTCCTTTGGTCGATCGCATTTTCTTGACGCGAACCGGTACCCACTTCGCTCGAAAATGCTCTTACCAATTTTGCTCAGCTTAGCCTTCAGCGCATACAATGCCTCCAGCG
>JBFWWQ010000271.1:0-4715 GCA_050246095.1 Pseudorhodoplanes sp.
ATCATTTCGGCGGCGTGCCGTTCTTCATCCTCGATGCGCAGTTCAACGTGAAGCGCACGCGCCCGCTGGTCCTGGCCGGACCGACGGGGCTGCGCAACTGGTACGAGCGCGCCTGCACGCTTGCCTTTCCCGGCGAGCGCGTGCTGCCCTTCCCGCTCGACATCCGCGAAGTCGAGATCGGCCGCGTCAATGCGATCGGCGCGCTCGCCGTCACGCCGTTTCATGTCGTGCATGACGACCGCGCCGGTCCCTGTCTCGCCTACCGGATCGAGGCCGGCGGCAAGGTTCTCTGCTATTCCGGCGACACCGAATGGACCGACGCGCTGCTCGATGCCGCGCGCAGCGCCGATTTGTTCGTGTGCGAATGCTACACCTTCGACAAGCCGCGCAAGTCGCACATGGCGCTGTCGGTGCTGCGCGAGAAACTGCCCGCGATCGGCGCGCGGCGCGTCATCCTCACGCATATGAGCGAGGACATGCTCGGGCGGCTCGGGGAAGTTGAGCTGGAGACCGCGCAGGACGGCGCGTGCGTGATGCTCTGAAGCAGGGGGCTTCAGACGAAGATGCAGGGGCGCATTTCCCGTCGCCCTTCTAAAGCACGTTCGTTTTACATGGAATCGGAACGTGCTTTAGATTCCTTTGTTTGATCGTATTTTCTTGACGCGAACCGGTACCCACTTCGCTCGAAAATGCTCTAAGCAGAGAATTGTGCGGCCGGTGTCGATCGGGAGATTTCCAGTTCCTCGGGCGTCATGTCGGCCGGCACATCGGCAAAGAGCGGGGTGCTCAGATAGCGCTCCCCGGTGTCGGGCAGCATGCAGAGAATGTTCGCGTTTTTGGGCGCCCCGGCGCACACGCGAAGCGCCCCGGCAAACGTCGCCCCGGCCGTGATTCCCACGAAGATGCCCTCCTTGCGGGCCAGTTCTCCGGCACAGCGGATCGCCTCGGCGCCCGGAATCGTGATGATGCGGTCGATGACCTTCATCTGCACGGCGTCCGCGGTCAATTTCGAGACGAAGTCGGGCGTCCAGCCCTGCATCGGATGCGGCTTGAAAGCCGGATGCGGGGAAGCCGCCGAACCGTCGGGACTGCGTGCCTGCTCGACGTTGCTGGTCAGGAGCGGCGCTTCCTCGGGCTCGCAAACGACGATTTTCGTGTCGGGCATCTCCTTCGCGAACACGCGCGCGACCCCCTTCAGCGTTCCGCCGGTGCCGTAGCCCGTCACCCAATAATCGAGCTTCTCGCCCTTGAAATCCTCGACGATCTCGCGCGCGGTCGTGCGCGAATGGATGTCGGCATTGGCCTCGTTCTCAAACTGGCGGGTCAGGAACCAGCCATGCGCATCGGCAAGCTCCTTCGCCTTCTGCACCATGCCCACGGCACGGCCCGCCGCCGGCGTGAGCACGACCTTGGCGCCGAGAAAGCGCATGAGCCTGCGCCGCTCGACACTGAACTGCTCCGCCATCGTCACCACGAGCGGGTAGCCCTTGCTCGCACACACCATGGCCAGGCCGATTCCGGTATTGCCGCTGGTCGCCTCGATCACGGTCTGCCCCGGCTTGAGCTGCCCCGACCGCTCGGCCGCCTCGATCACGCCGAGCGCCAGACGGTCCTTGACGGAGCCCAAGGGGTTGAAGGCCTCGATCTTGACGAAGAGATTGACGCCCGCAGGCGCCAGTCGATTGATTCTGACGACCGGCGTGTTGCCGACGGTACCCAGGATGTCGCGGAATTTTGCCATGCTGACCTCGAAAGTCGGAAATGTCCGTCGTCTCACCTTGCACAATCGTCCCACCCGCCGTCTAGCAGGCTGCCAAAAGTCAATTTGACTGAGAAGGCAATAAAACCATCGCGGCACGCACGAGAACGTAAGTCTTGTTCTCTTTTCAGCCTCTCAGCGCGACGTCTCGGCAACCGCTTTCAATTGCGCGAGGCCCTTTTCCATGTCCGCGCCCAGCATCCTGTCCGTGCTGACGAACAGGCCGACCGCCTTGCCGATAAAATCCTGTTCGCCATAGCTCGTCCATTTCACTTCCGTGGCGTTGCCCTGCGGCCGGAAGGAGAATTCGGAAATGGTCGAACCCTGCATCGGCCTGGTGAATTCCACATCGATCTTGACCAGACGGGCGGGCAGGCTTTCCACCAGCGTCATCGTGCCTTCGCCGACCTGATCGTTGCCCGACCAGGCGAATTTCGCGCCCTGCCCCTGCGACACGCCGCTGAAAGTCGCCTTGGCATTCGGATCGAGCTTGGCCCAGGGCGACCACGCCTCCCATTTCCGGAAATCGTTGACCTGCAGGAACACGATTTCGGGGGGCGCGACGATGCTGACGCTACGCTCGACGCGGTATTCGTTGGGCTGCATCGCGACGGCCACGGCAAAAACCGCCAGCAGCACGAGCAGAACGCCGAACCCGATCAGGACTTTGCGGAGCATGGTCCCTCCACCCGTCTCTCGATGGCGTGCGGCGATGGCTTGCTAGGGCCGTACTGGATTCCGCGCGTCACATCCTGAACACGCCGAACTTCGTCTCCGGCACCGGCGCGTTCAGGGCGGCGGAGAATGCCAGCCCGAGCACGCGGCGCGTCTCCGACGGCAGGATGATCCCGTCATCCCAGATCCGCGCGGTGGCGTAATAAGGGCTGCCTTCGCGCTCATAGGCATCCAGGATCGGGCGCTTGAATTCCGCCTCCTCGACCTCCGACCAGGTCTTGCCGGCGGCCTCGATATTGTCGCGCTTGACGGTGGCGAGCACGCTCGCCGCCTGCTCGCCCCCCATCACCGAAATGCGCGCGTTCGGCCAGGTGAACAGGAAGCGCGGCGAATAGGCGCGCCCGCACATGCCGTAATTGCCGGCGCCGTAGGAGCCGCCGACGATCAGCGTGATTTTAGGCACCCGCGCGCAGGCCACCGCCGTGACCATCTTGGCGCCGTCCTTGGCGATGCCGCCCGCCTCGTAATCGCGCCCGACCATGAAGCCGACGATGTTCTGCAGGAACAGCAGCGGGATACGGCGCTGGCAGCACAACTCGATGAAATGCGCGGCCTTCAGCGCGCTCTCCGAATACAGGATGCCGTTGTTGCCGACGATGCCGACCGGCATGCCGTAGAGATGCGCGAAGCCGGTGACCACGGTGGTGCCGTAGAGCTTCTTGAACTCGTCGAACTCGGAAGCGTCGACCAGGCGCGCGATCACCTCGCGGATGTCGTATTGCTTCTTCAGATCGACCGGCACGATGCCGGCCAAATCCTCCACCGGATAATTCGGCTCGCGCGGCGGCAGCATTTCGATGTCGATTGGCTTGCGGCGGTTGAGGTTCGCGACCACGCGCCGCGCGATCGCCAGCGCATGGTTGTCGTCTCCGGCATAGTGGTCGGCGACCCCGGATTTGCGCGCATGCACGTCGGCGCCGCCGAGGTCTTCCGCCGACACCACTTCGCCGGTCGCCGCCTTCACCAGCGGCGGGCCGCCGAGAAAAATCGTGCCCTGCTTGCGCACGATGATGGTCTCGTCGGACATCGCCGGCATATAGGCGCCGCCCGCGGTGCAGGAGCCCATCACCACGGCGATCTGCGGAATCCCCGCCGCCGACATGTTGGCCTGGTTGTAGAAAATGCGGCCGAAATGGTCGCGATCGGGAAACACGTCCGGCCATTGCGGCAGGTTGGCGCCGCCGGAATCGACGAGATAGATGCAGGGCAGATTGTTCTCGCACGCGATTTCCTGCGCGCGCACATGCTTCTTCACCGTCATCGGCAGATAGGTGCCGCCCTTGATGGTCGCGTCATTGGCGACGATCAGGCATTCGCGGCCCTCGACGCGGCCGATGCCGGTGATGACGCCCGCCGCATGGATGGCGTCGCCGTACATGCCGAAGGCGGCGAGCGGCGAGAATTCGAGAAACGGCGAGCCGGGATCGATCAGCCGCATCACCCGCTCGCGCGGTAGCAGCTTGCCGCGGGCGGTATGCCGCTTGCGCGCGGTCTCCGAGCCGCCCAGGGCGGCTTCGGCGCGGCGCGCCTGCAATTCGTCGGTCAGCAGCTTCCATTGCGCGGCATTGGCGCGGCTTTCCGCGGCTGCGATGTCGATGGTCGTGGCAAGCTGCGCCAAGCATCCCTCCCCGGTCGCGCAGGCCCGTTGGCGAGTCTGCGCGGCGCAGGGTGCCGTGGCCGCCGGCCGAACGCAACGGCCCGCGGCCGGGCTTGCAGGCGGTGCTATTTGTCGGCGAGCAGCGCCTTGTAGACATAGCCCGCGGCGGCCGCGCCGATCAGCGGCGCCGCCCAGAACAGCCACAATTGCGCCAGCGGCCAGATCCCGCCGCCGAACAGCGAAACCACCAAAGCCGGCCCGGTCGAGCGGGCGGGATTGACCGAGGTGTTGGTGACCGGGATTGAAATCAGGTGGATCAGCGTCAGCCCGAGTCCGATCGCGATCGGCGCGAAGCCCGCAGCCGCACGCTTGTCGGTGACGCCGAGGATGATCAGCAGGAAGAAGAAGGTCATGACGATCTCGGTGACGAGACCGGAAAGCAGCGAATAGCCGCCCGGCGAATGCGCGCCGTAGCCGTTGGACGCAAGTCCGGCGCCGAGATTGAATCCCGCCTTGCCGCTGGCGATGAGATAGAGGACGAGCGCCGCCAGGATGGCGCCGACAACCTGCGCGATCCAGTAGGGAACGAGATCGGCGGCGGCGAAACGCCCGCCGGTCATCAGG
>JBFWWQ010000272.1:0-4681 GCA_050246095.1 Pseudorhodoplanes sp.
CGTCGGCGCCGATCTGCAGCACCTCGATGCGCAACACCGTCTCGTCGCGCGCGGTCAGGATGAAGATCGGCACTTCCGAACACTGCCGCAGCGCGCGCGCCAGCTCGAATCCGGATTCGCCGGGCATCATCACGTCCAGCACCAGCAGGTCGAAGCTCAGCCCCTCCAGCTTGGCGCGCGCCTCGCGCGAGCCGTCGGCGGTGGTGACGCGATAGCCCTCGCCGCGCAGGAAGCGCGACAGGAGATCGCGGATGCGGCGGTCGTCGTCGACGACGAGCAGGTGCGGCGCGTCGTCGGAAGGCGCGGCCGGCAGGGGCGTGGCGGCGGCCGACATGGTCAGCGGCCCTGCGGGCGCGCCTTACGCAACTGGTCGGCGCGCGCGATCTGCCGCAGCACGTCGTCGCGCCCGCCGGCGTCGAGCAGCGCGATCAGGAAGCGGCGCGCCTGTTCGTGCGCGGCCGGTCCCAGTTCGGCCAGCGCGCGCGAGATGCGCACGGTCTGCAATCCGGCAAGCTTCATGGCCAGGGCTTCGCCCTTGGGGGTGGCATAAAGAAGGCGCTGGCGGCGGTCGTTGGCGCCTTCCTTCTGCACCACATAGCCCTCGCGGATCAGCTGCTTCAGCACGCGGCCGAGCGACTGTTTGGTGATCTTCAGCGTGTCGAGCAGGTTGGCGACGGTCATGCCGGGGTTGCGGTTGACGAAATGCACCACCCGGTGGTGCGCGCGCCCGAAGCCGAGCTTGGCCAGCACGTCGTCGGGATCGCCGACGAAATCGCGGTAGGCGAAAAACAGCAATTCGATCAGGTCCCAGATCGGCTCCGGGCCGGCGGCGGCCGGATCGGCGGTCTGGGGGCGGTCGCGGGTGCCGGCGATATTTAGGTCAGTCATATTGACATATTTCGGTCTTTTTGTTACCCGAAGTCCAGCCTTGACGAAAGGATCGGTCCGGATTGCCGTGACGGCCAGTCGATGGGTGCTCCGGGAATGGCGGGCACCTTATCCAGACTTGGCCTGCGAGGCAAAAGCGGGCTAGCTGAAACGAAAATGCGACCGGCGTCATGCGCCGGCAGGAGAGAACGCCCATGGCACAATCCTACGACCGGCTCGAAGGGGTCATCTGGTATGACGGCAAGCTCGTCCCCTGGATGGAGGCGAACCTGCATGTGTTCTCGCACGGCCTGCATTACGCGAGCTGCGTGTTCGAGGGCGAGCGCGCCTATGGCGGCGAGATTTTCAAGTGCACCGAGCATTCCGAGCGGCTGAAGCGTTCGGCGCAGATTCTCGATTTCGAGATTCCCTATTCCGCCGCCGAGATCGACGCGGCCAAGCGCCTCGTGGTCGAGAAGAACGGCAAGAAGGAAGCCTATATCCGCCCCGTGGCCTGGCGCGGCTCGGAAATGATGGGCGTGTCGGCCCAGCACAACAAAATCCATCTCGCCAT
Source organism: Pseudorhodoplanes sp. (assembly GCA_050246095.1). Lineage (GTDB taxonomy): Bacteria > Pseudomonadota > Alphaproteobacteria > Rhizobiales > Xanthobacteraceae > Pseudorhodoplanes. The sequence continues at coordinate 1,442 of JBFWWQ010000272.1, forward strand.
CGGCTCGTGGGAATGGCCGAGCTATTTCGATCCCGCCGAGCGCCTGAAAGGCATCAAGCTCGATCTCGCGGATTTCCGCCGCCCCGATCCGAAGACCGCGCCGTGCCTCGCCAAGGCCGCGGGCCTCTACATGATCTGCACCGTCTCCAAGCACAAGGCGGAGCGCAAAGGCTATGCCGACGCCATGATGCTGGACTGGCAGGGCCGCGTCGCCGAATGCACCGGTGCCAACATCTTCTTCGTCAAGGACGGCAAGATCCACACCCCGATCGCCGACTGTTTCCTCGCCGGCATCACCCGCCAGACCGTGATCGACCTGGCGCGCCGGCGCGGCTTCGAGCTGATCGAGCGGCGCATCATGCCGGACGAGCTGAGCGGCTTCTCGGAATGCTTCATCACCGGGTCGGCGGCGGAAGTCACCCCGGTCGCCGAGATCGCCGACTGGCGCTTCACGCCCGGCGCCATCAGCAAGCAGCTGATGGACGATTACAGCGCCGAGGTGCAGCCGAAGAAGGACAAGAAGGCGGCCTGAGATGGCCGGCCGCGCCGCGTCTATTCGGCGGCGCGCTTGTGCGGCGGCTCCCAGCGCTCGCGCGCCGCATCGTCGGACGTCTTCGTCTCGACCCAGGCGGCGCCTTCGGGACGCTCCTCGCGCTTCCAGAACGGCGCCTGCGTCTTCAGGTAATCCATCAGGAATTCGGCGGCCTCGAACGCCGCCTGCCGGTGCGCGGAGGCGGTGACGACGAGCACGATATTGTCGCCGGGCCGCAGACGGCCGTGCCGGTGGATGACGGTGACGCCCTGCAGCGGCCAGCGCGCGATAGCCTCATCGACATGGCGCGCGATCTCGGCCTCCGCCATGCCGGGATAATGCTCGAGCGTGAGCGCGCAGACGCCGTGCCCCGCCTCGTGATCGCGGCAGATGCCGGTGAAGGTCACGACCGCACCGATATCGGTGCGCCCGCGCGTCAGCCTGGCGGCTTCCGCGGCGGCATCGAAATCCCCGGTCTGCAGGCGGATGGTCGGGGTCATGGACCGAATGTTGCGCGCGTCCGCGGCAAATTCAACCGTCATTCCGGGGCGCGCCCATCAGTGCGTTTACGCGCGTCTTCGACGTGCTATGGGCGCGAGCCCGGAATCCATAACCACTCATGGCGAATATGGATTCCGGGCCCGCCGCTTCGCGGCGTCCCGGAATGACGGCGTGTCACCCCCCCGTCATCGGCGGAAAGAACGCGATTTCGCGGGCGCCGGCCAAAGCGGCGTCCGGCTTGACGTGGACGCGGTCGATAGCGGCGCGGATCACCTTCCGGTTCTCGAAGGCATAGGCGTATTCCTCGCCGCGCCCGGCCAGCCATTCCATCAATTCGCCGACGGTGGCGATGCCGGCGGGTAGCGCGACCTCTTCCTCGGTCTTGCCGATGCGTTCGCGCACCCAGGCGAAATACAGAAGCTTCATCCTGCTACCCGAATCCGAGTTCCGCCTCGGCCGGCGGCCGGTGCGGGCGTTCCAGACGGCCCGCTAATCGTCGATCAGATGCCGCACGCCGGCGCGGAAATAGTCCCAGCCAGTATATAGCGTCAGCAGCGCCGCCAGCCAGAGCAGCGTCAATCCGATCATGTTGGCGAAAGGAATATATTCTCCGCCCGAGCGCATCCGCCATTCCAGCACCTCGCGCGGCAGGAACGGGTCGAGCGCTTCGCCGGCGAGCAGGAATCCGATCGCGACCAACTGCAGCGTGGTCTTCCATTTGGCGAGCTGGGTGACCGGAACGCTGACCCGCAGCTCGGCGAGATATTCGCGCAGGCCCGAGACCAGGATTTCGCGGCACAGGATGATGATCGCGGCGAACAGCGACCAGCCCTTGATGGTCTCGTCGGCGGCGAGCATCAGCAGGCAGGAGGCGACCAGCAGCTTGTCGGCGATCGGGTCGAGCATGCGGCCGAGCCGCGATTGCTGGCCCCAGGAGCGCGCGAGATAGCCGTCGAAGAAATCGGTGACCCCGGCGGCGATGAAGATCGCGAGCGCCACCAGCCGCAGCCACAATCCCCCCTGCAGGATCGCCTGCCAATACATGCACGCGACCACGAGCGGAACCGCCGCGATCCGCGCATAGGTGAGAAGATTCGGCAACGCGAAGGAGTGCTTCGCAACCCCGCTGGTGACGGCCTTCATGTCAGGAAGGAACACCGCAGGCCCCGGTTCCGTCAACCGCCGCCGGCGCAGTGCCGCCATCTTGTCCCGTCATTTCGCCGCGTCCGGCTGCCGCATGCCCGCTTTAGGACGCCTTCTCGTGGAAATAGTCGTAAATCTTGCGCGCAATGTCGGCGGACACGCCGGGAACACGCGCCAGGTCGGCGAGCGAGGCCCGCTCGATCGCCTTCAGCGTCCCGAAATGATGGAGCAGCGCCCGCTTGCGGGTGGGCCCGATCCCCGGGATTTCCTGCAGTCCCGATTCGCGGATGTCGCGCCGCCGCCGCTGCCGGTGCGAGCCGATGGCGAAGCGGTGCGCCTCGTCGCGCAGGCGCTCGACGAAATACAGGATCGGGTCGCGCGGGGGCAGGCGGAACGGCTCGCGGCCGGGCACGAAGAAGGTCTCGCGGCCGGCATCGCGGTCGACGCCCTTGGCCACCGCGACCAGCGCGACATCGGCAATGCCGAGCGCCGCAAGCGTCTCGCGCGCGGCGGCGAGCTGGCCCTGCCCGCCGTCGATCAGCACCAGATCCGGCCAGGGCGATTCCGCGTCGTCGAGCCCGTCGCGGATTTTCTCGCCGGGGCTTTCCGCGGCCCCCGCCTCGGGCGCGGTGCGCGGGCTTTCGTCCCGCAGCCGCCGGAAACGCCGTTCCAGCACCTCGCGCATCATGCCGTAATCGTCGCCCGGCGTCAGCGCGGCGGAGCGGATGTTGAACTTGCGATACTGGTTCTTGCGGAAGCCGTCGGGCCCCGCGACGATCATCGCGCCGACGGCGTTGGTGCCGGCAATGTGGCTGTTGTCGTAGACCTCGATGCGGCGCGGCGGCGCCGGCAGGCCGAACGTCGCGGCAAGCTCGCGCAGCAGTTTCTGCTGCGAGGACGTCTCCGCGAGCTTGCGGCCGAGCGCCTCGCGCGCATTGGCGAGCGCATGCGCGATCACGTCGCGCTTCTCGCCGCGCTGCGGCACCGCGACTTCCACGGCATGGCCGCTCTTGGTCGAGAGCGCCTCCGCCAGCAGCGCCCGTTCCGGGATTTCCTCCGACAGC
>JBFWWQ010000273.1:0-4619 GCA_050246095.1 Pseudorhodoplanes sp.
CGATCGCGGTGGTCTGGGTGTTCGCCGCGATCCTGCTGGCGGTGATCATGGTGCTGCAGGTGTCGGCCGGCTCGGGCGGCCCCTTCGACCGCTGGATCCCGCTCTCGGTGCTGCAATTCGTCTATCCGGCAACGGCGCTGATCGGAGCGGCGAGCCCGACGCGCGAGGTCGAGCCGCTCGACATGCAGCTCGCCGGCATCAGCTTCGTGATCCTGGTTCCGCTGATTTTCGCGGCCTGGCATTCGGTCTGGGCGGCCGTGCAGCCGCCCGTGCCGGCCAAGGAATGACCCTGCATTTCGCCTACGGGTCCAACATGAGCCTCGCGCTGATGCAGCCGCGCTGTCCCGGTGCCCGGCCGCTCGGGACCGCGCGGCTTGTGGGCCATCGCTTCTTCATCATGCGCGAGGGCTATGCGTCGGTGATGCCGGCGCCGGGCGCGGCGGTGCATGGGGTGCTGTGGCGGCTCACCGCGCGCGATGTCGCGGCATTGAACGCCTACGAGAATATCGAGGGCGGACTCTATACCCGCGAGACCTTGCCGGTGCGGCACGGGGAGGCAACTTTGCGCGCTTTGGTCTATGTCGGTCATGCGCGCGCATCCGGAAAGCCGCGCCCCGGCTATATGGAGCTTGTGATCGCAGCGGCGCGGGCGTGGAATCTGCCCGCCGATTACGTGCGCGAACTGACGCGCTGGCAGGCATCCTCCTGGCAGGGCGTGCGGGCGCCGGAGGCCGGCGAGCGATGAGCGACACGATCCGCCATGTCATTGTTCGCGGGCGCGTGCAGGGCGTCGGCTATCGCGCCTGGACGGAGCATGTGGCGACGCAGCGGCGCCTGGCCGGCTGGGTGCGCAACCGGCGCGACGGCGCGGTGGAGGTGGTGTTCGCGGGGCCGGACCGCGCCGTGCGCGACATGATCGAAGCCTGCCGCAAGGGGCCGTCCTCCGCGCGCGTCGAGACGATCGAGGAGCGGGAGGCATCGCCCGCCGATCTCGCCTTGCGCGGCGGCCGGGAATTTGCGGTGCTGCCGACGGTCTAGTTTTCCGGTTATGGCGCTCTACCGCGACGGCAGCCCGACGGACGTATCGTGCTGCGTTTGCGATCCCGTGTCCGCGCGTTCGGTCGGGCCGAGCAGGTCCTCGAATTCGCGGCGCAGCGCGCAATCGACATCCGCCAGGCTCACCGGCAGGCCGAGATCGACCAGACTGGTCACGCCGTAGCGCGGCTCCGAAACCCCGCACGGCACGATGCCGGAGAAATGCGACAGATCGGGATCGACGTTGAACGATATGCCGTGCAGCGTCACCCAGCGCTTCACGCGGATGCCGATCGCGGCGATCTTGTCCTCGCGTCCGTCGCCCTTTTCCGGACGGCGCACCCAGACGCCGATGCGGTCCTGCCGCCGCTCGCCGCGCACGTTGAAGGCTGAGAGGGTGCGGATGATCCATTCCTCGAGCGTGGCGACGAAGGCCCGCACGTCCGGCTGGCGGCGCTTCAGGTCGAGCATCAGATAGGCCACGCGCTGCCCCGGTCCGTGATAGGTGAACTGGCCGCCGCGTCCGGTCCGGTGCACCGGAAAGCGCGCCGCCACGAGGTCCTGCGGCTGCGCGCTGGTGCCGGCGGTGTAGAGCGGGGGATGCTCGATCAGCCAGACGAGTTCGCCTGCGCGGCCCTCGGCGATCGCCGTGGCGCGCGCCTCCATCAGCGCGACCGCCTCTTCGTGGCCGACCGGCCTCTCCGCAATCCGCCATTCCACCGGCGGCAGATCCGCCGGCCGCTGGAGAATCGCCGCTGCATCCCGCGCCGTCGTCATCGCGCAACCGTCTCCGAAAACCGTGGCTTCGCGCGGGCAGGATGCGCGTTAACCACCTGTTCACCATAGCATGTTGACGTAATGGCGCCCCTCATGCGCGTAAAGGACGTGGCGTGCCCACTCTCGACAAGGTTTCCCTCGACATTTCCGTCGTGCTCGGCAATTCGGTCATGCCGATCCACCAGGTCCTGCGGCTCGGCCGCGGCGCGATCATCGAGCTCGACGCGACCGAGGACGACGACGTGACCATCCTCGCCAACAACCTTCCGGTCGCCCGCGGCACGGTGGTGATCAGCGGCAACCGCATCGCGGTGGAAGTGCGCGAAATGCTGCCGCGCTCGCCGGAGCGGCGCTAGCGATCCGGGCCGGCGGCATCGAAACACGGTCCGGTCTTCCTGATCTTGCGCGCAAACCTGCGGCGGTATCCACCGCGCCGGACGGCGCTCTGGCGACAGGGCTGCGTCGAACCGGGCGATGGGCGCCCGCGCGCGTCCCGTCCCGCGGCGCACAGAAGCGGCCTTGTACCCCCGGATTCGATTTGTTACATCCCTGCCGCCCGGCGGCCCTCGGCCGCCTGGCTCACCCCACAAGGCGGCCGTGGCGGAATTGGTAGACGCACTAGCTTGAGGTGCTAGCGGGTAACACCGTGGAGGTTCGAGTCCTCTCGGCCGCACCAGATGGGGTCCAGCCTTCGTTCTGCAGTTCAATTCTCCGCGGAACGATGGCGCCTCGCCGACGGAGCCCGCGTAACACCGCTCGCGGTGTGCCGGGTCCGAAGCCCTCGATATGCCTCCATCGGAAAAGGAGGCGTTGCCATGCTCGAATCTCTCGCCGTTGCGGTCTGTCCCTTGCAGTCGGGAATGTCGCGACGCCGGTTCATGCCATGTCGACGGTTGAATACGGGCCGATGCAAAAGGTGAAGCACATCCCGGAGGGCCGCCGCCAGGACATGGACCGCGTCTCGCGTCAGGCGGCCGCCCGGGAGGGGCGGACCTTGCCCGCGCGCCGGACCGCTCCCCCGGCGGGACAAGCGGACCCGGCGTCTTTTTCGCAACGATCCGGGCGATGCCGGCTATTCGGGCAGGGCACCCAGCGTGAACACGCTCATCATCAGCGGTCCCGGGCGAAGCCCGATCTGGTTGAACCATTTCTGGAAAATCTGCACGATCTGCCCGCTTCGGTAGACGCCGGCCAGGCCGGTATTGACGGCCAGCCGCAAGTTCGCATCGCCGCGCGGCAGCACGATCGCGTAGGGCTCGAACGACAGGTCGTCGGGCAGGACCGTCACGGCCTTGGGGTCGGCGACCTTCGCGCCCATGAGCAGCAGCTTGTCGCTGGCATAGGCATCGACGCTGCCGGATTCGAGCGCGGAGACGCCTTCCTCGCGGCTTTTGACCGGCACCAGGGTCGCGGAGAACTTTCCGGACTTCACGAGGTTGGCGAGCGCGCGCTCGTTGGTCGTTCCGCCGATCACGGCGATCTTCTTGCCGGCGAGGTCGACCGCGCTCTTGATGCCGGCATTCGATTTCACCAGGACGCCTGTCGTTTCGACGAAGATGACGCTCGAGAAATCGACATCCTTCATGCGGCCAAGCGTCATGGTGCTGGCGCCACATTCCATGTCGGCCTGGGCCGAGGCGACCGTCTGGAAGCGTGTCTGCGTCGTCACCGGGACCCACTCGATCTTCAGCTCGGTGCCGAGCTGGCGACCCATCGATTCCACGACGGCCTTGCACAGATCGACGCTGTAGCCCGCCGGCTGCTTCTTGTCGTCGGCGAACGAATACGGCGTCGCGTCGGCGCGATAGGCGATCTTGACGGTCTTCGTATCGCCGATCCGCTTCATGCGGTCGGCAGTCTGCGCAAGCGCGCAGGAAATGCCGACGGTGGACATCAAGAAAACAAAGGCGACGCGCAACATGCTTGACCCTCCAATAGCTGAAAATTCCAAATCTGTGCGTCAGTTCTGCGATGGCGGCGGCGGCATGGGATCGGGATCTCGAGTAGCCGGCACCTCACCGTCCTGGTTGAGACCGAACATGCGCTGCAACAGGTTCGGTCGAAGCTGCGCGCTGTCGTCGGGCGTGCAGTTACCTCCAACGCCGCTGACGGACTGAAGACAGCTTTGAAAGGTCGGAATGCCGCAGGTTTGCGATCCGTCGTTGTAGACCGCGCAATATTGCGCGGGCGCGGGGGCGGCCGATCCCAAAATGACGATCGCCGCAAGAAGCCCGGTGCGTATCATGTCTCGGCCATGTGTTGGATTGCGGCAATCGGCGCCAGGTTCGGCGCCGGCGTTTCGGGAACAAACGTCGCGCACCCGACACAAGCCGTCAAGGGCAGGCCGCCGGCCGCGCCCCTTGAATGCCAGGGCGCCGGAATGCGTCCCTTCAAGTCCGCGGCGCGGCGGCGGCGTGCTGCGCGGGGATGCGCGCGGCCCGCGCGGCGCTCGCCGGGCGCGCATGGCCCCGCCGCCACGCGGCGCGGCGGTGCGCGATGCGCTTGGCCAGGCGGGTGCTGCCGGCCTTGTTGCCGCAATAATCGATGCCGCTCATCTGCGTCTGTTCGCGCAGATTGCCGTTCAGGTCCTTCAGGTCGGTCAGCGTGATCGCCGGCAGCACCGGCCTGGTCGGCTGCTTGAACGCCCATTGCTGCGGGTCGGTCTCGGTCTTCGGATTGTCCGCGCTTGCGACGGTGACATGCACGAAGCGGTAATTGTGGCGCTTGAGTTCGCGCAGCAGCAGCGGCAGCGCCGCAACGGTGCGCGGGTGGATGTCGTGCAGCAGCAGGATGCCCTTGTTGCCCTT
>JBFWWQ010000274.1:0-4610 GCA_050246095.1 Pseudorhodoplanes sp.
TAATGTTCTTGTTTTGTTCACGAGAAGCGCCTACATAGATGCGCATGGCTCGTTCATCTGCAGCCCTCAAAGACCCGCCGGCGCGTCAGGTCATGCTGCCCTCCGCGCCGGCGGGCGATTGCGCCGGGATCGCGCTCGACCTCGAGCGGCCGGGCGGCGCGGCGCGCGTGGCGCCAGGCCGCCGGCGCGGCCGCGGCACGCTGTCGAACGCCTCGGGGCGCTACGAGCCGATCGCGCGCATCGCCTTCGACGACGGCTGGCAGAGCCTCGAAGACCTGCCGCCGTTCAAGACCAATGTGCAGGTCGATGCCACGCGCAAGATCATCACCCGCAACGAATCGCCGGACATTTCCTTCGACCGTTCGATCAACCCGTATCGCGGCTGCGAGCATGGCTGCGTCTATTGCTTCGCGCGCCCGACCCACGCCTATCTCGGGCTGTCGGCGGGCCTGGATTTCGAAACCAGGCTGTTCGCCAAGCCGGATGCTCCGGAACTGCTGCAGAAGGAACTCGCCGCGCCGGGATATTCGCCGCGAACCATCGCGATCGGCACCAACACCGATCCCTACCAGCCGATCGAGCGCAAATACGAAATCATGCGCCGCATCCTGGAGGTGCTGGAGCGGGCGGGCCATCCGGTCGGCATCGTCACCAAGTCGGCGCTGATCACGCGCGACATCGACATCCTCGCGCGCATGGCCGAGCGCAACCTGGTGAAGGTCGCGATTTCGGTGACCACGCTCGATCCGGCTATCGCGCGCAGCATGGAGCCGCGCGCGGCGACCCCGCCGCGGCGGCTGGAGGCGCTGCGCCAGTTGTCGGAGGCCGGCATCCCGACCTCGGTGATGGTCGCCCCCGTCATCCCGGCGATCAACGATACGGAGATCGAGCGCATCCTGGACGCCGCGGCGCTCGCCGGCGTCAGGGGCGCGGGCTACGTGCTGCTGCGGCTTCCGCTCGAGGTGCGCGACCTGTTCAAGGAATGGCTGATGGCGAATTTTCCGGACCGCTATCGCCACGTGTTCAAGCTGATCCGCGACATGCGCGGCGGCAAGGATTACGACGCGGTCTGGGGCAAGCGCATGACCGGCACCGGCCCCTATGCCTGGATGATCGGCCGGCGCTTCGAGGCCGCCTGCGAGAAGCTCGGCCTCAATGCCGCGAGGACCAGGCTGACCACCGAGCATTTCCAGAAGCCGGTCAAGGGAACCGAGCAGCTCAGCCTGTTCTGAGCCCCCGCTTCCTGTCCCCGGAATTCACCGGCGCTGCGGCGCAACGCGCGTTCCTATGCGCCGGGCGTTGCCTTGCCGCGCGCGATCCGCAACATCGGGGGCATGAGTCGCCCCGCCACCCCGCGCCTGCCGCTGAACGAGGCGCCGCTGCGTCCGAGCTTCCGGCGCGAAGGCGCGGCGATGCGGCGGGGGCTGTGGCCGGTGGCCGGCTGCGACGAGGCCGGGCGCGGCCCGCTGGCTGGGCCGGTGGTCGCGGCGGCGGTGGTGCTCGACCCCAAGCGCATTCCCGGCGGTCTGAACGATTCCAAGAAGCTGGACGCGCCGGCGCGCGAAGCCCTCTACGACAAGATCTGCGCCAGCGCCGAGGTGGCGGTGGCCTTCGGCTCGCCCGCGCGCATCGACCGCGACAATATCCGCCGCGCCTCGCTCTGGGCGCTGGCGCGCGCGGTCGCCGCACTGCCGGTACGGCCGAAGCTGGTCTTTGTCGACGGCGTCGACCGGATCGAGGTGGCCTGCGAGTGCCGGCCGGTGATTGCGGGGGATGCCCTGATCGTCTCGATCGCCGCCGCCTCGATCGTCGCCAAGGTCACCCGCGACCGGCTGATGCGCCGGATCGGCGCCGCGCATCCCGGCTACGGGTTCGAGCGCCATATGGGCTACAGCGTCCCGGAGCATTTCGCCGCCCTGCAGCGGCTCGGTCCCTGCATCCATCATCGCCGTTCCTTCTCGCCGGTCGCCGACGCCCGCGGCCTCGCGCGCGAACCGCTGCCATCGCCCGGTCCCGAGTTGCCACTCTGAACCTCTCCCGGCTATCTCTGTCTGCGACCCGATTTCAGCGCGGCGGACATGCTTCACGTATCCCTTTTCATCGAGCTCCTGCGCACAAGGCCGCGCCAGGTATTCTGGATCGCCGCGCTCACGCAGGCGGTCCTCTGGACTCTCGTTCCGACCTACCTGTATTCGGCGCCGCCCGGCGAACTCGCCGAGGTGCTGGCGGTCGGGCACGAATTCGCTTTCGCCAGCGACATGGGTCCGCCGCTGTCGTTCTGGCTCGCGGAAATCGCCTTCCGCAGCGCCGGCCTGTTCGGCGTCTATGCGCTGGCGCAAATCTGCGTGGTCGCCGCCTATTGGGCGGTCTTCTCGCTCGGCAGCGACACGGTCGGGGAGAAGCACGCCGCGCTCGCCGCGCTGCTGCTGTTCGGCGTGACCGCCCTGTCGGTTCCCACGCCGGATTTCGGACCCTCAGTCCTCGCCATGCCGCTCTGGGCGCTGTCGCTGCTGTTCGCCTGGCGCGCGGTCGGGCAGCGGCGCCGGCCCTATTGGTACGCCCTCGCCATCGCGCTCGGCCTGCTGCTGCTGACCACCAATTTCGCGCTGCTGCTGGTCGTCCTGCTGATGCTGTTCGTACTGGCGAGCGAACGCGGACGCGCCAGCCTCGGCTCCATCGACTTCTTCATCGCCGGCATCGTCGTCGTGATGATGGTGTTTCCGCATCTGATCTGGATCGACCAGGCCAGCGACAACATGCTGGCGAAATTCGAGCGCCTGCGCGATCCCAAATCGGTCGACGACAACATGATCGCGTGGCTGCGGCTGCTCGGATTCGTCGTGGTCGGCCATGCCGGTCTTTTGATCCTCGCGCTGCTCGCCAGCAACCTGGTGCGCTCGCGCGGCAGCGACGCCGTCGCGATCGACCGCCCGGCGATCGATCCGTTTGCGCGCAGCTTCATCTATTTTTTCGCGCTGGTGCCGCCGCTGGTCGTCACCATGGCCTCGGTCGTCATCGGGCATAGCAGCCCGGTCCAGGCCAGCCCGCTGCTCGTGCTGTCGGGCCTCGCCGTCGTGGTCGCGGCCGGCGAACGCATCCTGATCCACCATCAGCGCGCGACGGTGACGGCGTGGTTCATCCTGCTGCTGCTGCCGCCGCTATTGGCGGCGATCGCCGTGCCGGTCGTTCCCTGGACGCTCGCGATCGACCTGAAGGTGGCGCAGCCGGCGCGCGAGATGGGGCGCTTCCTGTCGGAAAGCTTCGAGCGCCGCACCGGACGGCCGCTCGCCGTGGTGGCCGGCGATCAGCGCCTCGCCGCGCTGGTCGCGATCCATGCCGGTCGCGGTCGCGACCGCCCGCGCCTCTTCGTCGACGACAAACCGGGCCGCCCGGTGACGCGCCAGGCGATCGCCGATGGCGGCGCGATCGTGGTATGGCCGGCGGCGGACAATTCGGCGACGCTGCCGGCGGATATCAAGGCCAGGTTTCCCGACCTCGTGCCGGAAGTGCCGCGCATTTTCGACCGGCGCGTGCAGGGACGCCTGCCGCTGTTCCGCGTCGGCTGGGGCATGATCCGGCCGGCCGCGAGCGGCGCCCGGCCGCCCGGTCAGTGAGCGTGATAGGTGGCGCCGACCTTCACCCGGCCGCGGAAGACCCAGTAGACCAGCGCGGTATAGATCAGCGTCAGCGGCAGCAGCACCGCCGTTCCGACCAGCATGAAAATCTGGCTCTCGCGCGCCGCCGCGGCCTCGTGGATGGTGAATGCCGTGGGCACGATATAGGGATAGTTCGAGATCGCGAGCCCGGCATATCCCAGCAGGAACAGGACGATCGCGCAGAAGAACGGCTTTGCGTTCGGCCGCTTCAGCCACACCCAGCAGCAGAGCGCGGCGAGCGCGGCCAGGATCGGGACGGCGCTGAGATAATAGATGTTCGGCACGCTGAACCAGCGCTCGGAAATCCGCGGGATCGAGATCGGCGTCCAGATGCTGACCACCGTCATGAAGAACAGCACGGCCAGCAGCAGGAAGCGCGCCTGTCCCAGCGCCCGCTCGGCGACCGGCCCCTCGAGCTTCATCGCCAGCCAGGTCGCGCCCAAAAGCGCATAACCCGCCATCACGCCCAGTCCGCAGGTGATCGCGAACGGCGTGGCCCAGTCGAGCGCGGTGCCGGCGAAATGCCCGTCCACGACCTTGATGCCCTGCAGCAGGCCGCCGAGAACGAGCCCCTGGCAATAGGCGGCGAGCATCGAGCCGGCCGAGAAGGCGATGTCCCAGAAGAATTTCCCGCGCCGCGCGATGCCACGGAATTCGAACGTCACGCCGCGGAACACCAGCGCCAGCAGCATCACGATCAGCGGGATGTAGAGCGCCGGCATGATCACCGCATAGGCCTTCGGGAAGGCCACCAGCAATCCGGCGCCGCCCATCACCAGCCAGGTCTCGTTTCCGTCCCAGAACGGCGCGATCGAGGTGAGCATCTGCTCGCGCTCCTTCTCGTCCTCGGTCATGGGAAACAGCATGCCGATCCCGAGATCGAAGCCGTCGAGGATGACGTAGAGCGCGACCGCGGCGCCGATGATGCCGGCCCAGACAGATCGGAAGAGCACA
>JBFWWQ010000275.1:0-4604 GCA_050246095.1 Pseudorhodoplanes sp.
GATCCTCCGCGACCCGTCCCCGCCGCGTGCGCACATAGATGGTCGACAGGATGCCGCGGTTCATCGGTACGAGATGCGGCGTGAAGCTCGCGATCACCTCGCGGCCGGCGGCCTTGGTGAATTCCTGGTCGAGTTCGGCCATGTGCCGGTGCCTGCCGACGCCATAGGCGTGAAAGCCTTCGGAGACCTCGGAGAACAGCATCTCCTCCTTGGCCGCGCGCCCGGCCCCGGTCATGCCGGACTTGGCGTCGATCACGATCTCGCCGGGGTCGATCGCGCGCGCCTTCAAGAGCGGGATCAGCGGCAGCTGCGCGCAGGTCGTGTAGCAGCCGGGATTGGCGACGAGCCGCGCGCCCTTGATCTCGCGCGCATAGATTTCGGCGAGCCCGTAGACCGCCTCCGGCTGCAATTCCGGCGCATGGTGCTCGTGTCCGTACCAGCGCGCATAGGCGGCGGTGTCGGCGAGACGGAAATCGGCGGACAGATCGACCACCTTCACGTCCGGCGCCTTCGACAGCAGGTCGCGGATCACCTTCTGCGTGGTCGCATGCGGCAGCGCGCAGAAGACGAGATCCAGTCCCGCCGTCTTCCAGTCGATCTGCTCGATGGCAACGAGCGTCGGCAGATCGTAGGGCGCGAATTGCTGGAACACCGCGCCCATCGCCTGTCCGGCGCGACGGTCGGCGGTCAGCGCCGCGATCTCGACGCGCGGATGCCGCAGCAGCAGCCGCACCAGTTCCGCACCGGTGTAACCGGACGCCCCGAGAATGCCGACCTTCACCTTCTCAACCATCGTTCATGCCTTTCCCCGCCGCCGGACGAGCGGACGCTCAGCCTTCGAACACTATGCCGGAGATGGACCCGCAGGGAGAACGAATTGGCCGCGGAGCGATCTCCGGCGGCACGGTGACGTTACGCGCGCGCGCGCGACCGTGCCGCCAAGGGACGGCGGCGGAGGCGGGATTGGCGGCGGTCGTTCGTCATGGGCGGCGCTATAGCGGTGCGCCGCCTGTGGCGTCAAGCGCTCTTGCGGCGAACCGGTGCCCCCTTCGCCGGATTGCGTTACGGGAAAAGGCGCAGCAGGTTGAAGCCGAAATCGCCGAACTTCAGCAGCACGAAAGACCAGACGAAAGCGGAGGTGAAATTCGCGATCTGGAATTGCCAATAGGGCATTTCCAGAATGCCGGCGACGATCGGCACCGACGCGCGCAATGGGCCGAAGAAGCGCCCGATGAAAATGCCGGGGATGCCCCATTTGCGCATGAAGGCCTGCCCGCGGGGAAGCAGGTCGGGATGTTTCGACAGCGGCCACATATGCGCGATCTGGTATTCGAACTTGTAGCCGAGCCAGTAGGACACCCAGTCGCCGAGCGCAGCGCCGAGCGCGCCGGCGATGCAGACCGGCCAGAACGGAATCTGGCTCGCGCCGATCAACGCGCCGATCCCGACCAAAGCTGCCCAGGCCGGCACGAACAGCGAAATGAAGGCGAGCGATTCCGCAAAGGCGAGCGCGAACACGATCGGCGCCGCCCAGTTGTGATGGGCGCGCACGAACTCGATCACAATCTGCGCGTAATGTTCGATCACGGGAGGCTCGGCCGGCGGGGGCTTGCATTTAGCCGGAACCGCCGGCGGACGGAAGCCCTGGCATCCCGGCGGTTCAGGCTTTCCGCACCGGCGTGGCATAGTCGTCCCGCAACCGATTCGGATCGGATTCCGTTCATGGCGAAGAAAGCAAAGAAACAGGCCCGGCCTGCCGGCAAGGCGGAAAAGGCTCCGAAGAAGAGCCAGTCCGCACCCGATTTGTTCGGCTCCGCGCCGGCCTCCCCGCGCCGTCCGGCCGGCCGACCGGACGCGGTTACCTCCCGCCGCGCCGCCGGCGGCGACTACACCGCCCACGACATCGAGGTGCTGGAGGGACTCGAACCGGTCCGCCGCCGTCCCGGCATGTATATCGGCGGCACCGACGAGAAGGCCCTGCATCACTTGTTCGCGGAAGTGATCGACAACGCGATGGACGAGGCGCTGGCGGGGCATGCAACGTTCATCGCGGTGGAACTCGGCCGCGACGGGTTCCTGTCGGTGACCGACAACGGACGCGGCATCCCGGTCGACCCGCACCCGAAATTCCCGAAAAAGTCCGCGCTCGAAATCATCATGTGCACGCTGCATGCCGGCGGCAAGTTCGACTCCAAGGTGTACGAGACCTCGGGCGGCCTGCACGGCGTGGGCGTGTCGGTGGTCAACGCGCTGTCGGAGAAACTCGAGGTCGAGGTCGCGCGCGGCCAGCAACTCTACCGCATGACCTTCCAGCGCGGGAAGCCGAAGGGCGGCCTGGAAAAGCTCGGGCGCGCGCCCAACCGCCGCGGCACCACCGTGCGCTTCAAGCCCGATCCGCAGATTTTCGGCGACAAGGCGACGTTCGATCCGGTGCGCCTGTTCAAGATGGCGCGCGCCAAGGCGTATCTGTTCGGCGGCGTCGAGATTCGCTGGGCCTGTCCGCCGGAACTGACCAAGAGCGAGGATGTCCCGGCGGAAGCCACGCTGCATTTCCCGGGCGGGCTTGCCGACTATCTGAAGGCGACGATCGGCAGCGCCACCCTGGTGCATCCCGATGTCTTCGCCGGCCGCTCCGAGAAGAAGGGCGGACACGGTTCGGCGGAATGGGCGGTGGCGTTCGTCGCCGATTCCGATCCGTTCATGTCCTCCTATTGCAACACCATTCCCACGCATGACGGCGGCACGCATGAAAGCGGGCTGCGTTCCGCGCTGTTCAAGGGCCTGCGCGACCATGCCGCGCGCGTCGGACAGGAAAAGCGCGCCGCCCTCATCACCAGCGACGATGTCGCCGCCAGCGCCTCGGCGATGATCTCGGTGTTCATCCGCGAGCCGGAATTCCAGGGCCAGACCAAGGACCGGCTGGCCAGCCCGGAAGCCTCGCGCGTGGTCGAACAGGCGATGCGCGATCCGTTCGATCACTGGCTCGCCGGCAATCCGCTGCAGGCCAACAAGCTGCTCGACTTCGTCATCGAGCGCGCGGAAGAGCGGGTGCGGCGCCGGCAGGAGAAGGAAATCTCGCGCAAGAGCGCGGTGCGCAAGCTGCGCCTGCCCGGCAAGCTCGCCGATTGCAGCAACACCGCCTCCGACGGTTCCGAAATCTTCATCGTCGAGGGCGATTCCGCCGGCGGCTCCGCCAAGCAGGCGCGCGACCGCGCCTCGCAGGCCGTGCTGCCTTTGCGCGGCAAAATCCTCAACGTCGCCAGCGCCGGCCGCGACAAGCTCGCGCAGAACCAGCAGCTCGCCGACCTGACCCAGGCGCTGGGCTGCGGCACCGGCTCGCATTACCGCGAGCAGGATTTGCGCTACGAGAAGGTGATCGTGATGACCGATGCCGATGTCGACGGCGCGCACATCGCCTCCCTGCTCATCACCTTCTTCTACCGGCAGATGCCGAAGCTGATCGAGGACGGCCACCTCTATCTCGCGGTGCCCCCGCTCTACCGGCTGACGCATAACGGCAAGACGGTCTATGCGCGCGACGACAAGCACAAGGCCATCCTGCTGAAGCAGGAATTCCACGCCAACGCCAAGGTCGATGTCGGCCGCTTCAAGGGGCTCGGCGAGATGATGGCCGCGCAATTGAAGGAAACGACGATGGACCCGCGCAAGCGCACGCTGCTGCGGGTCGTGCTGATCGACAACGAAAGGAACAAAACCGCCAAGTCGGTCGATCAGCTGATGGGCACCAAGCCCGAGGCGCGCTTCGCCTTCATCCAGGAACACGCCGAATTCGCGCGCGAGGAGATGCTGGACGTCTAGGGTCCGGTCTGCCTCGGTTGAGGCCCGGCGACAATATTTCGCTCTGCGTCATGGCCGGGCGAAGTCCCGGCCATCCACGTCTTTCTTGCCGATCCTTCATCAATACGTGGATGCCCGCGACGAGCGTGGGCATGACGGGTCTACAATGAGACCTGATTTGTCGAACTTCTTTTTCGACCAGGTTCCGAGAGGCATGACGAAGCCATGCGTCTCGAAGGATGAGGGCGGCCGCCCGGCCGCGGCGTCACTCGCCGAACTTCAAATTCCCCGTCTTGATCACGTCCGCCCACATCTTCTGCTCGTCCGCGATCAGCTTGGAGAAATCCTCGGTGCCGGCGCCGGTCGGGTTCACCGCCATTCCCGCCAGATTGCCGCGCACATCCGTATTGACGATCACCTCGCGAAGCTCCTTGTGCAGCTTCTCGACGATCGGCTTCGGCGTGCCGGCGGGAACAAAGAAGCCGCTCCACAAGCTCACATTGATGCCGGGATAGCCGGCTTCCGTCATGGTCGGCACGTCCGGCAATTCCTTGAAGCGCTCCCCGGCCAGGACCGCCAGCGCGCGCAGCTTGCCGCCCTTGACCTGCGACACGGCGGGCGGCGGGTCGACGATGGTCATGGCGGCGTTGCCCGCGATCACGCCCAGCAGCGATTCGCTGCTGCTCTTGTAGGGGATGGCGACGCCCCTGGCGCCGGACTTCATCTTGAACAATTCGGAGGGCAGCGTGAAAGCCGGCGACGAGCTCGCGTAATTCGCCTTTTCCGGATTCTGCGTTGTCCAGGCC
>JBFWWQ010000276.1:0-4579 GCA_050246095.1 Pseudorhodoplanes sp.
GTCAGGCCTCCCCGGGAAGTGCTCGCCTATCTTCGCGACGTCGCTCTGCTCCGGGCTCCCCGCTATATCGGCCACAACCCCGCTGGCGGGGCCATGATAATTGCTCTGCTCGCCGCACTCATGGGAATCGCCATCACGGGCTACATGATGACGACCGATGCCTATTGGGGAGCCCAATGGGTCGAAGAAGTCCACAAGACGTTGGCAAACTTCACGATGGGTCTCGTGGTGGTACACGTACTGGGCGTGCTGGTCACCAGCTTCGAGCATCGCGAAAACCTTGTGAAGGCGATGATTACGGGCCGCAAACGAGCTAACGGCGGGCGATGAGACGCCCGTCCCGTTACTCACTCATCGGAAACATTTGCACTTCGATTTTGCTGTGACAGCTTTCTTGGCGGCGAAGCTTCTAACCTACGAGATCGACCTTCGATATCGCTAGAGCTAGGCTGCGATGAAGTTTCTCAGGGGCGGGGCAATGACGTCCGAGAGCGGGGCAAGCAACGCGAGGATTCACCAAGGGACTCCTTGGGAGGTTTTGCTGGTTTTCCTACGGCTTGGGCTTACGAGTTTCGGCGGGCCGATCGCCCATATCGGTTATTTCCACGATGAGCTGGTCGTGCGCCGCAAATGGCTTGAAGAGAAGATGTATGCCGACCTCGTCGCGCTATGTCAGTTCCTGCCAGGTCCCGCGAGCAGCAAAATCGGAATCGCGGTAGGCCTGTCCCACGCCGGCTATCTGGGCGCGCTTGCGGCCTGGGCTGGCTTTACCCTACCCTCGGCCATTGCGCTGGTGCTGTTCGCCTACGGCGTAGCCAAGTTTGGCGATGCGCTCGGCTCGGGCTGGCTACACGGCTTGAAGGTCGCGGCGGTTGCGGTGGTGGCCCAGGCCGTGCTCTCTATGATGCGCTCTCTGGCGCCGGATCGCGAGCGCGCAACCCTTGCCGTTGTGGCGGCGGGGTTGGTCTTGGCTATGCCGACAGCATGGGGCCAGATTGGCGCGATCCTGCTCGGGGGGCTTGCTGGCGTTACCATCCTCCGTACCCATGCGCCCACCGACCACGTGGCGATGCCGCACGCAGTGAGCCGCACTGCCGCGGTCATCGCGATCACGTTGTTTTTTGCAATCTTGATCGGCTTGCCTGTGATTCTGGCGACTTTTCCGAACCACAGCATCAAAGCTTTTGAGGCCTTCTATCGCGCAGGCTCGCTGGTGTTCGGCGGCGGCCATGTTGTGCTGCCACTTTTGCAGGCATCTGTTGTGCCGTCGGGTTGGGTTACTAACGATGCGTTCCTCGCTGGCTATGGCGCCGCCCAAGCAGTGCCGGGACCGCTCTTCACATTTTCGGCCTATCTCGGTGCCGTCATGGGTCCTCAGCCGAATGGCTGGGTTGGGGCGATCTTGTGCCTGTTCGCAATGTTCCTTCCCTCGTTCCTGCTCGTCATTGGACCATTGCCGTTTTGGGATGATCTGAGACGGCAAGACTCGGCGCGATCGGCTCTGCGCGGCGTCAACGCCGCCGTGGTCGGACTGCTTCTTGCGGCGCTCTACAATCCGGTCTGGACCGCGGGCATTACTAACGCCGGCGATTTTGCACTTGGGGTCGCCGCCTTCCTGCTGCTGTTCATGTGGCGAACACCGCCGTGGCTTGTGGTCATCCTTTGTGCGGTCGGGGGCGCTGCGCTGGCGTATTTGTGAGAGCCCACCTCAATCGAAACGAAGGAGGCATGGTCAGGCATCTTTAAGCAGCAGTCCGCAGCGCTTCAGTCCTTCTCCCTCAACGGTCGATCCGCAAAATATCTCTGGAGTACGGTTTCGTACCCACTTGAAAGCGCGAGAGAATTTCAGAGAATGTTAGTTTCCAGTTCTTCTCGCTCCGCCACACCCCGGACATCCGCAAAAACAAAACGCGCGCCCGAAGGCGCGCGCCGGATCGGTGTCGGCCTGCCGATACAGGCTATTGCCGCATCGTCTGCTTCTTCGCCTGCTCGACGAAGAAGTCCATGCCGTATTTGTTGGAGAAGCCCGATGTTGCGGACGCGGCGCCGGACGCCGACGCTGCGGCCGCGCGCGGCGCGGCAGGGGCCGCCGCCGGCGCGGCAGCGGCCGGCCTTCCGGGGACCGGCTCGGTCATCGCCGAACGCTGCCGGCTGCGGTTGAGATCGGCCATGCGCTCGATGAAGCGCTCGGGCAGATACATGTTGGGATTGGGCGAATCGAGGCCGATGAAGCGCGCGATGTCGGCCGCGAAGGCGTTGCAGTTATAGGTGCCCGCGTGCCAGGTCTTCTTGGTCGCCTGCAGGTGCTGGATATAGCCGACCGCTTTCTTGTACTCGGCTTCCGTCAGCGTCACACAGAAGCGCGCGGTGAGGTATTGCTCGTCGAGGTCGCCGTAGCTCGCGCCGGTTTCGGCTTCGACCGGCATCCAGTGGCCCTGCATGTAGGTCGAGGGATCGTCGCCCTTCGGATGCAGGCCCGCGACGCGCAGCGAGGCGAAGCTGTTGCCGCCGCCGAGCCGGCCGTGGAACACGAAGGTATGGCCGTAGCTCGCCGCCGTGCGGGAGCGGAATTCGACATAATAGGGCTTGCCCGGCGCCATCGCCGGCCGGCAGCCGATGGCCGAAACCGGGGTCTTGATCTTGGCCTGGCCGGGCTTGGGCAGGCCGGGCCGGACGGTCGCGTCTGTCGCAGTCACGCGCACCGGGGCGGGAGCCGCCACCGGGGCTGCGGCAGTGGCCGCAGGAGCGGCAGCCGGCGCGGTCGAGGCCGCGGGAGCCGTGGCGGCAGCAGCTGGGGCTGCGGCAGCCGGAGCCGCCGGCGCGGTTTGCGCCAGTGCGCCCGGAACGCTCAGAATCGCGGCCGAGGCCAAGAGGCCTGCCGCGGCGGTACCGGTTGCGGTCTTGACGATTCGAAACATGCGTAGCCTCCGCACTAAACCCGATCCAGGAAACCGGATCCAAGAAGTCTCGATCCGTGTTCCGCGCCCGCCGCCCCCAAAAACAAATCCATCAGCCTCGCGCCTTTTCGAGGCGAAAGCTGATGGAATAAACACGCAATTACAAGAAGATAAAGCGAAATGGGCCAGCACGAGGCTGGCCCTTCCGCGATAGCTTCAGATCAACCCTTGGCAACAACCGGCGCTTTACCGACCGGAGCCTTGCCAACGGTGGTGCAGCCGGCAGCGCCCAAAAGGGTGAGAACTGCAGCGGTAGCGATGACGATCTTCTTCATGGAAGAGCCCCCGTTCGATGTCCGGGGATGAAACTAAGGGGATGCGCCGCCGCGCACTAGTGCGGAAAAGACACACCGATTAACTATAAGACCGCGTTGATGCCGTTTTCCCACATCTGGCTGCCGCCGTGCGTCCGGGGCGGCCGCTGCGGCACCCTTCCTGTTGATTCCGTCCGGCGATTCTCTCCATAAAAAGAGCCTTCGGATCGGGGTTCGGAACACCATGAAAAACAGTGCGCTCGTTCTCGGTGCGGCGGCGTTTCTCGCCACGGCTTTCCCGGCCATTCCCAGCCAGGCGCGGGAATCGGTGAATTTCAGCGGCTACTCGGCCGGCACGATCGTTGTGAAGACCAACGAGCGGCGGCTCTATTACGTCATCGGCGGCGGCAAGGCGATGCGCTATCCGGTCGGTGTGGGGCGTGCCGGCCGCACCTGGGCGGGGACGAGCTTCATCAGCGGCAAATACATCAAGCCGGCCTGGGCGCCGCCGAAGGAAATCCGCAAGGACAGGCCCGGCCTGCCGACGGTGATCCCCGGCGGTTCGCCGAGCAACCCGATGGGCGCCGCGGCGCTTACGCTCGGCGCCGGCGAATACGCCATCCACGGCACCAACGCGCCCGGCTCGATCGGCGGCTTCGTGTCGTATGGCTGCATCCGCATGCACAACGCCGACATCCTCGATCTCTACGGCCGCGTGCATTTCGGCACGCAGGTGGTGGTGCTGCGCTAGCATCGCCGCCCGCGCGGCGCGGTGACCCGCCGCGCCGTTGCAGGATCGCGGCGCTTTCGCCAGTGTCGCGATCGTGGCCGACGCGCTTCCCACGCTTGCGACCTTGCTCAATCCCGCGGGCTTTGCTCCGGGGCTGATGGCGGCGGTGGCCGCCTGCATTCTCGCGGCCGCCGTCCTGCGCGGATTGACCGGCTTCGGTTTCGCCATCGCGGCGGTGCCGCTGCTCTCCTTGTTCATCGCGCCGGTGCTGGCGGTGCCGCTCGTGGTCTGCCTGCAATTGTTCGGCAACCTGTTCGAAATCCGGGCGTCGGTGAAGGATTGCCACTGGCCGTCCTTCTCCTGGCTGACGCTGGGCGCGGCCGCCGGCACGCCGCTCGGCGTGCTGGCGTTGAGCCTGATTTCCGCGCCGTCGGCGCGGCTCGCCATCGCCGCGCTCACCGCCATCGCCGTCGTCATCCTGACGCGCGGCCTTGCCTTCAAGGCGGTGCCTTCGGCGCGCACCGCCCTGCCGGTCGGGGCGCTGGCCGGCCTGGTCATCGGCCTTGCGGCGATGCCGGGGCCGCCGGTGATCGCCTTCTACATGGCCTCGCCGGTATCGCGCGCGGGGTTGCGGGCGG
>JBFWWQ010000277.1:0-4575 GCA_050246095.1 Pseudorhodoplanes sp.
ATATGGATGCCCTTGACGCCGAGCTTCTTGGCGAGCCGCGCCCAGTCCTCGCGCGTCTTCGGCTCCTTGGTCTTGGCGCCGGTGTCCCTGGCGATGTCGAGCAGCGCCTTCTTGACGAACCAGGAGACCATGCCGGGATTGGCGCCGCAGCAGGAAACGGCCGTGGTCGATCCGGGCCTGCGCTTGCGCTTGGCGGTCATGGTCATTTCGCGCAGCGCGTAGTTCGAGCGCTTTTCGGGGCCGAATTTCGGGTTGAAATAGAAGCCGACCCACGGCTCGTTCACGGTGTCGATGTAGAGCGCGCCGAGCTCGTTGCACAACTCCATGATGTCGACCGAGGAGGTGTCGACCGACAGGTTGACGCAGAATCCCTGCCCGCCGCCTGCGGTCAGCAGCGGAGCGAGCAGCTTGCGGTAATTGTCCCTGGTCACCGCCTCGTGGATGAAGCGGATGCCGCGCTCGTCGAGGATTTTGCGATCCTTGTCTTCCGGGTCGATCACCACGAACCGCTTCTTGTCGTAGGCGAAGTGGCGCTCGATGAGCGGCAGCGTGCCTTTGCCGATCGAGCCGAAGCCGATCATGACGATGGGGCCGTCGATCTTGCCGTGCACGGGCCAGTTGGGCATCGGTCGTAACTCCAGAGGTATCGGGTGGTCGGGGAGGGCGAAAGGAAAACGAGGCCATCGCGGATGCACTCCGCGATAGCCTCAAAGTGGCGCAGGAGCAAACTCAGGGCATGATCCTGAAAAGTGGGAACCGGTTTTCGGAAAAGATCATGCCCAAACGAAAAGATGTACGACGAGTCTGATTCAACGCAGTTGAATCAGACTCTAGGCGGCGCGCCGTGTCCGGGCGGTGACGGCCTTTGTCCCGGCCGCGACCAGGGCGGCGAGATCCGGCTTCTCTGCCGGGGTTCCGGCCGCCGCGATCAGGCCGCGGACGCCCGCGAGCGCGCCGGGCACGAGTTCGAGCCCGAGCAGCCGCTCCTGCCGATACGGTCCCGGCATCCGCAGCGCGCCGGTTCGCTCGGCCGAAAAGCCGAAGCGGCCGTAATAGGGCGCGTCGCCGACCAGCAGCACCGCGCGATGCCCGAGCCTGCGGGCGGTCGCGATCGCCTGGTTCATCAGGGCGGCGCCCAGCCCCTGGCCGCGCCTGGCCGGATCGACGGCCAGCGGTCCGAGCAGCAAAGCGGAGCGGCCGGGGCCGGCCGTGACGTTCCACAGCCGCACGGTGCCGACGAGGCGGCCGCGCTCGGTCGCAACCAGAGACAGGCCGTCGGCGGGCCGGTGGCCCGCCCGCAGGCGCTCGGAGGTCTTGGCGAAGCGGCTCGGGCCATAGGCGCGGTCGAGCAGCGCCTCGCGCGCGGCGTCGTCGGCCAGCCTTTCCTGACGGATCGCGATCATCGGCATGCTTCCCCGCCCCGTTTTCCGCGGGGCGTTTCCAGTCCTTGAGGTGAAGGGAAGGGGAGCCGGCGTACCGGCTCCCGCGAGGTCAGATGTGGACCGTCTGCAACGGCGGGAAGCCGTTGAACGCCACCGACGAGTAGGTCGCCGTGTAGGCGCCCGTGCCTTCGATCAGCAGCTTGTCGCCGATCTCCAGCGAGACCGGCAGCAGGTAGGGCTGCTTCTCGTACAGCACGTCGGCCGAGTCGCAGGTCGGGCCTGCGAGGATGCACGGCGACAACTCGCCGCCATCGCGCGGCGTCCTGATCGGGTAGCGGATCGACTCGTCCATCGTCTCGGCGAGGCCGCCGAACTTGCCGATGTCGAGATAGACCCAGCGCACGTCGTCTTCCTCGCTCTTCTTGGAGACGAGGACGACTTCGGTCTCGATCACGCCCGCGTTGCCGACCATGCCGCGGCCCGGCTCGATGATCGTCTCCGGGATACGGTTGCCGAAATGCTTGCGCAGAGCCCGGAAGATGGCCGAGCCGTAGGTTCGCACCGTCGGCACGTTCTTCAGGTACTTGGTCGGGAAGCCGCCGCCGAGATTGACCATCGACAGGTTGATCCCGCGCTCGCCGCACTCCTTGAACACGGCCGCCGCCTGCGCCAGCGCACGGTCCCAGGCATGCTGGTTGCGCTGCTGCGAACCGACATGGAACGAGACGCCGTAGGCTTCCAGGCCCTGCCGGTGCGCGTGCTCCAGCACGTCCGCGGCCATCGCGGGCTCGCAGCCGAACTTGCGCGAGAGCGGCCATTCGGCGCCCGCGCCGTCGCACAGGATGCGGCAGAAGACCTTCGCGCCGGGGGCGGCACGGGCGACCTTCTCCACCTCGGCCTTGCAGTCGACCGCGAACAGGCGCACGCCGAGCGCGAAGGCGCGCGCGATGTCGCGCTCCTTCTTGATCGTGTTGCCGTAGGAGATGCGGTCCGCCGCGGCGCCGGCCGCGAGCACCATCTCGATCTCGGCGACCGAGGCGGTGTCGAAGCAGGAACCGAGCGAGGCCAGAAGCTTCAGCACTTCCGGCGCCGGGTTCGCCTTCACGGCGTAGAACACGCGGCTGTCCGGCAGCGCCTTGGCGAAGGCGTTGTAATTGTCGCGCACAACGTCGAGGTCCACGACGAGGACGGGGCCTTCGTCGCGGCGGTTGCGCAGGAACTCGCGGATGCGGTCGGTCATGTCTAGCTCCCCAAGCGGCCACACCGGCGGACGCATGCCGCCTGACTTTGCGTCGGCCGGTGCGTTGAGGCTGCCCGCGCGATGGAAGCGCGATGAGCCTCGAGCGACACCACCCGACTGTGCTGCCTTGGATTGGAAAGGGGAGGTCCCGATCCGCACACCTGGCAATGAAGGACAAGCCTCTTCGGCTACAGCACCGGCTTTTGGACAGCCGGTAGCGACCAAGAAGCCCGCTCCGTCGTTGCTTTAAGTCGCGTCCCCCGTTGAGAGCGGAGTACGCCGGTTTCGCCTCCGGCTGCCGGTCAGAACTCTTGGAGGGACTCTCTCGGGGAGGTCTGTCTCTCCAGGCGGCTGGCGGGCCTCTTGTCCCGCTACCTACCGACCGACACGCGACCACAGGCACGTGCGAAATTGGGCAAATCCGCAAATAGGGAAAGAGTCTTGCAGATGCAAGAACTTTTTTGCGTGCGCGCGGCGCGCGCCGTTAAACAATCCGCAAGGTTCGCTTCGGGCGCTTCGTCAGTCGGCGGTGAACGGCTCGATGCGCCGCGCCGAGCGGATGAACTGCCACATGACGGCGACGCCGCAGAGGAGGAAGAGGACGTCGATGATTTTGGCCCAGGTGGAGCCGAGGCCGAACAGGTTGGCGATCGCCCAGGAGCCGGCAAAGGCCGCGCCGAACACCTCGGCGCCGATCAGGATCGCCGCGCTGACCACCGTCATGACGTTCAGCCACACGATGCGCCGGCCCTTGGTCGCTTCCGCTGCCATGTCGTCCCGCTCTCCGTCCAAAACGGCGCGCAATCTCACCGAAAGCGGCGCCCCTTTCAAGTCTGGAAATGCCGCCGCCGGGCTCCATTTTGAGCCGTGAGAGGCTAATCTGCCGCCCCCGCCACCGCATGAGCCCCGCATGACCTCAGCCGCCGCCCCGATCAGCCCCGCCGATCCCGTCCAGGAAGCCTGGACCGGGGCGTTCGGCGTCCCGCCCTTCGGCGCCATCGCGCACGCGCATTTCCGGCCGGCCTTCGCGCGGGCGCTTGCGGAGCACGACGCGGAGATCGCCGCGATCGCCGAGCGGGCGGAGGCGCCCGACTTCGCCAACACGATCGAGGCGCTGGAGCGCAGCGGCCAGGCGCTGGCCCGGGTCGGAAAGGTGTTCTGGGCGCTCGCCGGCGCCCATACCGACAAGGAGATCCAGGCGATCGAGCGCGAGATGGCGCCGAAGCTGGCGGCGCATCACAGCCGCATCCACCTCAACGCCGCGCTGTTCCGCCGCATCGCCGCCGTCTTCGCGCGGCGCGATTCGCTCGGCCTCACCCCGGAGCAGGAGCGGGTGCTGGAGCGCTACCATACCGAGTTCCTGCGCTCGGGCGCCGGTCTGGACGAGTCGCAGAAGCGGCGGCTCGCCGCCGTCACCGAGCGGCTGGCGTCTCTCGGCACCGCCTTCAGCCAGAACGTGCTGGCCGACGAGCAGGATTACGCGCTGGTCCTGAACGGGGAGGCCGACCTTGCCGGGCTGCCGGATTTCGTGCGCGCGGCGGCGAGCCGCGCCGCCGGCGACCGCGGGCTCGCGGGCCGGCATGTCGTCACGCTGGGGCGTTCGAGCGTCGAGCCGTTCCTGCAATTCTCCGCAAGGCGCGACCTGCGCGAGCAGGCGTTCCGCGCCTGGATCGCGCGCGGCGACGGCGGCGCCATGACCGACAACAAGGCGATCGTCGCCGAGATGGTGGCTTTGCGGGCGGAGCGGGCACGGCTGCACGGCTATGCGAGCTTCGCGCATTTCCGGCTGGACGATTCGATGGCCAAGACGCCGGAGGCGGTCCGCGACCTGCTGCAGACGGTCTGGCCGCGCGCCGTCCGCCGCGCGCTGGCCGACCGCGACGCCATGCAGGCGCTGATCGCCGAGGAGGGCGGCAATTTCAAGCTCGCGCCGTGGGACTGGCGCTACTATGC
>JBFWWQ010000278.1:0-4564 GCA_050246095.1 Pseudorhodoplanes sp.
AACCCGACAGCGAGCCGCACGCCCCCAATCCAGCCGTGGCCAGCGCCATGACGAGAAAGCGCACGGGCTTGAGCATGCGAACTGGCCTTCTTCTTCTTGCCCCGGCCGGCGGGTGGCGCGCCGGCGAATCCGTCCATGCGCGCGGGAAAATGCGCTGCACCAGAAGAGGCGGATTTCGTTAAGATTTTCCGAATTCCGCCGGTTCCGTGGGCTAAGTCGCTGGAAAATGGGCCGCTTTTTCGGTCCCTTTGGGTCGAAAGCAAGGACGCGAAAGGCGCCCCGGGTCGGGTTTGCCGGCGGGAATCGCCTGCCCCGGGCGCCGATGCCGGAAAGCTGTTGACGCCCGCCGCCGCCTCCCCTACGCGCCCGCATTCCGCCACGCCCCAGGGTTCCGATGTCCCAGCCCGCGCCCCGCATCTCGTTCGTCTCGCTCGGCTGCCCGAAGGCGCTGGTCGATTCCGAGCGCATCATCACGCGGCTGCGCGCCGAGGGCTATGCGCTCGCGCGCGAGCATGCCGGGTCGGACGTGGTGATCGTGAACACCTGCGGCTTCCTCGACAGCGCGCAGGCGGAATCGCTGCAGGCGATCGGCGATGCGCTGGCGGCCAACGGGCGCGTCATCGTCACCGGCTGCATGGGCGCGGAGCCGGAAAAGATCACCGACAAATATCCCAACGTGCTCGCGGTCACCGGCCCGCAGCAATACGAGAGCGTCATGGAGGCGGTGCATCGCGCGGTCCCGCCGCAGCACGACCCGTTCCTCGATCTGGTGCCGCCGCAGGGCATCAAGCTGACGCCGCGCCATTACGCCTATCTGAAGATTTCCGAAGGCTGCAACAACCGCTGCAGCTTCTGCATCATTCCGAAGCTGCGCGGGGACCTGGTCTCGCGGCCGATCGCGGACGTGCTGCGCGAGGCCGAGCGCCTCGTCGCCGCCGGCGTGAAGGAATTGCTGGTCATCTCGCAGGACACCTCCGCCTACGGCGTCGACATCAAATACGCCGAGAGCGAATGGAAGGGAGGCAGGCTGCCCGCGAAATTCATCGCGCTGGCACGCGCGCTCGGCGAATTCGGCGTGTGGGTGCGCCTGCACTATGTCTATCCCTATCCGCATGTCGACGAGGTGATCCCGCTGATGGCGGAAGGCCGTGTGCTGCCCTATCTCGACATCCCCTTCCAGCATGCGAGCCCCGACGTGCTCAAGCGCATGAAGCGCCCCGCCGCGCAGGAGAAGACGCTGGAGCGCATCGCCCGCTGGCGCGAAATCTGCCCGGACCTCACGCTGCGCTCGACCTTCATCGTCGGCTTCCCCGGCGAGACCGATGCCGATTTCGAGCGCCTGCTGGAATGGCTGGATGCCGCCGCGCTCGACCGCGTCGGCTGCTTCAAGTTCGAGCCGGTCGCCGGCGCCCCCGCCAACGATCTCGACGGCGCCGTTGCGGACGAGGTGAAGGAGCAGCGCTGGCACCGCTTCATGCAGAAGCAGCAGGCGATTTCCGCGCGCCGCCTGAAGCGCAAGGTCGGCACGCGCCAGCCCGTCATCATCGACGAGATCGGCCCGACCGTCGCGAAGGGCCGCAGCAAGGCGGATGCGCCGGACATCGACGGCGCGGTCTTCGTCGCCAGCCGCCGCCCGCTCAAGGTCGGCGAGATCGCCACCGTGAAGATCGAGCGCGCCGAGGCCTACGATCTGCACGGGACGGTGGTGGGGTACTGAGAACGTTCTTTCCGTCATGCGCGGGACAAGCCCGGCCGTGACAAACCGCATTGGTGCTAGCGCCGCCCCAGTAGATCGTGCAGCGTCGCCGCGACCACCTTGGTCGCGGATTTCAGGTCCGACAATTTCACGTGCTCGTTGGCGCCGTGCGCGTTGGCCTCGATGATCGAGCGCGGGCCGGCGCCGTAGAGCACGGTCGGAATGCCGGCCGCGCTGTAGTGGCGCGCGTCGGTATAGAGCGGCACGCCCTTGACCTCGATCGCGGTCTTGAATTCGGCTTCCGCGTGCCGTCGCAATGGCTCCACCAGCTTCTCGATCCCGGGCAGCGGCTTCAGCGGCTGCGCGAGGATGATCCGGCGGCACGCGACGCTGATGCCGGGATGCTGCGCGGCCGCCGCTTCGATCAGCGCCACCAGTGCCTTCTCGACGGCTTCGCCGTCCTCCTCCGGGATCAGGCGGCGGTCGAGGCGGATGGCGATGCGGTCGGGCACCACATTGGTGTTGATGCCGCCCGAAATCAGCCCGACCGTCAGCTTGGCCGAACCGATGCCGGGCGATTGCGAGGCGATTTGCACGAGCCGGCGCCGCTCCGCATAGAGCGCCGTCAGCACCGAATTCGCCGCCTCCAGCGCATCCGCGCCGGTCTCCGGCATCGCCGCATGCGCCTGCCGGCCGCGCACCGTCACTTCGAGATGCAGCACGCCGTTATGCGCGGTGATCACCGCATAGGAGAATCCGGCGGAGATCGCGAGATCGGGTTTGCTTAAGGCCCGCTCGAGCAGCCATTTCGGCCCGAGAAACCCGCCCGCTTCCTCGTCATAGGTCAGGTGCAGCTCGACCGTGCCGTCGAGGCCCGCGGGATCGTGCTTCAGCGCCAGCAGGGCGAATGCATAAGTGCAGAAATCGGATTTCGAGACCGCCGCCCCGCGCCCGTAGATCGCGCCGTTCTTCTCCTCGGCGCCGTAGGGATCGTGCATCCAGCCTTCGCCCGGCGGCACCACGTCGCCATGCGCGTTGAGCGCGACCGCCGGCCCCTTCCCGCTGCCGAAACGCTCGCTCACGATCAGGTTGGTCACCGACACCATGCCGTATTGCCGCGCCAATTCGTCCGGCACGGGATGGCGCTCGACCGCAAATCCCAGTGCGGACAAAAGCTTCTCCGCGGCGTCGGCATGCGCCGCGCAGTCGCCGGGCGGATTGTCCGAGGGCACGCGCACCAGCGCTTTCAGCAATTCCACCTCGCGTGCGAAATTGCGATCGATGAAGTCGTTCATGGCTGTGCCGCCGAGAAGCGTTCGATGAAGCGCACCAGCGCCGCGACGGCGAGCCCCATATCCTGCGGACCGGCATATTCCGCCGGATTGTGGCTGACCCCGCCCCTGCAGCGCACGAACATCATGGCGGCGGGACAGAGCTGCGCCATGATCTGCGCATCGTGCCCGGCGCCGGAGGGCATGCGCGTGGTGGAAAGGCCGAGATCGCCGATCGCCTGTTCGAGCAGATCCTGCATCGGTGCGGCGCAGGCCGTGGTCTCGGTCTCGTGGAACGGCTCGAACGTCACCTCGATCTTGCGCCCCGTGGCGACCGCCTGCGCGTCCTTGCGGATGCGCGCGATCGCGCCGCGCCGCAGATCGTCGGTCAGCGCGCGCACTTCCAGCGAGAAGCCGACACGGCCGGGGATGACGTTGGTGGCGCCGGGCGAGGCTTCGATCCGTCCGACCGTCGCGACCATGCGGTCGGCGGCGTGTTCGCGCGCGATCTTTTCGACGTCGAGGATGATTTCCGCGGCTCCCGTCAGCGCGTCGTGCCGCATGTGCATGGGGACCGTCCCGGCATGCCCCTGTTCGCCGAGCACCACCACGCGCATGCGGGTCTGGCCGACAATGCCGGTGACGATGCCGAGCGGCAGGTTCTCCGCTTCCAGCACCGGGCCCTGCTCGATATGCACCTCGATATAACCGGCGACCGCGTCGCGCCGGTAGGCCGCCGCCGGGATGTCGGCGGCGCGCTTGCCATAGGCCGCGATGGCGTCGGCGAGCGTGATCCCCTCGCGGTCGGGGAAGGCCAGCGCCGACGCATCGAACACGCCGGCACAGGCCGAGGACGAGGTGAGCGTCGAACGGAAGCGCGAACCCTCCTCGTCGCCGAAGGCGAGCACATCGAGTCCGACGCGAAGGTCCGGGCGCGCGCGTGCGACATGGCCGGCGGCAAGGATGCCGGCGACGACGCCGAGCGGCCCGTCGTATTGCCCGGCATCGATCACGGTGTCGATATGCGAGCCCATCAGCAGCAGCTTGGCCGCGGGTCTGCCCGCCGGCATCCAGCGCCCGCGCACGGTGCCGAGCGCGTCCTCGCTCACGGCGAGGCCTGTCTCGCGCATCCAGCGGCCGACAAGATCGGCGGCCTTGCGGTGTTCCGGCGAGAGAAACAGCCGCACCAGGCGATTGGGATCGGATGAGATCGCGCCGAGTTCGCGGATCATCGCTTCGGCGCGCGTGCCGAATTCGGCGATCTGGTCCGCGGTCGGGATGGCAGTCATCGCGTGGCGCGAATCCAGTCGCCGACCTTGACCCGCTCTTCCTCGGTCATGGCGGTCTGGTTGCCGAGCGGCATGGCCTTGTTCTGCACAGTCTGGCTCAGGATCAGCGGCGCATAGCGCTTCAGATCGTCGATGCTCTGCAGCACGAGATTCTTCGGCGCCTCGGTGAAGCTCTCGTGCGTCGGCTTGACGGCGTGGCACATGGTGCAATGCTTGGCGACGATCTGCAGCATTTCCGCGTCCGACACTTGCGCCCCGCCTGCCGGTCGCGACGCCGGCGCCGTCACATAGATGGCGCAGAGCAGCGA
>JBFWWQ010000279.1:0-4539 GCA_050246095.1 Pseudorhodoplanes sp.
ATGTTTTCGGACTCCCCGCGCGGCACCGGCGCCGCGATCGCCAAAAACAAAAGCGCGGCTCGATCGCCGCGCTTTGTTTGTTGTCGAAAGGGGAGCAGCCGTCAGGTCACGCAGCGGCCGCTGCGCTGCGACAGGTCGGAACGGATGATGCCGCTGACCACGGCTTCGCACGCGATCGGCATTTTCTTCTCGCTGCGCGGCACGTTCGGCGTCTCGCGCGCCTGCGGTTCGGTGGCCGGCGCGCGGGTGCGCTGCTGCGCCGCCGCAGCCGGCGCGACCGCGGGCGTCAGGCGATCCTGCTTGTTGCTGCGGTTGACGGTTTGCATTTGCGGCGCCTGCAGCCACTTCGCCTGCGCCGATTGCAGCAGCTCGACCGGCGAACTGCCGATTTCCAGTATCGCGGCCACGACCAGACCGCCGACGATGGCAGGGGTAAGGATGTTCATGGCACGCTCTCATCCCGGTGCTTTGCGGAACCTGCCAAGCAACGCCGGCTTTTCCGGTTTGGTTCCTGGGCGGCGCCGGCCGGACCGGTCAAAAAAACGGGAACGCTTCCGGCACCCGTGCGTTGGAGTGCGGACCGGCCAATCCCCCTCCCCCGTGCTCGGCCGGTCCAATGGGCGTAGCCGGTCACCCCGCCGGCTACGCCATTTTCTTTTCCGGACAAGCCCTTGCAGACGGCGGAACCGGTTCCGCGAGGGCGCGTTGACCCGCCGATCCAGTCTGCATCGGACAACGAAACGAGGATGACATGGCACGGCGTCCACGAAACGGCTCTTCCGCCCGCAACGGAACTTCGACTGCGGCGGAGATCGAGGAAATCCACGCCCTGATCGGCGACCTGGAGACGCGGCTGACGCGCCTCAACCGCCTCGCAGCGCGCGAAGGCGCCGGCGCCGCGGCAGCGACCGGGACGGCCGCCGCGCATGTCACCGATGCCGTGATCGAGACCCTGACCGGCATGGCCGACCGGGTGCGCCAAAGCGCGCAGGTGGTCGGGCAGGAATTTTCCGGCCGCATGCGCGACAGCGCGCAGGAGATGACGGACCGGCTGGGCGACGGCGCGCGCCAGGCGGCCGACGAGGCGTTCCGTTTCGGCGGCGATGCCTTCCGCCGCATCGCCGACGAGGCGGAACGGCGCCCGCTGATGACGCTCGCGATCGCGGCGGGTGTCGGCTATCTCGCCGGGCTGGCCGGCCGCCGCGTTTGAGGGCGGCGCTATGGCCCTGATCGAGTTTGCCTCCTCCGCTCTGGCGCGCGCGACACGCGGCATGCGGCGGCGCGCCACCGGCTATCTCGTCGCCGGCATCCTGTTCTCCTCGGCCATCCTTTACGTCGCGGCGGCGGCGCTGATCGCGCTGGAGACGGCCATCGGTCCCGTCGGCGCGCGCCTTGTGCTGGCGGCGCTTTGCGTCGCCGCCGGCGCGCTCATCGTCATCCTGATGCGCAAGCCCGCCTCCGCCGAGACGCCGCACCGGGTATCCGCGGCCCATGAAAAAGGCGCGACCCAGGAGCCGCGCCAGCTTCAGCTTGCCATGCTCGTCGAAGCGCTGCTGCTCGGCTTCTCGGCGTCGCGCCAGAAGCGCGCGCGGCGCTGACCGCCTCAGGCGGTCGCGCGCCGCTCCGGCCGCTTCGCCTTGCGTTCGAAGAACAGCGCCTGGCTCACCACCGCGGAAACGGTGGCGGGCTGGAACGGCTTCGGGATCAGGAAGGCCGGCTCCGGACGTTCGCCGGTAAGGAAACGCTCCGGATAGGCGGTGATGAAGATCACCGGCACTTCGAAGGTGCGCAGCAATTCGTTCACCGCATCGAGGCCCGAACTGCCGTCGGCCAACTGGATGTCGGCGAGGATCAGGCCCGGCCGCTTCGGCTTGGCCAGCGCGACCGCCTCCGCATGCGTGCGCGCAACGCCGATCACCCGATGTCCGAGGCTCTGTACCAGGCCTTCCAGGTCCATAGCGATGAACGGCTCGTCCTCGATGATGAGCACGTCGGTGGCGATTTCGGCGGCGAGCTCGCGGCCGGATTCCTCAACCAGATTGGTCAGCTCGCGCTCGTCGATATCGAGCACCTTGCTGGCGTCGGCCTCGGAAAAGCCCTCGAGCGCGATCAGCAGGAAGGCCTGGCGCGGCCGCGAAGTGATCTGGGCGATGCGCTGGTCGATCGGCAGCCCGCGCTCATTCGACTCCCGCGAATCGTTCACCGCCACCGAATTCCAGATTTTCGTGAACAGCCGGTACAGCGCGACGCGCGCTTCCAGGCCCTGGTCGAGCATGGAGGGCTCCTCGATCAGGGCTTCCAGCGTCGCCGCGACGTAGCTGTCACCCGAAGCCTGACTTCCGGTCAGGGCGCGGGCATAGCGGCGCAGAAACGGCAAATGCAGTGCAACGGCTTGGGACGTGGACACGAAAACCCTCCCGATTTGGAACCCTATCCTGCGTCACAACGGCAGTCCGGAAAAAAAGTTCCCAGCCTTGGAACAATCCTCAGATTCAGGGCGTTAACGGCCGTGATCGCGGGGACCCCTGCGTCCGGGCCCGACCCGGGAAGGTATGGGGAAGAGGACCATGAAAGACGACAAGCCGGCCAAGCCAGAAATGCCCATGAATATGCATCACAATTCCGAGAAAGGGACCCCGCGTCTCGGCAAGGAGGTCCAGTCCCGCATCGGGCAGCAGCTTCGCTCCATGTACGACGACGTCGTGAAGGAAGGCGTGCCCGACCGTTTCGCCGCCCTGCTTGGCCAGATCGAAACCGGCACCAATAAAGAGCCGGATGAAGGGTCGCGCGAATGAAAATCGATCCCAAACTCCGCGACGATATTCTGAAGACTGTGCCCAGTCTTCGCGCCTTCGGCATTTCGCTGTCCGGCAATGTCGATCGCGCCGACGACCTCGTGCAGGAGACGCTTCTGCGCGCGCTCGCCAACATCCATTCGTTCCAGCCCGGGACCAATCTCTCGGCCTGGCTGTTCACCATCCTGCGCAACCTGTTCCGCTCGGAATACCGCAAGCGGCGCCGTGAGGTGGAAGATGCGGACGGCAGCTATGCGGCCAATCTGAAGACCCAGCCGGAGCAGTCGTCGCGCATCGAGTATAACGAATTGCGCGAGGCGCTCGCCAAATTGCCGGCGGACCAGCGCGAAGCGCTCATCCTGGTCGGCGCCTCGGGATTTTCCTACGAGGAGGCCGCCTCGATTTCCGGCTGCGCCGTCGGCACCATCAAGAGCCGGGTCAACCGCGCGCGCAACCGGCTGGCCGAGCTGATGTCGCTGACCGGCGCCGAGGATTTCGGGCCGGATCGGGAGACGCAGGCGGTGATGAGCGGCACGCATCGTCGCTGAACAGCACAAGTCCGCGATGAACAACCCCACCGAAAACGGCCGCGGCTCGGCGACGGGTCGCGGTTTTCAGGAACGCTTCGCGCGGCTCGCGACAATCGCCGCGCATTTCACCGGCAAGCCGCTGACCTTTCTCTGCGCGGTCTTTCTGGTTCTGGTGTGGGCGCTCGCCGGGCCGCTATTCGGGTTCAGCGACACTTGGCAGCTCGTGATCAACACCGCGACCACCATCATCACCTTCCTGATGGTGTTCCTGATCCAGAATACCCAGAATCGCGATACGATGGCGATGCAGGTGAAGCTCGCGGAGCTGATCTGCGCCGTGCAGGGCGCACGCAACGGCGTCGCCACCGCCGAAGACCTCTCCGAGCAGGATCTGGAGCGCCTGCACCAACATTACCGCGCGCAGGCCGACATGACTCTCCAAACGCTGGCGCGGCGACGGAACGCCGCGCATTGAGCGCTGCAGCCCGATCCGGCTTGAGGAACGAAGAAGATTTTTCAGCAGCCGGTCAAGTCCGGCCCGCCGCCCTCGCCAGCACCTCGCTGAGATGCTCCATCCGGTACGGCTTCTGCAGCACCGGCGTGGAGCGCCAGGCCTCTTCCAGACTTTCCCCGCCATAACCCGTGCAGAACACGATCGGGAGCCCCCGCGCCTGCACGATGTCGGCGACCGGATAAACCGGCTGCCCCGCAAGGTTCACGTCGAGCAGCGCGACATCGAAGGCGCAGGATTGTGCCGACGCGAGGGCTTCGTTCATGCGCGTCGCGGTTCCCGCGATCACGCAGCCGAGTTCTTGCAGCATGTCCTCGGCCAGCATCATGATGGCCGCGTCGTCCTCCACCACGATGACGCGCAGGCCCTTGATTTGGTCTTGCACCGAACGAAGTCCCTTCCCCCTGGTGCGCTCACCTTACCTGAGCTTGCCGGGCGGACAACCGCGCCGCACGACCGTTCCGATTCAGGAACCGGCGGCAATCACAGCTAAGGTCCGCAATTCACGACGCGCACGATCCGATCGCGGGCTTCGAGGTATGGAGGGACGGCCGCGCGCTCAAGGGGCGATGCCGATGAGCGGCCCGAGACATAGGTGACATCCCGTACCGGACACATGGGTAACACTTTCTGCCACTTTTGGCGGGCGGGAGGTGTAGATGCCGTGGAAAGCGAGTTCGGTGATGGAGGAACGCCTGCGGTT
>JBFWWQ010000280.1:0-4539 GCA_050246095.1 Pseudorhodoplanes sp.
TGCGCGTGCTTTTGCGGGTTCACCAGGATCACGCCGTACTGGTTGAACAGCTTGTTGTCACCCTGTACCGCGATGACCAGATCGCCGCGATTCTTGAACGACAGCCAGGTGCCGCGGTCGGCGAGCACATAGGCGTTGGAGGCCGACGCGGTGTTGAGCGCGGCGCCCATGCCCTGGCCGATCTCGCGGTACCAGGGGCCCTTGTCGTTGGCGATATCGATCCCCGCGAGCTTCCAGAGGTTGAGTTCGGCCGCATGCGTGCCGGACTTGTCGCCGCGCGAGATGAACGGTGCGCCTTTCGCCTTGATCGCCTTCAGCGCGGCGACGATGTCCTTGGTGCCCTTGACGCCGGCGGGATCGCTGCCCGGTCCGATCAGGATGAAATCGTTGTACATGACCGGGTGGCGCTTCACGCCGAATCCGTCGGCGACGAATTTCTCCTCCTGCGGCCTGGCATGCACGAACACCACGTCGGCGTCGCCGCGGCGTCCGGTATCGAGCGCCTGGCCGGTGCCTTGCGAGACCACCTTCGCCTCGATTCCCGTCTTCTGCTTGAACAGCGGCAATATGTGTCCGAACAGGCCGGAATCGCTGGTCGAGGTGGTCGAGGCCACGACGATGGATTTGTCCTGCGCGAGGGCCGGTCCGGCCAGCAGGGCGAGGGCGGCGACGGCAAGCAAGGCGCGGCGAGTCTGCATGGTTGGGTCTCCCGGTTGGTCTCAGATCAGCAATTCGCCGGCGAGAAAACGGCGCGCTTCGTCCGTTCTCGGTGCGGCGAAAAAATCCTGTGTGGGTCCGCTCTCCACCACGCGGCCGCGGTTGAGCAGCACGATCTCGCCGGCAAGCCGCCGGGCCTGCGGCAGGTTATGCGTCGACATCACGATCTTGATGCCGCGTGCGGCGATCGCGACGATGAGGTCCTCCATCGCCTTGGTGGCGGCGGGATCGAGCGAGGCGGTCGGCTCGTCCAGGAACAGCAATTCCGGCTCCTTGGCCAGCGCGCGCGCCACCGCCAGCCGCTGCTGTTCGCCGCCGGAGAGGCGGCGCGCGGGGCGCTCGGCGATGGCCGTGAGGCCGACCTGCGCCAGCAGCGCGTCGGCGCGCGCGGCGCGTTCGCGCGCGGGAAAGCCGGCCGCGGCGAGCGCATAGCGCAGATTGGCGGCGGCGCTGCGCCGGAGCATGACCGGGCGCTGGAACAGAAAGCCGCGCCGCGTCGGCGGCGCCCGCTCGCGTCCGCCCCAGGTCACGCGGCCGGAAGAGGCCTCGGTCAGCCCCATGGCCAGCCGTAGCAGGGTGGTCTTGCCGGAACCGTTGGGGCCGATCAGCGCGGTCGGCGGACCGGCGCGCCATTCCAGCGACACGCCGTCGACGATCGGCAGACCGCGCACCAGCACGGAGGCATGTTCGAGCCGGACCGGCAGGTCGCTGAGCGGGGCGCGCATGCTTCTCACCCCGCCAGCCGCTCGCCCGCGCGCCGCACGCTCCAGGCCAGCGCATTCACGAGCATCACGATCGAGATCAGGACGATGCCGAGCCCGAGCGCCAGCGGCAGGTCGCCCTTGGAAGTCTCCAGCGCGATGGCCGTGGTCATGGTGCGGGTGAAGCCGTCGATATTGCCGCCGACGATGATGACCGCGCCGACTTCCGCGGCCGCGCGTCCGAATCCGGCGAGCAGCGCCGTCAGCAGGCTGAAGCGCGCATCGCGGATCAGGGTTGCGACGCGCCGCAGCGGGCCGACATCCAGCGCCGACAATTCGTCGCGATATTCCAGCCAGAGATCTTCCAGCGTCTGCCGCGCCAGCGCGGCGATGATCGGCGTGATCAGGATCGCCTGCGCGATGATCATGGCGCGCGGCGTGAACAGGATGCCCCAGGCGCCCAGCGGCCCGGAGCGCGAGAGCAGCAGATAGACCGCGAGCCCCACCACCACCGGCGGCAGGCCCATCAGCGCGTTCAGCACCACGATGGCGACGTCGCGGCCGCGAAAGCGGGTCAGCGCCAGGAATGCGCCCAATGGCAGCCCGATCGCCGCCGCCACCAGCACCGCAGAAAGGCTTACATATAGAGAGAGGCGGACAATCGCCCACAGACCGGGATCGCCCTGGAACAGCAGGTCGAAGGCGGAAACGGAGGTCATGCACTTTGGATTGCATTCCGGTCCAAATCGGTCAATTTTTGTAGCTGGTTCATATTGTTGCATATCGGTGCATATGCCTGAATTGCTGACCACGGACGAAGCTGCGGCCTATCTGCGTCTCTCCGAGCGCAAGCTCTACGAACTGGTGGCCGGCCGTGCCGTGCCCTGCACCAAGGCGACCGGCCGCTGGCTGTTTCCCAAGGCGGCGCTCGACCGCTGGCTCTCGGCCGGCCTGCTCGCCGCGCCGGGACGCGATCACGCTCCCGGTCCGCCTATTGTCGGAGGCAGCCAGGATCCGCTGCTGGAATGGGCCCTGCGCGAAAGCCGCTGCGGGCTCGCCAGCCTGCCGGAAGGCAGCGAGGCCGGCCTCCGCCGTCTGGCCCGCAGCGAGGTGGTGGCCGCCGCCCTGCATCTGCACCGGATGGAAGGTGAGGATGCCGCCGCCAATATCGAAGCGCTGGCGGCCGCCTCCGGCCTGCATGACGGTGTGCTGCTCGGTTTCGCACGGCGCGAACAGGGCCTGCTGGTCGCGCCCGGCAATCCCCTCGGGCTGACCGACATAGGCAGCGTGGCGGACCGTGCCGCGCGCCTGGCGCAGCGTCCGGACGGCGCGGGGGCGCAGCTCCTGCTGCTGGTTTTGCTGGCGCGCGGGGGAATCGAGCTACGGCGGCTCCGGCAGGTTTCGCCCGTCTGTCCGACCGGTCCGGACCTGGCGCACGCAATCCGCACCGGACATGCCGATTGCGGCATTGCGACGCGGTCGGTGGCGCGCGCGGCCGGGCTGGATTTCGTGACGCTCGCCTGGGAGCGTTTCGACCTCGCCTTGCGCCAGCGCGACTATTTCCTGCCCGCGGCGCAGGCCTTGTTTGCGTTCATGCGCTCGGAGGCATTCCGCGCGCGGGCGGAGGAACTCGGCGGGTACGATCTGGCGGAGACGGGGTGCGTGCGGCACGTGAATTGAGCCGCGCGCGCTGTGGTCGACCTTGTGCGCTTTCGCTATGCTTGCTGCAAAGCTTTCCCGGCTTGCCGGCGAAGCGCACGCCGGTATCGCCGGGAGTTCGACATGCGCTATTCGGGTCTGGCGCTCGCGCTCAATGCGCTGGCCGGCAACCGCAACTGGACGCCGGCCTGGCGCGATGCCGCGCCGAAAGAATCCTATAATGTGGTGATTATCGGCGGCGGCGGGCACGGCCTGTCCACCGCCTATTATCTGGCCAAGGAGCACGGCATCGCGAATGTGGCGGTGCTGGAAAAGGGATGGATCGGCTCCGGCAATGCCGGCCGCAACACCACCATCATCCGCTCCAACTACCTGCTGCCGGGCAACGA
This sequence comes from Pseudorhodoplanes sp., assembly GCA_050246095.1. Taxonomy (GTDB): domain Bacteria; phylum Pseudomonadota; class Alphaproteobacteria; order Rhizobiales; family Xanthobacteraceae; genus Pseudorhodoplanes. The sequence goes on from JBFWWQ010000280.1 coordinate 3,467, forward strand.
GCCGTTCTACGAATGGTCGATGCGGCTATGGGAGGGGCTGGAGCGGGACCTGAACTACAACGCGATGGTGAGCCAGCGCGGCGTGCTCAACCTGTTTCATTCCGACGTGCAGCGGGACGTTTTCGCGCGCCGCGGCAATGCCATGCGGCTGCATGGCGTCGATGCGCAACTGCTCGACCGCGAACGGGTGCGCAAACTCGCGCCCTTCCTCGATTTCGACAATGCGCGCTTTCCGATCCAGGGCGGCCTGCTGCAGCCGCGCGGCGGCACCGCCCGGCATGACGCGGTGGTGTGGGGCTATGCGCGCGCCGCCGACCGTCGCGGGGTCGACATCGTGCAGAATTGCGAAGTCACCGGCCTGCGGATTTCCAACGGCCGCATCGCGGGCGTCGAGACGAGCCGCGGATTCATCCGGGCGGACAAGGTGGCCTTCGCGGTCGCCGGGAATTCCTCGCGCGTCGCCGCGATGGCGGGCATGCGACTGCCGATCGAAAGCCATGTGCTGCAGGCATTCGTCAGCGAGGGCATCAAGCCGCTGATCGACAATGTCATCACCTTCGGCGCCGGCCATTTCTATATCAGCCAGAGCGACAAGGGCGGCCTCGTCTTCGGCGGCGACATCGACGGCTATAATTCCTATGCGCAGCGCGGCAATCTGCCGACCGTCGAGGACGTGTGCGAGGGCGGCATGGCGATGATGCCGCTGATCGGGCGGGTGCGCATCCTGCGCTCCTGGGGCGGCATCATGGACATGTCGATGGACGGCTCGCCGATCATCGACCGCACGCCGGTCGAGGGCCTCTATATCAATGCCGGCTGGTGCTATGGCGGCTTCAAGGCGACGCCGGCATCCGGATTCTGCTTCGCGCATCTGATCGCGCGCGACGAGCCGCACAAGGTCGCCTCCGCCTATCGTCTCGACCGCTTCGCCACCGGCCGCCTGATCGACGAGCGCGGTGCCGGCGCGCAGCCGAATTTGCATTGAGCCGAGAGATGGGTTCGCGAATGTCGAAGCACGCAGCGGCGCGCTCCCTCCCCCTGAGAGGGGGAGGGTCGGGGTGGGGGTCGATACT
>JBFWWQ010000281.1:0-4505 GCA_050246095.1 Pseudorhodoplanes sp.
TGATCTACTGGATGCCGGTGATCGCCTTCGCCATCGCGGTCATGATCTACGGATTTTAGCACGCCGACCTCTGCGCCGCGAACAGGCCGTCGGCCTCCCGCCGAGGGAGGACGATGGCTTTTGTCCGGCGCGGATCGATCAGTCGCGCTTTGCGGCTGCGAGCGCGGCAGGCATCGCCGATGCGGCGAGCGCCGCCGCAGCCGGCATGCCGGCCGGCGGCACGGCGGCGAGCGTCGCGAGAATGATGCCGCGCTCCTCCATCTGCAGCGCCTGCGCGGCGCCGAGCGACAGATCGATGTCGCGCCCGGTCCATTTGGCGGGACCGCGGTCGTTGACGGTCACGGTGACGCTGCGGCTGGTCTTGGTGTCGGTGACGATCACGCGCGTGCCGAAGGGCAGCGTGCGGTGCGCGGCGGTGAGGCCCGTGGGATCGTATTTGCCGCCGATCGCGAGCAGCTGCGGCTCGTCGTAGAAGGAGGCGAGCACCAGCTGCGGCACCGGCAGCACCGGCGGCTGCGCGACGAACTCGGTTTTCGGCGGCGGCGCATCGAACCACACGGTGAGGCACACGGCCGAAACAGTCACAATCCGTTCAAACATCCAGCATCCTTGTCGCCGCCCCTGTCCCGCGGTGAAAAATCCCGACGCCGGACGAGCCGCGAGCGCGCGTCCCGCGCCTGCTGCACTCCTCCGATGTCGGGGAAACCGATGCGGCCATGCCGATCGGCCGGGCGGACAAGCCCGCCGAATATGGCATTTTTGCGCTGCACAATTTGATGGCGGTCAAGCCGGAGACGCGAAAATTTCGCCGCCATACCTGCCTGCCTTCGTGTCGCGCCGAATCGCGGGCAAACTGCGCCGCATGCGCGCATTCCTGGCGTTAGGCGGGCTGTTGACGGCGATGACGGCGGCACCGGCGCAGGCCGACATGCCGCCGCTCGACCTGCTGAAGATCATCGCCGCCCGCCTGGAGGGGCGCGTGCCGAGCCCGCCGCCACAGACCGCGATCACCTTCACCCCCGATTCGGGCGCGGCGAGCGAAGCCTGCGGGCTGTCGCCGCATACCATGACGCTCAGCCGCGGCAGCTTCGCGCGCCGCTACGCGGTGCTGCTGGACAGGAAGGGCGGCACCCCGCGCGACCTGTTCGCCATCGTCAACCGCGTGACCGTCGATGCCGACGGCGCCGCCCGCGCCTATCACCCGGGCGATCCGGAGGGCGCCGGCATCTGCCGCAAGGTCGCCGGCGCGAACGGGGCGGTCGCGCTGGAAGGCGTCTGCGCGCTGGACAAGTTTTCCAGCGGCCGCCTCTACCTGTTCCGCGGCGCCGACAAGCTGCAGAAACCGGATCTCGCGCCCGCCTATGCCGAAATCTGGCCGCTGATCCGCGACCGCAAGCTGAAGCCGGTGTCCTTGTCGGAGGTGGTGCCGGAGGCGCCGAAAAACTATCACTTCTTCCACTGGCGCGAGAAAAACCTGACCGCCTTCTTCAAGCGCACCATCATCCCGCTGACCAGGGACGGATATCCCTGCCTGCACGACGCCGCCTCGCGCGCGCCCGGCTATTTCGTGGCGGCGACCACGCTGACGCATGCAGGCCGCCCGGTGCGCGCCGACGGCTGCGCGCCCGCACACTACATCGACGCCGAGGAAGTGCCGTTCTTCGTGCTGCCCGGCGGGCCGCTCGGCGACATGAAGATCGGCGACGTGGTGATCGCGCGCCTGCAGAGCGGCGGCGCCGACCGCCTCGCCTTCGGCATCGCCGCCGATATCGGGCCGATCCACAATTTCGGCGAGGCCTCGATCGCCTTCAACCAGGCGCTGCTCGGCAGAAGCGGCGAGATCGCGATGAACGTGCGCGACGTCTGGGCGCTCGACATCGCCAACAAGCCGGTCAGCGTGCTGGTGCTCGGCGGCACGCGGCACCTGTTCAAGGGCGACTATTCGCGCGCCAATGTCGAGGCGGTGGCGCGCGCCGCCTTCGCGCGCTGGGGCGGCGCCGACCCCAAGCGGCGGCTGGACGCCTGCGCGGCCGCGGCGCGGCCCAACCCGGCGCGCTGAGATCAGCGATTCACCTCGATCTGCTGGCGCACCTCGTTCAGGCCGTGCGGCGCCAGCCCGTCCCGGCCGCGGAACGGCTCGTCCAGGATCGCGATCATGTAGATCGCGAGCCCGAGAAAGACCGACAGCGCGCCGCCGATCACGACATGCGTGGAGCGGCGCACGTCGAACATCCAGATCACCACCACGTTCAGGATGGCGCCGACGATGACCACGTTCCACATGATCGCCGGAACGCGCGAGCCGCGCGCGCTGATGCGGCCCTGCCGCGCCTCCACGAATTCGTCGAATGTGCGCAGCGTGTTGGCATGGCGCACCGAGGACACCTCGCTGCGGTCGGGCTGATAGGTGGCGAGCAGATGGTGCATGCGCCCGACCAGCAGGATGCCGTCGCGCGAAATCCGGCCCTGCCGCTGCGCCGCCCAGCCCTGGCCGATCTCCTCGTCGAGATATTGCTTCAGGGTGGCGGCGAGCTCGGTGCGGACCGGCTCGGGATAGGTCTTGATGTTGCGGAACAAGGAGACCACCTGCCCCGCCTCGCGGTCCACCGCCTCCTGCGCCTTGTTGTGGTTCTCGAACACCGCGATCGACAAGAGGGCCAGCAGCACGCCGAAATACAGGGCAAAGGCATTGAGCAGGAAGCCGAGGACGGTGTTGATGTCCTTTTCGTCGCGGAACATCCGCGCGACATAAGGCTGCACGAGCAGCGAGCCCAGCACCGTCGGCACCAGGAACAGCGCGCAGACGACGAAGGCGCCGGTCAGAATCGGCAGCGAGTGCAGCCAGTTGAGCAAGGCTGGGTATCCTTAGGGAGGGCGAGTGTCCCTATAGTTCTGCCGCTGCGCAAGGCCCGCGGCCGCGTCCCGCTAGCCAAGCGCCGGATGTTGCATGGATGTCATTGAACGACTCGCCCAGTCCCGCTAAGCGAAACCCATTCCTCACCCTCCGGTCATCGATCCAGGACGAAATCACCCGCCGCCATGCCCAAGCGACCCTTTCGCGTCGGCCGGTCCCGCACCGGCCTCGGACTGTTTGCCACCGAACCGATCCGGAAGCGCACGCTGATCGCCTATTATACCGGCCAGCGCATCAGCAACGACGAAGCGATCCGCCGCGAGGACAAGGGCGGGCGCTACCTGTACGAGCTGAATTCGCGCTGGACCATCGACGGCAAGAGCCGCCGCAACGTCGCGCGCTACGCCAACCATTCCTGCCGCCCGAACGCGGAATCCGACGTGGTCAAGGGCAAGATCACGATCCGCGCGATCCGCAACATCGAGCCCGGCGACGAGATCACCTACGATTACGGGCGCGATTACCTGCGCAACGTGATCGGGCTGAAGAACTGCCAGTGCGTGAAGTGCCGCGCCAGGCGCGCCGAGGAGCGCCGCCTCAAGCGCGCCAAGACCAAGCGCGCCAACGCGCAGCGCGCCGCCGCGCGCAAGCGCAAGCTGAACGGCCGCGCCGGCGGCAAGCCGAACGGGCACGCCCGGACGCGGTAGGGTCCGATCGCCTCGGTTGACGCCCTTGTCCTCAGCGGGCCTCAAATGCGGTCAGCTTTTTAAGCTATCGGATTACCGGTAAAAATGTTCCGCTCTTGGTCATGGCCGGGCGCGCGGAAGCGCACATGCGCTATTGCTGGCTGGTCCAGTAGCGCAGGCCCGCCGACGCGGCCGCCCCGCCGACGACGCAGGGAATGCCGAGCGCGGTCATGCTCATGACCGCGGCGGTGATGCAGCCGACCCCGATCGCGCCCTCCCCGAGCTGTCCCCAGCCGGAGAGTTCGCGCTTGTAGCCCGGCCCCCGCCGCTTGATCTCCTCGATCGCCGCCATCTGCTCCTTGCGGATGCGGGTCAGTTCCATCGTGTCGGCGGCCTCGATGATGTCCTGCAGCACCGCCTTCTCCTCCGCGCCCTGCGACGGCGCGGCGCGCTTGAGCAAAGCCAGCAGAACCGGATCGCGCGAGGCATTGGTGGCGAGCGTGAACTTGGTCATCGAGCCGATCATCAGCCGGTCGACATTGTCGCGGTCCTTGGTCCAGGGCAGCAGCGCGATCATGCGCGCGACCGGGCCGTAGCCGCCGGTGGCGAAATAATAGCCCCAGAGCACGTCGATCAGTTCGGGAGAAGCGTCCATCGCCCAGGTCGCGGACGGGCCGTCCTTCTTGCCGGCGCCGAACAGCCGCTTGGTCTTTTCCCAGCCGGACAGCTCCGCCTTCGGACCGAGCCCGCTCAGCGTCGGCAGCTTGCCCTCGATGAACCTGCCGATCATCGCACGGCGCGTGGGCACGCGGTCCTCGACCGCGCGCAGCCGCTCCTTCCAGTCCGGCAGGCCGGAATAGGCGATGGCGCGCACGATCACCCATTGATCCTCCGGCTGCACCGGAAACATGGCGTCGATCAGCGCATCCGCCCGGTCGGCATTGGCGCCGAGCACGCCGGCGAAG
>JBFWWQ010000282.1:0-4499 GCA_050246095.1 Pseudorhodoplanes sp.
AGCTTGCCGAGTTCGACCGCGGCATAGAACAGCGTGTCGTCGCAGCTGCGCGACAGCTTGTCCTCGTAGGCGAGCAGGCACAGCGCCACGCGGCCTTCGCCCGGCGTCACCTTCGCGCAATGGGTCTTGATCTCCTTGGCGCACGCTTTCTGGACTGCGGCGACGAAAGGCTGCGCGCCCGCCGGCGCGGAAGCGAAGCCGACGGCCGCCGCGGCGACGAGCGCGATACAGAATGCATGCAAATAATCGAAGCTCTTCACGATACCTGCTCCCCTGATTGACAATGCCGGATGGATGCCTCTTTTCGGGGGCGAAGTCAGTAGTCCTTGTGTATCGGCGCGCCTATTGGCAGGTGGCGCGGACCACGATGGATTCATTGGTGCAGGCGCCCTCGCCCCCGCCCAGCCAGGCGCGCGCCGGGCATTTACGCACCTGCTGGATTTCGGCGCTCTTGCCGACGCCGAAGCCCTTGGCCTTGCAAATCTTTTCGGCCGCTGCGTTGCAGTCCGGCGAGCCGTTGGGGGCGGCCTCGCATTTCTCCTTGCCCTCGACCACGCGGGTATTGGGCAGCTTGATCAGCGCCTCGGTGGCATCCTTGGTGGCGGCAGCGGTCGCGGCCGCGGCTTCCTTCGCCGATTGCTGCGCCTTTTCGTTCAGCTCCCTGGCGTTCTGCAGGGCCTTCTCGTTGAATTCCTTCATCTTCTCGAGATTGGCCTTGAAATCGGCGGCCCCCTGGTCGAGCCAGCGGCCGAAGGCATCGACAAAGCCCTCGCGGCGCGCGGGAGCCGGCGTCTCCGCCGGCGGCGATACCGGCGCGGCCGGCTGCGCCGCACCGAGCGCCGAAGGCGAATTTTGCTGCGCGGAGGCAGGCGCCTGCAGCAGCAGAGCGGCCGCCAGCAGTCCGCCGCAGGCGATGCTCCCCCAGTTCGGCGATACCAGAATTCCAGTCGTCATGGGCATAACCCGGCGCGGCCCTCGCTGCCATACTACCACCCGCAGCGTGGCAAAACTGCGATTTGCCGCCCCTAGAACAAATATAACGCCCCGACGATCCCGACCACCAGCACGATGCCGCCGATCATCACCCAGAATTCCAGCTTCTCCTCGATCATGGCCCGCGCGGCCGGACCGTAGCGGTGCAGCAGGAAGGCCAGCAGATAGAAGCGGGCGCCGCGCGTGACGATCGAAAGCACAATGAACAGCGGCAGATTGTAGCCGGCAAAGCCCGACGTGATGGTGACGATCTTGTAGGGAATCGGGGTCAGGCCCTTCAGCAGGATGATCCAGGCCCCGTACTGGTTATAGGCCTCACGGAACGCCTCGACCTTCTCGCCATAGCCGTAGAGCGAGATCAGCCACAGCCCGACCGAGTCGTAGAGCAGCGCGCCGATCGCATAGCCGAGCACGCCGCCCGCGACCGAGGTCCAGGTGCACAGAAAGGCGTAGGAATAGGCCTTTTCCGGGCGCGCCAGCGCCATCGGGATCAGCATCACGTCGGGCGGGATCGGGAAGAAGGAACTCTCGACAAACGAGATCAGCCCCAGCACCCAGGTGGCATAGGTCTTATGGGCGGCAGCAATGCACCAGTCGTACATCCGACGAAGCATGCGCGCTCAAGGACCTGTTCAGCCGACAAAGCGGGATATGCGGGAATGCCGGTGACATGGCGCCCGCGGGCGGGATCAGCGGCGTTTATGCGCGCGGCGGGCCTCGAGGGCAACTACCTTGCGGCGCACCGAAACGGCCGGCGGTTCCTTGGGCAGCTTCTCGGCGAGGCCGAGCAATTGCTCGCGGCGACCCATCTCGGTCCAGACATCCTCGGGGCGGATCCCGGCCGAGACCCAGAGCACGACGAGATTATAGAGCAGGTCGGCGCTCTCGCGGACCACCGCCGGGCGGTTGCCCTGCATGGCGTCGATGACCACTTCCGCGGCCTCTTCGGCCAGCTTCTTGGCGATTTTCGGCTTGCCGGAGCGGATCAGGCGGGCCGTACGCGAGCGCGTGGGATCGGCCTTGCGTTGGTCGCGAACGGCAGCGTAGAGGCGATCCACCGAATCACTCATGCGGCGCAGGATACTCCGTTTCGCTTAATTCTTAAGCCAACGCCTGCATTGAGGCGCAAAAAAGCCCGGCACCGATCTCCGGCACCGGGCTCCTCGCGAAGGACGATCGCCGGGTCGCCCGGCTACCAGCCGCCCCAGCCGCCACGATACGGGTAGGCGCGCGGTGCCTGATAATAGCCGTAGGGAGCGCCGTAGCCGTAAGGCGCACCGTAGCCGTAACGATATTGCAATTCGCGCTCGCGCGCCTTGCGGTATTCGCGCGCAGCCGCATAGCTCGCGACACCCGCGATGATGGCGCCGAACATGGCGGCGGCGGCCGCGTTGCTGCGGGCGCGCGAATAGCGCCGCGAGCTGAACTCGGTGTCGCCGGCCGCCTGCTGCGCGACCTGCACGTCCTTCGTCGCCCGAGGCGCAGCAAGTGCCGGCGCGACGCCGGCGGTCGTGAGCGCGAGCGCCGCGGCAGTCACGACGGCGGTAGCGCGGTTTGAATTGCTACGCATGATGTCTCTCCTCCTCCGGAGCGCATGCCTTATCCGGGCGCGATGCCCGTCATCGGTACAACGATTGATGTAAGAGAAGAGTTCGGCCAACTCGCGTCGACGCGCATTATGTTTTCGTAATGTCGATCGCTGCGCGCGCGGCGCATCGACGCAGTCAGTCTTCCGCCGCGAACAAACTCGCGTTGCCGCCCGCCGCCGTGGTGTTGACCGTGAACGTCTGTTCAGACGCGAGGCGGCGCAGATAGTTCGGGCCGCCCGCCTTCGGTCCGGTACCCGACGTGCCGGCGCCGCCGAATGGCTGCGTGCCGACCACCGCGCCGATCATGCTGCGATTGACATAGACGTTGCCGTTGCTCAGGCGCGCGGCGATCCCGGCGGCGCGCGCGTCGATGCGCGAATGGATGCCGAGCGTCAGCGCGGTGCCGTTCGCCGCGATCTCCTCGAGCAGGTCTTCGAGCGCGTCGACCCGCCAGCGCACCACGTGCAGCACCGGACCGAACACCTCCTCCTTCAGGTCGGCGGCGCGGTCGAGCCGGACGATGGCCGGCGGCACGAAGAAGCCGCGCTCGGGCAAGGCGCGGCCGGCATCCCAGCGGAAATGCACGCGGCCCTGCGACTGCATCGTGTCGATCCAGCGATCCAGCCGTTCCTTCGCCTCGGCGTCGATCACCGGACCGACATGGGTCGCGATGTCGCGCGGATCGCCGAGCGCAAGCTCGCGCGCGGCGCCCGCCACCATCTCCAGGACGTGATCGGCGATCTCCTCCTGCAGGCAGAGCAGGCGCAGCGCCGAGCAGCGCTGGCCGGCGGAGCGGAAGCCCGAGAGCACGACGTCGTCAGCAACCTGCTCCGGCAGCGCGGTGGCATCGACGATCATCGCATTGATGCCGCCGGTCTCCGCGATCAGCGGCACGATCGGACCGTTCTTGGCAGCCAGCGCCCGGTTGATCGTCTGCCCGACTTCCGTGGAACCGGTGAACGCCACCCCGGCGCAGCGCCGGTCGGCGACCAGCGCCGCGCCGACCGTCCCGTCGCCCGGCACGACATGCAGCGCCGCGAACGGAATGCCGGCCTCGTGCAGCAGCCGCACCGCCTCATGCGCGATCAGCGGCGTCTGCTCGGCCGGCTTCGCCACCACCGCGTTGCCGGCGACCAGCGCCGCGGTCACCTGTCCGAGGAAGATCGCGAGCGGAAAATTCCAGGGGCTGATGCAGACGAACACCCCGCGTCCGCGATAGCGCAGTTCGTTGGATTCGCCGGTGGGCCCGGGCATCGGCTGCGGCGTCAGGGTCGTGCGTGCCTGCGCGGCATAATAGCGGCAGTAATCGACGGCCTCGCGCAGCTCCGAGACCGCGTCGTCCAGCGTCTTGCCGCCTTCCGCCTGCAGCAGGCCGATGAACGTTGCGTACTTGCGCTCCAAGAGATCGCCGGCGCGATCGAGACAGGCGGCGCGCGCGGCCACCGGCGTCGCCTGCCAGTCCGCAAAGCCCGCTTGCGCGGCGATCATGGCGGAGGCGGCGATGGCGGCATCGCCTTCGCTCACCGTGCCGATCGCGGCGCCGTCGATCGGCGAGAGCACCGCGCGCGGTCGGCCCGCGACGGCGATCCCGTCGAGCAGCGGCATTGCGTCCAGCACACGCCACGCCGCGCGCGTGTCGCGCACCAGCGCGTCGAGGCTCGCGCGGTCGCCGAACTCGATGCCGGCCGAATTCCGCCGCGCGGGCGCGTAGAGGTCGGCCGGCATGGCGATGCGGCGGTTGCGGGCATTTTCGGGCCTGCGGATCTCGTCCTGCGGCGGAAGCAGGACTTGCGCCAGCGACACCGTCGTATCGGCGGCGACCGAGACGAACGAGGTATTCGCCCCGTTCTCCAGCAGGCGCCGCACCAGATAGGCGAGCAGGTCGCGATGGCCGCCGACCGGCGCATAGACCCGGCA
>JBFWWQ010000283.1:0-4482 GCA_050246095.1 Pseudorhodoplanes sp.
GACGCTCTTTCTGGTCTATTTCGGCGTGCAGATCGGACTTCAGAGCGCGGTGCGCCTCGTCATGCCGGATGCGACGGTCGAGGTGAACAGCTTCGTGTCCGGCATGGTGGCGCTCGGCGTGGTGTTTTCCTCCTATGCCAGCGAGGTGTTCCTGTCCGCCTTCCGGGCCATACCGCGCGGCCAGTATGAAGGCGGATATGCCGTAGGCCTCTCCGGCGGACAGACGATGCGGCTGGTCATCCTGCCGCAACTGGTGCGCATCGCCCTGCCCGGCCTCGCCAATCTCTGGCTGATCCTGCTCAAGGACACCGCGCTCGTCTCGGCCATCGGCCTTTCGGACATTCTCAGGCAGACCAACATCGCCTCCCGTGTCAGCAAGGAGGCGTTCCTGTTCTACGGTCTGGCCTGCCTGATCTATCTCGTCCTCGCCATCATCTCTTCCGTCGGCATCAACGCCATCGAGCGGAGCGTCGGCAGGCAGGCGGTGCAACGATGAGCGCGATCGCCGAAACGCCAGCCGCTGAAGTGGAACGGCCTCCGGAAGTCCGGCGGTGGACTCTGGAACGCAAGATCGGCAACGTGCTGGTCGGCTTCTGGATCGTGCTCGGCATCGCGCTGGTGCTGTATCTCGTCATGTCCTGGAATCCGGAGCTCGTGGAACGCTATTTCCCCGGCTACATGAGCGGCCTTTGGGTGACGATCAAGCTGGTCGTGCTTTCGATCTTCTTCGGCGCAATTCTTTCCGTGCCGATCTGCTACGCGCGCCTCTCGTCGAACCCGGTGTTGCAGACACTTTCCTACGCTTACGTCTATTTCTTCCGGGGCACGCCGCTCCTCGCGCAGACCTTTCTCATCTACTACGGCCTCGGCTCCTTCCGCCCGCAGCTTCAGGCGGTCGGCCTGTGGGATTTCTTCAAGGACGCGTTCAACTGCGGCGTCTTCGCCTTCACCCTGAATACCGCCGCCTATCAGGCCGAGATCCTGCGCGGCGCCATCCAGAGCGTGCCGAAAGGTCAATGGGAAGGGGCCGCGTCGCTCGGCGTGCCGCGCCTGCTGACGCTGCGCAAGATCATCCTGCCGCAGGCGCTGATCGTGGCGCTGCGGCCTTACGGCAACGAGATCATCCTGATGATCAAGGGATCGGCCATCGTCGCTCTCATCACCGTCTTCGACCTGATGGGAATGACGCGGCAGGCTTTTTCGCGCAGTTTCGATTTCCAGACCTATATCTGGGCCGCACTGATCTATCTGGCGATCGTCGAAACGCTGCGCCACGCGATAGACTGGATCGAGCGCCGGATCACGCGACACCTCAAGCGCTGAGGCTATCGCGCCAGCGCCAGCATCCAGTCGAGCACCTCCCGCCAGTCGGACATGCGGATGGGCGTGCCATGCGTTCCCGTCTCGAACCGCACGAAGCGCGCGGGATAGTTTGCGCCGAGCGAGCGGAAGAACTCCTCCTGCTTCTCGACCGGAAACACGGTGTCCTTGCTGCCATGGCCGAAGAAGACAGGCACCCTGCGCCCGAACGCGGGCGACGAACGAAAGCCGTCGTCCCAGAGCGAGCCCAACAGAAGCAGGCCCGACAGGCGCTCACCGACAGTGCTGGATGCCAGACCCCAGCAGATCTGGCCTCCCATCGAACCGCAGGCGACGATCACCGGCGATCCCGGCGAGCGGGCGGCGTAGTAGCCGATCAGCGCCGAGACCGTGCGCACGCCGCCCTTGCCGAAGTCGGGGAAATCGGGGGTCAGGTAGAGACCATCATTGGCTGCGGCGATGTTCTTGATGCGGTTGAAGTTTCCGCCGAAGGTGAAGTCGTCGACGCCCTGCTTCCGGCTGCCGCCCTGCCCGTGCAGGTAGAGCACGATGAAGCGGGCGCCTTCGGTCCTGCCGACCGCGAAATGCCGGATCGTCGCTCCGTCGTCCGTCTTCAGGGCCAGATCCTTCTGCACCTTCCGCACGCCGAGCGAGACATATTTCGCCCGCACGCGGCGCTCCGGCACTTCGTCGCGCCCGTTGATGTCGCGCGCCTCCGAATAATCCACGACCTTGTAGGCCCCCTGATCCGAGAGGATGCCGGGATAGGCGAACAGGTCATCCTTGTAGGGTTTCAGTGAGTCCGCAGAGGCTGTCGTAACCCAGAAGGCCGATGCCACCACTGCCGTCAGCGCCAGCGCGCGATTCAGGATTCGCATTCGCTCAATCCTGCAACACACCGCCGGCCTCGGCGAGCGCATCGGGCGTATCGACATCGATGAAAGCCGCCTCGCCTATCTCTACATCGATGACGTTGACCCCTTCCGACTCGATCAGAGAACGCGCGCCGACATCGCCTTCGAGCCGGCTGACAGCCGCAAAGAGGCTGCGGGGCAGGATGACGGGATTGCCGCGCTTTCCGCGAAACGACGCCCGCACGATCGAACGTCCGTCATCGGCGACAAAAGCGTCGATCATATGGTCCAGATCGGCGCGCGACACGCCGGGCATGTCGCCAAGCACGATCATCGCCCCGGTAGCGCTGGTCGATACCGCACCGACGCCTGCCTTCAGCGAACTTGCGAGGCCCGTGGCGAAATCCGGATTATCGACCAGCCGCAGATCAAGACCCTGCAGGGCGGCGCGGACGCGCTCCTTCTGATGGCCCATGACGGCGATCACGCGGCCGGCGCGGGAGGCCAATGCCCGCTCGGCGGTGCGGCGCACCAGCGGCTTTCCATCAAAGAGCGCGAGAAGCTTGTTCGGTCCGCCCATGCGGCTGGAGCGGCCCGCGGCGAGAAGCACGATCTCGACCGCTCCGCGCTTCTGCGGAACCGGCGCCTCGCGCGGCTGCGGCCGGCTGGCAATCTCCATCAGCAGGCCGCCCACACCCATGGCCGCGACATCGCGGCTGGTGACGTCGATGCCGGCCAGCAGGCGGTCCAGCACCCAGTCGAAACCGTTTTCCTTGGGACTGCGCGCACAGCCCGGCGCGCCGATGACGGGCTTGCCGTCGATGTGGCCGAGCACGATCAGATTGCCGGGATCGACCGGCATACCGGCACGGACGACCGAACCTCCCGCCTGACGGATCGCCGCCGGAATAACATCGTCGAAATCGCTCATGGCGGAAGCGCCGAACACCAGAACCATGTCGCTGTCACGCAGCAACGGCTTCAATTGCCCGGCGACGGCTTCGGCGGTATGGGCGGAGCGGCGTTCCGCGATCAGGCGGCTGCCGGAGCGCGCCAGCCGCTCTTCCGTGACCCGAATGGTCTTGTCGAGCACGCTCGGCTTCACCGTCGGCAGTTCCGTCTGGATCACCGCCACCTTGCTCGGCCGGAAGGCCGATACCGCAAATATCCTGCCTTCGCGGCAAATCTCCTCGACCTTCGCGACGATCGCTCCAGCGACCGCGAAGGGAATGATCTTGACCGTCGCGACCATCTGGCCCGCCTCGACGGCGGCGTAATCGGCCAATGTCGCGATCGTCACTGCCGGATCGACTGCATTGATGCGATCGATCATATCGCGGGTTACCGTGAAGACACCGCCGACCCTGGAATGCAGGTTGACACGGCCCGTCGAAGGCGGACGGATTTCGACGCCATCGAAAGCCATCGCCCGTACGATGCGGAGCGCGGCCTCATCCTCGTTCAGGTCGTCTTCCGCGAGCGTGGCCGCGATCACCTCCGAGACACCTGCGGCCCGCAAGGCCGCCACATCCTCGACGGTCAATTTGTGCGCCTTGCGCAACCGCACGTTTCCCGCCGCCGTCGCGTGCGCGAGCAGCGCGCCTTCCGCCTGCGCGATCGGGACCCGACCGAATTTCATGCCGCCGCCTCGCGCAGCGCGCGCCGCCGGGAGCGGAACGCCTCGACGACCTGAGCCAATATGGAAACAGCGATCTCGGCCGGTGTCAGCGCGCCGATGTTCACGCCGATCGGCGCATGGATGCGCTCGATCTGGTCCGCCGGGACGCCCGTTGCGAGCAGGCGTTCGACGCGCTTCGCGTGTGTCTTCCTGCTACCAAGCGCACCGACATAGAAGCAGCCCGCATCGAGCGCGGCCTTCAGCGCGAAATCGTCGATCTTTGGATCATGGGTGACAGCGGCCAGCGCGCAATACGGGTCGAGCGGCCTCATCTTCAGCGCGTCTTCCGGCCACTCGGCGGAAAACTCCGTGTCGGGGAAACGCTCCGCACTCGCGAAAGCGGTTCGCGGGTCGATGATCTCGACCGGATAACCCGCGATCTTCGCCATGGGCGCCAGCGCCTGGCTGATGTGGACCGCACCGATCACGACCAGTCGCGGCTGCGGCATGTAGACGTTGAGGAAACAGGATTTTTCGCCGACATTCACCGTCTGCGACACGCCGGTGTGGAAGGCATTGCGCACCGCCTCGCCGAGTTCGCCGACAATGGTGTCGGCTTCATTTTCCCGGACGATCCGATCGGCCCCGCCTCTCATGTCCGTCATCAGAATGACGGCGCGGCGCGCCCGG
>JBFWWQ010000284.1:0-4466 GCA_050246095.1 Pseudorhodoplanes sp.
GATTGAGCGGAAATACAGCCGCTCGCGCACCGGCGTGACCTCCATCCCGAGTCCCCCAAGGCGCTCGCGCCAGGGGCCCAGCGCGCCGCCGTCCGCGACGCGGAAGGCGATGTGATGCACGGATCCGCCGCCCTGCACGCGCTCGCCCGACGCAGGCAGCAGCTCGATCGCTGCGGCGTCGCCCCCTTCCGGCGATTCGAGCCGCTGGCGTCCTGCCTCCTCCGCGACGGAGCGGAAGCCGAACAGCCCGATCAGAAGATCCGCACTCGGCCCCGGCGTCTCCAAGGCGAGCGTCACCCCGTCGAAGACGCCGAGCGCGGTGTCGGGCGATGGCGCGGCGCCGGCATGTTCGGCGATTTCCAGATTCAGCCCGTCGGGATCGGCAAAGCCGATATGCGGACGCCCGAAGCGCTCGAACGGACCGTCGAAATCCAGCCCGTTCTCCGTCAGGCGCACCATCCAGCCTTCCAGCGATCCCGGCGGCGTGCGCCAGGTGACGCTCGCGGTCGTCCCGGGGCCGACCTTGCCCGGCCCGGCATCGGTGAAGGGAAAGAAGGTCAGGACCGAGCCCGGCGTGCCGCGCCGGTCCCCGTAATAGAAATGATAGACGTCCGGCGCGTCGAAATTGACCGTCTGCTTCACCAGCCGCAGCCCGAGCACGCGCGTGTAGAAATCGAGATTGGCCTGCGGATCGACCGCGATCGCCGTCACGTGATGCAGGCCCGCAATGGTGTCGGTCTTCGGCGGCATGGTTTATCCCGCTCCCTCGATACGCCGCGGAAGGGGTGCCTGCCAATCCGCCGTTTACGGCTTGCAACGCGGTTCGCCCGCGCTAAGCAGGGACGGTGACGCAACTCCGCAAGCATGTGGCGGTGGTCGGCGCCGGGCCGGCCGGCCTGATGGCGGCGGAGACGCTCGCCACCGGCGGCGCCGCCGTCACGATCTATGAGCGCATGCCCTCCCCCGCGCGCAAATTCCTGATGGCGGGACGCGGCGGCCTGAACCTCACGCATGGCGAGCCTTTCGCCGCCTTCGTGACCCGCTACGGGAACGCCGTCGAATCCCTGCGGCCGGCGATCGAAGCGCTGCCGCCCGGGGCGGTGCGCGACTGGAGCGAGGGGCTCGGCCAGCCGACCTTTGTGGGGTCGAGCGGGCGCGTGTTCCCGCGGGCGATGAAGGCCTCGCCGCTGCTGCGCGCCTGGTTGCGCCGGCTGTCGGAGGCCGGCGTGGAATTCCGCTTCCGCCACCGGTGGACCGGCTGGGATGCGCAGCGCCGGCTCGTATTCGAGGCGCCGGACGGGACGTTAAGCGTGCAGGCGGATGCCGCCCTGCTTGCGCTCGGCGGCGCGAGCTGGCCGCGGCTCGGTTCGGACGCAAGCTGGACCGCGATCCTGCTGGCGCAGGGCATCGGCGTCGCGCCGCTCGCGCCGGCCAATTGCGGCTTCACGGTCGACTGGTCGGCGCATTTTCGCGACCGTTTCGAGGGCACGCCCCTGAAGCGCATCGCGCTGACATTCGGTCCCGCAAGCGCGCGCGGCGAAGCCGTGGTCACCCGCCGCGGCATCGAGGGCGGCGCGATCTATGCGCTGTCGGGGCCCCTGCGCGAGGCGCTGGCGGCCGGCGATAATGCGATCGTGAGCATCGATCTGCGGCCCGATCTTTCCGAGGCCGCGCTGGCCAAAACCCTCTCCGCGCCGCACGGCAAGCGATCCTTCTCGACTTTCCTGCGCAAGGCGGCCGGATTGCCGCCGGTCGCGATCGCACTGCTGCGCGAGGGACTGGCGGCGGACCCGCTATCCGCCTGGCCGGCGGACCGGATCGCGGGGCGGATCAAGGCGATGCCGTTGCCGCTCATCGCGCCGGCGCCGATCGCGCGCGCGATTTCGAGCGCCGGCGGCGTCCGCTTCGCGGAAACCGACGGCGATTACATGCTCCGTCGCCTGCCCGGAATATTCGTCGCCGGCGAAATGCTCGACTGGGAGGCGCCGACCGGCGGTTATCTGCTGCAGGCGTGTTTCGCGACCGGCGCCGCCGCGGGGCGCGCGGCGCTCGCCTGGCTGGATGCGAAAAGGGTGAGCTAACGGCGCTCGATCTGCTCGCGCAGGATTTCCAGCTCCAGCCACCGCTCCTCCGCGGAAGCGAGCTCCGCCTGTGCCCCGGCGAGCGCACCCGACACGCTGTCGAATTTCCCGCGGTCGCGCGCATAGAGGTTCGGATCGTCCAGCTCGCGCTGCAGCCGCATGATCGTCTGCTGCAGCTCGTCCATGCGGGCCGGCAGCGTCTTCAGCGCATGCTGCTCGTTGAAGCCGAGCTTGCGCTTTTGCGCCTCGCCCGGTGAAGCCGGCATGGCGGCCGCCGGCTTCTCCGCTTTCGCGGGCTTCGCCGCGGGCTTGCGCGCGAGGTCCTCGCCGCGCTGGGCGAGCATGTCGGAATAGCCGCCGGCATATTCGCTCCAGCGCCCCTCGCCCTCCGGCGCCACCACGCCGTTGACGACGCGGTCGAGGAAATCGCGGTCGTGGCTGATGAGAATGACGGTGCCGGCATAATCGCCCAGCATGTCCTCCAGCACGTCCAGCGTTTCCAGGTCGAGATCGTTGGTCGGCTCGTCCAGCACCAGCACGTTGGAGGGCCTGGCCAGCGCGCGCGCCAGCATCAGGCGGCCGCGCTCCCCGCCCGAAAGCACGCGCAGCGGGGTGCGCGCCTGTTCCGGCGAGAACAGGAAGTCCTTCATGTAGCCGACGACATGCTTGGTCCGTTCGCCGACCCCGACCGTCTCGCCGGAACCGCCGGTCAATGCGTCGGTGAGCGTCCATTCCGGGTCGAGGCTGTCGCGGTCCTGCTCGAGGGCTGCCAGTTGCAGATTGGCGCCGAGCCGCACCGCGCCGGAATCCGGCGGGATCGCGCCGGTCAGGAGACCGACCAGCGTGGTCTTGCCGCTGCCGTTCGGCCCGACAATGCCGATGCGGTCGCCGCGCAGGATGCGGGTGGAGAAATCCCGCACGATCGGCCGCGCGCCGTAGGATTTCGAGACGTTCTCCGCCTCGATCACGAGCTTGCCGGAGCGGTCGGCCTGCGCCGCCTCGATCGCGACCCGGCCCTGGCTGCCGCGATAGTCGCGCCGCGCCCGGCGCAGATCGCCGAGGGCGGACAGGCGGCGGACATTGCGCTTGCGGCGCGCGGTGACGCCGTAGCGCAGCCAGTCCTCCTCCATCGCGATCTTGCGGTCGAGCTTGTGCTGGTCGCGCTCCTCTTCGGCGAGCACCCGATCGCGCCAATCCTCGAATTTCGCGAACCCGGCTTCGAGGCGGCGCGTGCGGCCGCGGTCGAGCCAGACGGTGACGCCGGTGAGGTTCTGCAGGAAGCGGCGGTCGTGGCTGACGATGACCAGCGCGCAGCGCCGCTGTCGCAGCTCCGCTTCCAGCCATTCGATCGCCGGCAGATCGAGATGGTTGGTCGGCTCGTCGAGCAGCAGGATGTCCGGCTGCGGCGCCAGCACATGCGCGAGCGCGGCGCGGCGCGCCTCGCCGCCGGAGAGTTGCGCGGGATTCTCGTTGCCGGAGAGCCCGATTTGCCCGAGCAGCAGGGCCGCCTGGTAGGGATCGTCGCCCGGCGCGAGCCCCGCCTGCACATAGGACAGCGTCGTGGCATGCCCGGAGAAATCCGGCTCCTGCGGCAGATAGCGGATGGTGGCGCCGGGATGCACGAAGCGCGTGCCGCGGTCCGGCTCGATCAGGCCCGCGGCGATCTTCAGCAATGTCGACTTGCCCGAGCCGTTGCGGCCCACGAGCCCGACGCGCTCGCCCTCCGACACCGACAGATCCGCGCCTTCGAGCAGCGGCGTGCCGCCGAAGGTGAGCGCGATGTCGCTGAGCTGGACGAGGGGTGGAGGCATGGCCGTGCAGAATGCAAATCGCGGACGCGGATGCAACACGCGCGCCCGCGCATGAAAAAAGGCCCGGACGGACGTCCGGGCCCTTTGAAATTGGTTGCGGGGACAGGATTTGAACCTGTGACCTTCAGGTTATGAGCCTGACGAGCTACCGGGCTGCTCCACCCCGCGTTAAACTTTCAATTCCGTTGCGCTGTTTCGCAGCCCGCTATTTGCGTTTGACGGCCTTCGCCTCCGCTCGGCCTTCGGCTGTTGACGGCCTTCGCCTCCGCTCGGCCTTCGGCTGTTGACGGCCTTCGCTTCCGCTCGGCCTTCGGCTGTTGACGGCCTTCGCTTCCGCTCGGCCTTCGGCTGTTGACGGCCTTCGCTTCCGCTCGGCCTTGGCAAGCGTGGCACCGGAAAATAAAAAGCCGCCGCGAGAACGCGGCGGCTTCTCGCATTCTTGCATCGTTTCAGAGGGGAAATCCGTCCTTGGCAGGCCTGGCAGCGACCTACTCTTCCAAGTCTTGAGACTTAGTACCATCGGCGCTGAGGAGTTTAACGGCCGAGTTCGGAATGGGATCGGGTTCAGGCTCCT
>JBFWWQ010000285.1:0-4409 GCA_050246095.1 Pseudorhodoplanes sp.
GGGTGCCGTCGTCGCAGTCGGGCGGACGCGTTTCATGCTACCATTGCGCCATGTTCATCGACGTTGTCGATTTGCGGAATTTCTATGCTCAGCCGCTCGGGATCGTGGCGCGGCGTTTCGTTGGGCAAGGCATTCGCGCGCATTGGAACGAGGTGCGCGGCGAGCGGATTGCCGGAATTGGCTACACCACGCCCTATCTCGGCATTTTCCGCGAGGATGCGGAACGCTGCCTCGCCTTCATGCCGGCCTCCCAGGGGGTGGTAAAATGGCCGTCCAACCGGGCCGGGCTCGCATCACTGGTTGACGAGACCGACTTGCCGCTGACGGACGCCGCGGTCGACCGCGTGCTGCTGGTGCATGCGCTGGAAATGGCGGACGACCCGGTCAGGCTGCTGCGCGAGGTGTGGCGGGTATTGTCGGCAAACGGCAGGCTTCTCGCGGTGGTACCGAATCGGCGCGGCTTGTGGGCGCGCGTGGACACGACGCCATTCGGTCACGGCCGGCCCTATTCGCGTTCGCAGATCACCCGCATCCTGCGCGAGACGCTGTTCGCGCCCAAGGGCTGGGGAGAGGCATTGTTCGTCCCGCCGGTGCAGCGCAACTGGTTCCTGCGCTCGGCCGGTGCGTGGGAACGGGCGGGTCCGACCGTTCTGGCTCCGTTTCCGGGCGTGCATATCGTGGAGGCCAGCAAGCAGGCCTATCGAGCAATTCCGGTGCGGCGCGAAAAGCGCGTCCTTGTGCCGCGGCTCGAGCCGGCGCTGGCGCCGTCGCCCGGCGGTGCGGTGCGGACCTCAACGTCGTCCTTCCTGGGCGCCGGCGTACCCGGGCAGGGGCGCTAACTTCGGCATTGGCAATAACGCCCGATTCGGCGCCCCGCGCCTTTTCGTCTGTCCTGTAATGGCGGGACGAGTTACTCCCCGGCCGGCGGCTGGCTCTGCGCCTCGTCGCCGCCGTCGCCGGCTCCCTCGGGGCGCGGCCCGCGCGGGCCGCGCCGACGCCGGCGATGCAGCGGGAAACGGTCGCCCTGAGCCTCGTGGCCGCCATTGGGTTGTTCGCCCGCCGCGGCAGGAGCCGCACCGGTAATGAAGGACGGCAGCCGCTCGACATCCTCCTCCTGATTGCCGTTGGCCTGCTGCGGCTGACGGTTTTCATGCTGGCGCGTGTCGTGCTGCCGATTGTCGTGCTGACGATTGTCGTGACGATCCTGACGATTGTCGCGATTGCGGTCGTGTCGCGGCTGATAATCGCCGCGCGGCTGGTACGGCTGGTCGCGCTGCTCGCGCGGCTGATAGGGTTGTGCCTCGCGCGGCTGCTGCTGATAGGATTGCTCGCGCGGGGAATATGGCTCGGCGCTGCCGTAATTGGGCTGCGCATCGTCGCCGTCGTCATAGCTCTCTTCGTTGCGTCCGTCGCCGCCGTCGCGCTGCTGGAACGGCTGGGTCTGCCGGAACTGCTCCTGCGCCGCCGCGATCAGACGGAAATAATGCTCGGCGTGCTGATAGTAGTTTTCGGCTGCCACGGGATCGCCGGATGCGGTCGCGTCGCGCGCAAGCTGGATGTATTTCTCGGCGACGTGATTCGCGGTGCCGCGGATCTTGACGTCCGGACCGTTCGATTCGTAGACCCGGGTCAGCGGATTGTGACTCTTGCCGCCGCGGTTACGACCCCGCATCCGATGTTTGTTCTGACCGTTTCTCATGGCTTGCCTGTTTGCCAACTCCCGATAGCGCGGCGACGGGCCGCGTTGCAGATCATTCAACCTTCAAATCGCCGCATCGCCACGGCCATCGCCCCGAAGGCACGGCACAACGATCTTCTGAGCCGCTTTCATTTGCCGCTCGGTAGAGCCGCCGCTTTGGGCCGCCCCCTCAGGCCGTTGTCGTTCCGACAGCTTTGCTACCCCCGGCGCAAGCAAGCGCCGCCTCTCAGCCGATTCCGATCGGCTCGCCGATGATCCCATCATCGGTGCAACGCCGCCGGAGCGGCGCCCGATCAATCTGGCAAAATCGTCTTTCGTTCGGCCTTGTTTTCGTCGCTCGACCTGTCGTGTCGATCAATGCCCGATTTGGCTCATCGCCCGTGATGCTGTTTTGCCGCCGCCTTTGCGGGAACCGGTTTGGGAAGCCCTCTTCCCTCGGGAGACCGGAACCCGGGCCTCAATTGGCGGCTCGCTTCAGGGCCGAATAATCTTGCGCGGAAACTAGTCTGTCCGCTGCGATAATCCAAGCGTTATTTTTGCGGGGCGAAATGCGATCCCGGAATGGCAAAAGTGACCGTTTTCAACCGCTTACCGCCCGCCCCCGGCCGGCCCGGCGGAACGTCAAGGCGCGCAGGATGCCGCCGAGATCGCGGTGAGCAGCGGCGCCTTCAAGGTCTCCGGCGGCGGCGAGAATCGCCGCGACATCGGCTTCCTGGCCAACCCCGATTTCGACGACGAGTCTGCCGTCGACCCCCAACAATGCGGGAGCCTGCCGGGCGATGGCTCGATAGGCGTCGAGACCGTCCGCCCCGCCATCGAGCGCGAGGCGGGGATCATGCTCGCGCACCTCGCGCGCGAGCCCATCGATATCGCGGGTCGGGATATAGGGCGGGTTCGATACCACGAGGTCAAACGTCTCGTTGAGCGCGGTGTCGAAGCCGGCAAGAACGAACCTGGCGCGCGTCTCAAGACCGAGCGCCCGCGCATTGGCATGGGCAGTCTCGATCGCCTGCGGATCGATGTCGGAGCCAAGCCCGGTCGCATGCGGAAATTCGTGCAGCAAGGCGAGAAGCAATGCGCCCGTCCCGGTGCCGAGATCGGCAATCCGCAACGGCTCCCGCTTGCGGTTTTCGCCGATGGCCGTCAGCGCCGCTATCACAACCGTTTCGGTATCGGGGCGTGGCACCAGGGTCGCCGGGGAGAGCGCAAACGGCAGCCCCCAGAATTCCTTCACCCCGAGGATGCGCGCCACCGGTTCGCCGCTCAGGCGGCGCGCCGCAAGCGCGCCGATCGCGTCCTGCTCCTGCGAGGTCAGGCTTCGCGCGGCCGAGGTTGCAAGTGCGGTGTGGTCGAGTCCGAGCGCGTATCCCACCAGCAACCGGGCATCGAGCGCGGGCGAGTCAATTCCAGCGCTCGCGAATTGCGCCGTCACGACGCGGCGCGCCGCGGCGACACTGGAAGCGCCCGCAACATCCGGCTTGCTCATGCCGCGTCGTTTTGTGCGGCGAGCAGGGCGGCCTGGTTCTCCGCCACCAGCGCGTCGATGATTTCGCCCAGCGCTTCGCCCTCGATGATCTCGGGCAGCTTGTAGAGCGTGAGATTGATGCGGTGATCGGTCACGCGACCTTGCGGGTAATTGTAGGTGCGGATGCGTTCCGACCGGTCGCCCGAGCCGACCTGCACCTTGCGGTCGGCGGCCCGCGCGGTGTCGAGCTTCTCGCGTTCGGAATCGTAGAGCCGGGTGCGCAGCAGAGCCATCGCCTTGGCCTTGTTCTTGTGCTGCGAGCGATCCTCCTGCACCGCGACCACGATCCCCGAAGGGATATGCGTGATGCGGATCGCCGATTCGGTCTTGTTGACGTGCTGGCCGCCGGCGCCCTGCGCGCGCATGGTATCGATCTTCAGATCGTCGTCGCGGATCACGATGTCGACGTCCTCGGCCTGCGGCAGCACCGCGACGGTCGCCGCCGAGGTATGGATGCGTCCCGACGCCTCGGTATCGGGGACGCGCTGCACGCGGTGCACGCCGGACTCGAATTTCAGCTTGGCGAACGCGCCACGGCCGGTGATGTCGGCGATGATTTCCTTGTAGCCGCCGACCGCGCCTTCGCTGGCCGACACGATCTCGACCTTCCAGCCCTGCTTGGCGGCATAGCGCTCGTACATGCGGAACAAGGCCCCCGCGAACAGTGATGCCTCGTCGCCGCCGGTGCCGGCGCGGATTTCGATGACGACGCTGCGTTCGTCCATCGCATCCCTGGGCAAAAGCTGGAGCCGGATTTGCTTTTCGAGCCCCTCCAGCTTCTCGCGCAGCTGGCGGCGTTCGGCATCGGCGATGTCGCGCATCTCGCTGTCGGCATCGGCGAACAGCGCCTCGACATCTTCCAGTTCGGCGGAGGCCGCGCGGTAATTGCGGATCGCTTCGACCACGGGCGAAAGTTCGGAGAGTTCGCGCGACAGCTTGACGAAATCGTCCGCTCCGAGCTGACCGCTCAGCCGCGATTCGATTTCGGCGTGACGCACGATCAGGGCATCGAGTTTGACTTGCGGCAGCATGGATGTCTCATGGCTTCTTCAAGCGAATTGGGCGCCGGTTCGCCCAGGAAAAGCGCGTCAATCCTAGAGTTGCAGATTCTCGGCCGCGGCGAATTGCACGATGCGCTGGCGCAGTGTCATGCCGGTTTCGGAATGATCGAGCAATGGCCCGATC
>JBFWWQ010000286.1:0-4383 GCA_050246095.1 Pseudorhodoplanes sp.
GACGTGGTGCTGGAGGAGCAGAACCAGCGCATCGCCAACAATCCCGGCGCCAAGCTCGGCGAGCAGGTGCAGGCGGCGCTGTTTCTCAACCATCCCTATGGCCGGCCGGTGATCGGCTGGCGGCACGAGATCGAGGGGCTGACGCGCGACGACGCGCTCGCCTTCTACCGGCGCTTCTATACGCCCAACAACGCCATCCTGGTGGTCGCCGGCGACGTCACCGCCGACGAGGTCCGCGCGCTCGCGGAGCAGACCTACGGCAAGGTGCCGCGCATCGCCGAGGCGCCGGCGCGCCGCCGTCCGCAGGAGCCGGAACCGATCGCGCCGCGCACGGTGACCTTCGCCGATCCGCGCGTGGCGCAGCCGGCGCTGCAGCGCGAATACCTGGTGCCGTCCAACTCCTCCGCCGCCAAGGGCCAGGCCGAGGCGCTGGAAATGCTCGCGCATGTGCTCGGCTCGGGCTCGAATTCGCGGCTTTACCGCGCGCTGGTCGTGGACCAGGGCCTCGCGGTCAGCGCCGGCGCTTGGTACCAGGGCTCGGCGCTGGATGCGACGCGCTTCGGCATTTACGGCTCGCCGCGGCCCGACGTCACGCTCGAACGGCTCGAGGCGGGGATCGATGCGGTCATCGCGGAAGTCGCGGAGAAAGGCATTGCCGCCGACGAACTGGAGCGCTCGCGCACCAAGCTGATCGCCGATACCGTTTTCGCGCAGGACAACCAGGCGACGCTGGCGCGCTGGCTCGGCGTCGCGCTCACCACCGGCTCCACGGTCGAGGACGTGCGCGGCTGGCCCGACCGCATCCGCGCGGTGACTGCCGCCGACGTGCAGGCGGCCGCCCGGCAATGGCTGGACAAGCGGCGTTCGGTGACGGGATATCTGGTCAAGCAGGCCGGTCGCGGCGAGGAGAAACGGTCATGAACGCCCCCCTTTCGCGCATCGCCCTGATCGTCGGCGCGCTGCTCGCCTTCGCCGCCCCGGCGCAGGCGACGACCAAGGTGCAGCGCGTGGTCAGCCCCGGCGGCATCGAGGCCTGGCTGGTGCAGGAGAAATCCGTGCCGCTGGTCGCCATCGATTTCGCCTTCGAGGGCGGCGCCAACCAGGACCCGGCGGCGAAGCCGGGCGTCGGCACCATGACCGCCGCCCTGCTCGACGAGGGTGCCGGCGAACTCGACGCGCGCGCCTTCCAGGAGCGCGCCGACCGCAGCGCGGTCGAGATCAGCTTCCGCACCCAGCGCGACCACGTGCGCGGCAGCCTGCGCGTGCTGCGCGACAAGCTGGACGAAGGCAGCGATCTTCTGCGCCTGGCGCTGACCGCGCCGCGTTTCGACGCCGAGCCGATCGAGCGTACGCGCGCGCAGATGCTGACCGGCCTGCGCCGCGAGACCACCAATCCCAACGACATTGCCAGCCGCACCTGGTGGCGCCTGGGCTTCCCCGACCATCCCTATGGCCGGCCGCTCAACGGCACGCTGGAATCGGTGCCGGGCATTACGCGCGACGACCTGACCGAATACATGCGGCGCGTCTTTGCGCGCGACCGCCTGAAGATCGGCGTGGTCGGCGACATCGACGCGGCGACATTGGCGCCGCTGCTCGACCGCATTTTCGGGGCGCTGCCGGCCAAGGCCGATCCGCGGCCGGTGCCGCCCGCCCGGCTCGGCGCCGTCGGGCAGAAGGTTTTCGTCGAGCTCGACGTGCCGCAGACCGTGCTGTCCTTCGGCGGCCTCGGCATCGCGCGCAAGGACCCGGATTTCATCCCCGCTTTCGTGGTGAACCACATCCTCGGCGGCGGCTCGTTCTCCTCGCGGCTGTACAGGGAGGTGCGCGAGAAGCGCGGCCTCGCCTATTCGGTCTATTCCTACCTGCTGCCGCTGGAGCGCACCGCGCTGATCATGGGCGGCACCCAGACCCGCTCCGACCGCGCCGACGAAACGCTCGGGCTGATCCAGGCGGAAATCCGCCGGCTCGCCGAATCCGGCCCGACCGAGGAGGAGCTGGAAAAGGCCAGATCGTATCTGAAGGGCTCCTACGCGCTGAATTTCGATACCTCGGGCAAGATCGCCGCCCAGCTTGTGCAGATCCAGCTCGACGAACTCGGCATCGACTATTTCGAGCGCCGCAACGGGCTGATCGACAAGGTCACGCTGGCGGACGTGCGGCGGGTCTCCAAGCGGCTGCTCGACGGTGGCTTTCTGGTGACCGTTGTGGGGCGTGCGCAGCAGGCTGCGCCGGCAAAAAAAGAGGGCGGCTGAGGCATCCTTCCAGCGCCTGTGACGTTGCCTGTCGGGCCGACCCGGCGGGAATTGACGCCGGGTCCGCCCGGCGTCATTTGTTTCGAGGGGTGGTCGGAATGGCGGTTCTGCAATCCATCGCGATGGCGCGCGAGGCGCGCATCGGCAAGCACGGCATCGCGGAAGCGGCGCTGGCGGCCATGCTGGCGCGCGCCGACGAGGCGCTGCACTGGCTGCGCGCGCGCCATGCCGACGGCAAGCTGTGCCTGCTGCACCTGCCGGCGGAGACCGGCGACCTTGCCGCCATCGAGGATGCCGCGCGCAGGCTGCGCGAGGGCGCGACCGACATCGTGTTTCTCGGCACCGGCGGATCGAGCCTGGGCGGCCAGACGCTGGCGCAGCTCGCCGATTACGCGGTGCCGGGCGTGGGAAGCCTGCGTGCGGGACCGCGCATCCATTTCATGGACAATCTCGATCCGCTGACCTTCGGCGCTTTCCTGGAGCGGCTGCCGCTTGCGACCGCGCGCTTCGTCGCGGTGTCGAAATCCGGCGGCACCGGGGAGACCCTGATGCAGGTGGCGGCGGCCTTGCAGGCGGTGTCGGCGGCGGGCCTGCAGGCCCGCATCGCGGACCTCTTCCTCGGCCTCAGCGAGCCTGCCCGCAGCGGCCGGCGCAACGGCCTGCGCGATCTGCTCGCCGGCGTGCCGTTCCTCGACCACGATACCGGGATCGGCGGGCGCTTCTCGGTCTTGAGCAATGTCGGATTGCTGCCGGCGGCCGTGCTCGGCCTCGACATCCGCGCCATCCGCAAGGGCGCCGCGCGCGCGCTCGCCCCGCTGCTCGCCGAACAGCCGGCGGCGGAAGTGCCGTTCGCCGTCGGCGCCGCGCTCGCGGTGTCGCTCGACCACGACAAGGCCAAGGCGATTTCGGTGATGCTGGCCTATGCCGACCGGCTGGAGAAATTCACCAAGTGGTATGTCCAGCTCTGGGCCGAGAGCCTCGGCAAGGACGGGCGCGGCACCACGCCGGTCGCGGCGCTGGGGCCGGTCGACCAGCACAGCCAGCTGCAGCTCTATATCGCCGGGCCGCGCGACAAGCTGTTCACCGTGGTCACGACCGGCGTCGCCGGCCGGGGTCCGGTAATCGATGCCGCGCTCGCCCGGCGCGCGGGCGAGGAAGGCTTTGCCGGCAAGACCATCGGCGATCTGGTGGCCGCGCAGGGCCGCGCCACCGCCGAGACGCTGGCCAGGCATGGCTGCCCGGTGCGCACCCTGCATGTCGATCCGCTCGACGCCGAAAGCCTCGGCGAATTGCTCATGCATTGCATGCTGGAGACCATCGTCGCGGCGCAGCTTTTCGGCGTGGATGCGTTCGATCAGCCGGCGGTGGAAGAGGGCAAGGTGCTGGCGAAGAAATATCTGGCGGGGGAGGGATGATCCCTTTCGGCGTCATGCCCGCGCTTGTCGCAGGCATCCACGCGATTAGACTGGCCAAGGCGTGGATGGCCGGGACAAGCCCGGCCATGACGGAAATGCAATCATGATCCGCATCAATTCCAATATCGCCCTCGATGAATCCGAGATCGAGGAGAGCTTCATCCGCGCCTCCGGCCCCGGCGGGCAGAACGTCAACAAGGTGTCGAGCGCGGTGCAATTGCGCTTCGACGTGAAAGTCTCTCCGTCGCTGCCGAAGGAAGTGAAGGTGCGGCTGACCCGACTCGCCGGCCGCAAGATGACCAAAGACGGCGTGCTGGTCATCACCGCGCAGCGCCATCGCAGCCAGGACAACAACCGCAAGGATGCGCTCGACCGGCTGGTCGGGTTGGTCCGGCTCGCCGCCATCCGCCCCACCCTGCGCAAGCCGACCACGCCCACGCGCGCCTCGCGCCACAAGCGCCTGCAGGTGAAGAAGCTGCGCGGCACGGTGAAGAAGCTGCGGGGTGACAAGCCGGCGGCCGACGAGTAGCGCCTTTTTACCCTCCCCCTTGTGGGGAGGGTCGCTCGTTGAGCGGAGCGAAACGAGCGGGGTGGGGGTCGATGCGAGTCTGCTCAGCTACTTCCGATTATCGCCGCTACCCCCACCCCGACGCTCGCGCTGCTCGCGTCGACCCTCCCCACAAGGGGGAGGGTAACTTCAGTGCCGGCATATC
>JBFWWQ010000287.1:0-4369 GCA_050246095.1 Pseudorhodoplanes sp.
AATTTCGCCATCCCGAAGGACGCCAAGAACGCCGCCGAGGCGCACGAATTCATCAACTACATGCTGCGGCCCGACGTGGCGGCGAAGAACTCGAACTTCCTCTCCTATGCCAACGGCAACCTCGCCAGCCAGAAGCTCGTCGACAAGGCGGTGCTCGGCGATGCCTCGGTGTTTCCGGACGAAGCGACCATGCGCAAGCTCTACACGATCAAGGCGCGCGACCCGCGCAGCCAGCGTATTGTCAACCGGCTGTGGACCAAGGTGAAGACCGGACGGTAGCGGCGGATTTCATGCCGGCCGCGCTCCGCCCTCAACCTACTAGTTTTGCCGGCATACTCAGCTCCGCGTCATGGCCGGGCGAAGTCCCGGCCATCCACGTCTTTCTTGCCGATCCTTCAGCAAGACGTGGATGCCCGCGACGAGCGCGGGCATGACGGATTTGCAATAAAAACCCGACTTGTTTGGTTTCTTTTCGATCGCCCGTCTCCGAGGCGCGAGCACCGGCACTACCGCCATCGCCGGTGCAGCCAGAGCCACTGTTCCGGGTGCTCGCGGATCCAGTTCTCGACCACTTTGGTGATGGCCTGCATCGTGCCCGCGATGTCCACGCGGCCCTCGGCATCGCGCACCGCCGGCACTTCCTCGGTCAGATCGGCGCGGAAGCGATGGCCGGGCAGCCGCACGGCGCGCGTGCCGTGGATCGGCGCATCGACCTGGCGCGCGAGGCGCGCGATCAGCGGATTGACGTTGGTCTTGCGCCCGAAAAACGTCACCGGCACGCCGCGCACATAATACTGGTCGACCAGCATGCCGACATGCAGGCCGCGCTGCAGCGCGTCGGCCGCCTTGACCGGGGTGTCGAGCCCGGTCTGGATCAGTTCGCCCATGCTGAGCGCGCGGATGTTCATCACCGCCTTCGCCGCGCGCTTCATGTTCGGCGCCCGGTAGATCACCGCGCTCGGCAGGCCGTGCGCGGGGCCGGGCAGGGCGGGCACTTCCCAGTTCGCGAGATGCGCAGCGAAGACCAGCGCCGGCTTGCCGTCGTCGCGCAGGCGGATGAAGCGGTCGAGCGTCTCGTCGGTGAATTCGATATGGCCCTTGCCGCGGTCGGCGGGATCGTGGTCCCAGATGCGGTCGAGATGCGCGAATTCGGCGGCGAGGCGGCCGAGATTGTCCCAGACGCCGGAAAGGATCTCGTCGATCTCGTGCGACGATTTCTCCGGGAAGGCGGCGATCAGGTTGGTATAGCCGATCCGGTGCTCCGGCAGCCACGGGCCGATGCGCCGCATGAAGGTGCCGAGCCGGTCGGCGATCTTGTGCGGATCGGTGCGGCGCACGCCCTTGAGCACGGCGACCGTCAGATGCCCGAGCGTCGCGTCGGTGAGCGGACCCAGCTTGCGGCCGAGCATCCGCATCACGCGCTTGAGCGGCTTCGGCATCGGCGGCCTAGAAGGTCACGATGATCTTGCCGAAGACCTGCCGGCTTTCGAGCCGCGCCAGGCCCTTCTCGAAATCCGCCAGCGGCACTTCCATGTCGATCACCGGCAGGATGCCGTCCGCCATCTTGGCGAGGCCGTCGCGGATGTTGCGCATGGTGGCGCCGAACGAACCGAAAATCTTGTATTGCTGCTGGAACAGCTGCATCAGGTTGAGCTGCACGGAGGGGCCGGCGGTCGAGCCGCAGGTCACCAGCCGGCCGCCGCGCTTCAGGCAGAGCAGCGAGCCGTTGAAGCCCTCGCCGCCGACATGCTCGAACACCACGTCCACGCCCTTCTTGCCGGTGAGCTTGCGCGTGATGGTCTCGAAACGGTCCTGCCGGTAATTGATCACGTGATCGGCGCCGAGCGCCCTGGCCTTCTGCATCTTGGCCTCGTCGCCGACCGTGGTGATCACGGTGCAGCCCATCGCCTTGGCCATCTTGATCGCGACCGTGCCGATGCCGGAGCCGCCGGCATGCACCAGCATGGTTTCTCCGGGCTGCAACTTGGCATTGTCGAACAGCATGTGCTCGACGGTGGAGAAGGCGACCGGCGCGCAGGATGCATCGCGCAGCGACACGCCCTTCGGCACCGGGATGACCAGCCGCGCCGGCATGTTGATGATCTCGCGGGCGAAGCCGTCGACATGGAAGCCCATGACGCCGCCGACATTTTCGCACAGATTGTCGCGACCCTCGACGCAGGCCTTGCAGGTGCCGCAGGTCAGCGCGCCGTACATCACCACCGGATCGCCGGGCTTGAACGCGGTGATGCCCGCGCCCGCGCCCACGATCTCGCCCGAGGCCTCGACGCCGACCGCGACCGGCAGCTTGCGCTTGGCGAAGGCCATGCCGCGATAGCCCCACAGGTCGAGATGGTTGAGCGCCACCGCCTTGACCCTGATCTGCACCTCGCCGGGTCCGGGCGCCGGGGGAGCCGGCATGTCGGTCAGCTCGACCTTGCGGTCGGCAACGAGGGCAAGCGCACGCATGGGCGGACCGATCTCCAGTCGCTGCGGGAAGGGTGGCACTGCCTATCGTCCGGCCGAGGGGGGCGTCAACCGCCCGTGCCGCTTGTATGGTCGCAAGCCCGCCGCATAATCGGCGGTGCGGGCGGATGGCGTCCCGCTCCCCGCGACCCCGGAGGAAATGCCGCCGGATGGGCACCCTGCTGCACCTCGGAGAGGTTTTGCGCACGCATGCGCGGGTGAAGCCGGAGGCGATCGGCGCCCGCGACCTCGTGCGCGCCATGACGTTCCGGGAATGGAATGCGCGCGCCTGCCGGCTCGCCAATGCCTTGCTCGGACTGGGCCTGGGAAAGGGCGACCGGATCGCGGTACTTGCGTATAACTGCCTGGAATGGCTGGAGATTTATGCCGCGACCGCGAAGGCGGGACTGGTCGCGGTGCCGGTCAATTTCCGCCTCGTGGGCAGCGAAATCCGCTACATCGTCGGCCATTGCGGCGCGCGCGCCTTGCTCGTGCAGGACGACCTGCTCGGGCCGTGCGAGGAAATCCGCGGCGAGGTTCCGGTCGAGCCCGACAAGTTCATCCATTTCGGCGGCCGCACCCCGGCCGGCTATCGCGGCTACGAGGACCTGATCGCGCGCGCGCAGGACGGCGAGCCCGCGGTCGATGTCGGCCCCGCCGACCCGTGGATGTTCATGTACACCTCCGGTACCACCGGCCGGCCGAAGGGCGCCATCCGCAACCACGGCGCCGGCGCGCTGCTGTCGCTGGTCACCGCGATCGAGCTCGGCTTCGGCAGCCGCGATTCCGCGCTGCTGGCCATGCCCATGTGCCACGCCAACTCGCTGTATTTCGCCTCCACCCTGATCGCCTGCGGCGGCGCGGTCTCGGTCTACAGCCGCAGGAGTTTCGATCCGGAGCATTTCCTGCGCACCATCTGCGCAGGCGGCGAGACCTTCACCTCGCTCGTGCCGACGCATTACGTGATGCTGCTCGATCTGCCGGAAGCGGTACGGCAATCCTGCGACACCGGCCGCGTGACCAAGCTGATGATCTCGTCGGCGCCGGCGCGGCGCGACACCAAGCAGGCGGTGATGCAGTTTTTCCGCAATTCCGGCCTGTTCGAACTCTACGGATCGACCGAGGCGGGATGGGTGACCATGCTGCATCCGCACGAGCAATTCGACAAGCTCGGCTCGGTCGGGCGCGAATGCGTGGGCTCGGGGCCGATCCTGCTGCTCGACGAGCACGGCGCGCCGGTCGCGGACGGGGAGGTCGGCGAACTCTATTCGCGCACGCCTTACGTGTTCGACGGCTATTGGGACATGCCGGAGAAGACGGCGGAGGCGTTCCGCGGCCCCTATTGCACGGTGGGCGACATGGCGCGCCGCGATCCCGACGGCTATTACGTGCTGGTCGACCGCAAGAGCAACATGATCATTTCCGGCGGCGAGAATATCTATCCCTCCGAGGTGGAGGAAGTGCTCGGCGGCCATCCGGCGGTGCGCGAAGCGGCGGTGATCGGCGCGCCGGATCCGAAATGGGGCGAGCGCGTGCACGGGGTCGTCGTGCTGCACGAGGGCGTGCGCACGGGCGAGGCCGAGATTCTCGCCTGGTGCCAGGACCGCATCGCCGGCTACAAGCGGCCGCGCTCGATTTCCGTCATCGCCGACCATGAAATGCCGCGCACCGCGACCGGGAAAATCCAGCATCGGATTCTGAAGAATAGGTTCGGCAATTTGGGCTAAAACTCGGATTGATCGTTAAGTGCGAGAAGCTTGCAGCGAAGAAGGTCTGTTCCCTCTCCCCATCGGGGAGAGGGTTAGGGTGAGGGGTCATAAATGACCCTTGTTCGCAGCGACACCCCTCACCCGACTTGCTCGCACGCAGTCAAGCTTGCGCAGATAGCGCAAACTTGTCTGCG
>JBFWWQ010000288.1:0-4365 GCA_050246095.1 Pseudorhodoplanes sp.
ACCATCAGCAGCGGGAGCGCCGCCCCGGCTGCAAACGTGACGGCGGATGTCAACGCCGCCTGGATCGGGCGCGCGGTTGTAATCTCGGAGATGCCGAGTTCGTCGCGCGCATGTGCACCGAGAGCGTCTTTAGCCATCAACTGCTGCGCGACCTGTCGTGCGAGGCCAGCCTCGACGCCGCGCTGGACATAGATTTGCGCCAGCTCCTCGCGCTCGAAGGTAACGTTCTGGCTGAGCTCCTTGCGCTCGCGGGCAAGGTCGGCCTGCTCGGTGTCGGATTGGGAGCTTACCGACACATACTCGCCGGCTGCCATCGACATGGCGCCCGCGACGAGCCCTGCGACGCCTGCGATCAGGACGTCACTTGGCTTGGTGGCGGCGGCGGCCACGCCAACGATCAAGCTCGCGGTCGAGACGATACCGTCGTTGGCGCCCAGGACGGCGGCTCGGAGCCAGCCGATCCGCGCGACGAGATGACTCTCCGGATGCTGGTGCAGTCGGCTCATGCCGGTCTCCTCATGGGTGGTGGGATCGACCTCGAACAGTCGGATGCTATGGGATGGATGGCTGCAAGCGTCGACTCGATCGGAGCGTGGCCGCGATCGCGCCGGCCAGGATCAACCCGTAGTCCTGAGGGACGGCGAGCAGCAAGGCGGCACTGCCGCCAACAGCGCTCCAGAACAGAGGGATGACGAACAGGCGCCAGCTGGCGTTGCTGAGGAGGAGCATGCCCAGGGTGAAAATGGTCGTCGGACACGGCGCCACGCCGAACAGCGGCGTCATCGGATAGCGATGTGACCCCAACAGCCCGATCAGCGGATAGATGACCAGTCCATACGCAATGAGAGACCAAGCGAGCCACGTTCGCCAACCCGGCTCGGCTCTGAACATGACCTGGCGGCGGATGAACCCGTCAGCAAACAGCAGGGCGGCCTGCGCAACGAACAAAAGGCCGAATGCGTAGGCCAATGTGTTGATGCGGGTGAAGAAGAGCAGATGATAGCCGATACCCGTGAGCAGCCAGAAGGCCGCAAGGCTCAAACAGATGATGCGACTCCCCGCCGGGCTTGGCCGAAAGAGCAGAATCAGAGCAACGAGTCCCAGCGCCGCGGCCCCGACCTGCGCGGGCCAGATGGCAGCGTTGTAGCGGGCGAAGACTTCAAAGAACTCTTCTGTGGTGAAGGGCAGCATGGCTCAGCGCGCGCCCGCTCCGGTAGCGTCGCCGGTCGGCCCAGATGCATGGCCGTGCGTGTGATGCATGTCCGGCACATGCGGATGCTCGTGCACGAGGCGCTCGTGGCGATGCCAGTGCGTATGGGGCTCGCCGGGCGGATCGTCTGAGCTGTGCGCGTGTTGATGGTGCGCATCGTGCACATGCGGGTGGCTGTGCTCCAGGGGCTCATGGACGTGTTCGTGCTCATGATCCTCGGTCAGGTGCAGCCAGACCCCGAAGCCCATGAGCAGGCCGGCGATCAGGAGCTGGAGGGTGACGGGCTCGCGCAGAAACAGCACGGCCACGACGGTGCCGATGAACGGCGCGGTCGAGAAATAGGCTCCGGTACGCGCGGTGCCGAGATGGCGCAGCGCCATGACGAAGAGCGCAAGGCTGACGCCATAGCCGAGGAAACCTACGGCCCCTGCCAGGGTCAGCACTGAGAGACCGGGAAGAATGCCTCCTGCTAGGAAGCCAAGCGCGAGACTGACAGGGCCGGCGATGAGGCCTTTTAGCTCGACGATCTGCAGCGGATCGGCGAGCGACACTCGACGCGTGAGGTTATTGTCGAGCCCCCATGCAGCGCACGCACCAATGATGGCGAACGGACCGAGCAGTCCAGACAAGGTGGGCTGGCCCGACCACGCGAGCACGGCGGCGCCTGCGACCAGGCAGGTCATGCCGAGTGCGATGCGTCGGTCAAAATTCTCATGAAAGACGAACCACGCCATCAGCGCAGTGGCGACAGCCTCGAGCGTAAGCAGTAGCGAGGCGGTCGCCGCGTCAGTGCGAGCGAGGCCGGCCATCAGAAGGACGGGGCCGATCACGCCGCCCGCCACGATCGCGCCCGCGAGCCAAGGCACATCCTTGCGTTGGAGGGGAACCTCGGGAGCGCCGGCCTGTGCGAGAAGGAAAGAGCGTCCGGCACGGCGCAGGATGGCGACGCCGAGGCCGGCGCCGCAATAGAGAAGGCCCGCGAGAATGGTCGGGTCGATGCTTCCGAGCAGCACCTTGGCCGCCGGGGTCGAGATGCCGAAGAGGGCGGCCGAAAGCAGAGCAAGGACGACGGCGTGGCGATTCATGAGCTAAGGGTACCGTGCGATGCGCGCAGACGCCATTCAACGCCCGAAAGCGGCGATCAACGTTGATCTGAGACAATGCCGGATTGGCTGATCACATATCTGGGTTCGCTCCAGGGCGGCGTTGTCCGAACTCTGGCTGCGGAATTGCGAGCGGGTGGTCTCGGCACTGCATGGCTGGCGTTTGGACTTGGCGCGCTGCATGCGCTCACGCCCGGCCACGGGAAGGCAGCGCTCGCGGCTTATTTTCTGGGCCGCGAGGCGCGCATCGGCAAGGGTGTTCGCATCGCCCTGACGGCTGCGCTGCTGCACGTGCTGTCTGGCTTTGCGGCATTCCTGGCGTTGCGCTTCTTCGTGGGACAGGCGCATTCGCTCACGGGCAGAGGCTCGCCGACGTTCACGGTCCTGGGCTATGGCCTGATTATTGTTGCCGGCGCCGTCATGCTGTTTCAGAGCGTCCGGCCGGCATCGGCTGGTCATGACGGCGCTCACGTGCTCACGGGCGGTATTGGATTGCTGCCGTGTCCGCTTACCATCTCGGTCCTCGGCTTCGCCTGGGTCCAAGGGACGGCCGTTATGGTGACGGTGGTCCTGGGGGCACTCGCGCTCGGGATCGCGACCACGATCGGGATCGTCGCCGTGGCAACGATCCTGGCGCGCCAGACGCTCGGTCAGGTCTTCGCGCAGCGGCTGCCGCAGCTCGAACGTGGCGCGCGCGTTCTGCAGGGTGCTGGCGGAATTGCCATCATCGCGATCGCCGTGCTGACGCTGTCGCAGCTCCCTCTCTGACGGAGGGTCGATTGTTGCTTTGATGTCAGGCGTGTTGCACGCTGCATTCGATCGGCAAACCCGCTGCACGCCATTCGGGCAGGCCGTCCTCCAAACGGCGGACCTTGAAGCCCTTCGCGCGCAGCTGGGCGACCGCTTCAAAGGATAGGACGCCAATAGGCTTGCCGAACCGGCACCCTGCGGCTGGCGAGTTGGTGCAGGTATCTTCGCGTGGTTGTAGCGACTCGACATTCGCCAATCCCGCGGTCACCTCGCGTTCTGCAACACGTCTGCGGGGATCCGCCGAACGATATTGCTCCGTTCGTCCTTGCGCAGCCGCTTGGCGCAGCTTGCGCGCTGCACGTTTGCCGACACCTCTTGGCGCCAGCCAGCGAACTCGTCTTCCTGCGGAATAATCGCAAGACCTATCGCGCAGGCCCGTTGACCTGCATCAAAGCGGTTTCCCACCGATCCATCACTGTTGGCCAACCTGAGATTGAACCCAGACCAGGTGAGGCCATGCCCCAGGTGTGTCAGCAATTCTGGCCATGCAGTGCGGTGCCGCCAGAATATTTCTGGCTGATGCCGATCGCCATGCCTCTCTTGGCCATTATTCTCCTGGGCATCCCCGCTGCCAGCATCTTGCACCGCGCCGGCCGTAGCCGCTGGTGGACGCTGATCGCGTTCATTCCGGTGATCAATCTGATCGGCCTATGGGTTTTCGCCTTCGGCCGGTGGCCGGCCGTTGACCGGAGCTAGGTACGCGCCGAGGTGTCAAGGAGACCGCGAATGGACCAAGAGATCCGAAAGAAGGTTCTGGCCCTCCTCGATCAGCACCGCATCATGACCATCGCCACGTTGCGGCCGGATGGCTGGCCTCAAGCCACGACCGTCGGGTATGTGAACGAGGGCCTCACCCTTTACTTCCTCTGCGGACTGGACAGCCAGAAGGCGGCGAACCTGGCGAAGGATGACCGGGTATCGTTGACGATCGATCACGACACCCCGGATATCATGGCCATCACTGGTATCTCGATGGCCGCGCGCGCGAAACCGGTGACTGATCGGGTCGAAGCAGCCAAGGTGTTGAGCATGCTGCCGCTCAAATATCCCGAACAGAAAGTCCCCCTCCCCATCCCGATGCCGGGTCCGG
This sequence comes from Pseudorhodoplanes sp., assembly GCA_050246095.1. GTDB lineage: Bacteria > Pseudomonadota > Alphaproteobacteria > Rhizobiales > Xanthobacteraceae > Pseudorhodoplanes. Next base: position 4,214 of record JBFWWQ010000288.1, read on the forward strand.
ACGATGTTCGAATTTTCCGGGTTACTCCAACGGTCATCTCCGTGCTCGACTACTCCAAGGGGTTCGGACATACCGATCTCGTCACCTTGTGAGAGCCCCCATCGATCCCAATCCCCAACTTGGTTGACTTCGCATGCTGCCGCTCAAGCCGC
>JBFWWQ010000289.1:0-4334 GCA_050246095.1 Pseudorhodoplanes sp.
GCGACCGCGCGCACGCTGGTGATCATCGCGGTCACGAAATCCACGTCGCGGTCGAGCAGCAGCGGAAACGACACCACGGTGAGCGAGAACAGGATCAGCGAAAGCGCCGCCCCGATCAGGTTGCCGACGAGCAGGAACAGCAGGCCCTGGCTCGTGGTCAGCACCACGGTCATGAATTGCTGCAGGCTGGAGAACGAGGCGTTGAGGCCGAGGAACAACGCCATCAGGAAGCGCACCTGGTACATCCACATGATGAACACGAACAGCGTGACGAAGGCCATCCAGGCGATCTCGCTGCGGCCCTTCATTGCGTTCCAGATGTCGCGCGGGGAGGCGCGCAGGCCGGCCTCGCGCTGCCGGCTGACCTCGTAGAGGCCGACCGCGACGAAGGGGCCGAGCAGGGCGAAGCCGGCGCCCAGCGGATAGGCGAGATAGCTCATGCCGAGCGCAGTCACGCTGAGCACGATCAGGAGGCCGCCGGCCGCATAGAGCGCGCCGAAGGCGAGGCCGTAGAGCGGCGCTGCCTGGAAATCGCGCAAGCCCCGCACCAGCGCCTCGGCCACATCCGCAACCGCGATGCGCCGCACGACCGGATCGGTGCGACCGGACAGCGATGTCATGCATCCCTCCGCCTGTTCGCGTGCATTCGGGCAGGGCCGATCCGTCCGCGCGTTGATCCGGATCAATGCCCCGGCGGCGATCGGTCAGCTTGCGCGCGGATTGCGTCGGCACACCCCGCTGACCGCGCTCACCGCCTGGCGGCAGGCCTGCAGGGTCGGGAAGCCGCAATTGGTGCCGCCATCGTTATAGAAGGCGCAATAGGCGCTGCGCACGATCGGCGGCCGGGCGCTCGGGGGCGGCGTGCCGTAGCTGCCGCCGCCGAACATCGACTGGAAGAGATTGCGCCGCGGCGGATTGGACGGACTGAACGGGTTGACCTGGCACTGGCCGCCGACGCCCCGGACCGCCGCCTGGCAGGCCTGGAACGAAGGATAGCTGCAATCGCGCCCGCCCGAGTCGCCGAAATTTGCGCAATAGGGCGAGGTCTGCCGTTGTGCGAGGGCCGGGACGGCCAGCGCCAGCAACAATGCCGCCGCCGCGAGAACCGTCGTCGAGGTCAGCGCTTCCAGTCGAATTCGGGCAGACCGCAGGGCGTGCATGAGGAATTCCTGAAAACAGGGCCGTTGGAACGGCCGCAGATCGATGGGAAATCGCAAGACCGGGACGGTGCCTTCACCGAATTCCGGCCGCGCGGACGCCAAGCGTTACTATCGGTTCTTTCATCAAACGCAAGCTTAGCCCGGAAACGGCAGAGGCCGGCGCGCCCGCCTGGTGCGCGTTCGCGCGATCGTCGAGAACGCGATCCGCAAGCTTGAAGCGGGAATGCATTTCGCCAAAACGACTGAAAAACGGCCGACCGGGCCGGGAGGTAAAGTGACAAATTGTGCGCAAAATGAAATGGCTGGGGAACTAGGATTCGAACCTAGATTAACGGAGTCAGAGTCCGCTGTTCTACCGTTGAACTATTCCCCACCAGCGGGGCGGGCCGCAGCGGCCCGGAGCGCAGCTATGTAATGCCGGCGGGCCAGGCTGTCCACCGCCGCGGCCGCGTTCAGGGCCGGCCAGCCTCGGCCTGCCGGATCGCCGCCCAGATCGCGGCCGGGGAGGCGGGCATGTCGATATGCCGGATACCGTAGACGGACAGCGCGTCCACCACCGCGTTCATCACCGAGACCAGCGCGCCGGCGCAGCCGGCCTCGCCGCAGCCCTTGGTGCCGAGCGGGTTCGAGGTCGCCGGCACCGGATGGCTGACGAAGCCGATTTCCGGCAGGTGATGCGCGCGCGGCATGCCGTAATCCATGAACGAGCCGGTGAGGAGCTGGCCGTCGGCGTCGTAGACGACGTTCTCCAGGAACGCCTGGCCGAGCCCCTGCACGACGCCGCCATGCACCTGGCCCTCGACCAGCAGCGGGTTCACGATGGTGCCGAAGTCGTTGACCGAGGAATATTTCACCACCTCGCTCACGCCGGTCTCCGGATCGATCTCGATTTCGGCGACGTGGCAGCCATTCGGGAAGGCCGAGGGGATCAGTTCGCTGACATGCTGCACGTCGAGCGATTGCGGCTCGCCGTCCGGCAATTTCAGCCCCGCGCGCAGCTTCTCGGCGAGCTCCATGATGCCGACGGCGCGGTCGGTGCCGGCGATGACAAAGCGGCCGTCGACGAACTCGATGTCGGCCGGCGCCGCCTCCAGCACATGCGAGGCGATGACCTGGCCCTTCTCGATCACCTTGGCGGAGGCTTCCACGATCGCGGCGCCGCTGGCGGTGATCGAGCGCGAGCCGCCGGTGCCGCCGCCGGCGATCAGCTGGTCGCTGTCGCCCTGCAGCAGGCGGATACGCTCGAACGGGACGCCGAGCTTCGCCGACAGCACCTGCGCATAGGGCGCCGCGTGGCCCTGGCCGTAATCGAGCGTGCCGGTGACGATGGTGACGGTGCCGTCGGCCTCGAAGCGGATTCCGCCCATCTCCTTGTTCGGCGGCGCGGTGACTTCGAGATAGGAGCCGATGCCGAGCCCGCGCAGCCGGCCGCGCTTCTTGCTCTCGCGCCTGCGCTTCGCGAAACCCCTGACGTCGGCGACTTCCAGCGCCTGCCTGAAGACGGCGGGAAAGTCGCCGCTGTCATAGACCATGCCGGAGCAGGCGGTGTAGGGCATCTGTTTCGGCCGCACATGGTTGCGCCGGCGCAGCTCCAGCCGGTCGATGCCCATCTCGGCGGCGGCGGTGTCGATCAGCCGCTCCATGTAGTAATTGCCCTCGGGCCGGCCGGCGCCGCGATAGGCCGACACCCAGGTGGTGTTGGTGAGCACGCATTTCGACGACACTTCCATCAGCGGCGTCTTGTAGACGCTGGCGGTATTCTTCACCGCGTTCAGCGTCGCCGGCAGCGGCCCCACGGTCGCCAGGAACGCGCCCATATTGCCGTAGCCGGTGACGCGCACGGCGAGGAAATTCCCGTCCTTGTCGAGGGCGAGCTCCGCCGTCATCTCGTGATCGCGGCCGTGATGGTCGGAGACGAAGCTGCCGGAGCGCTCGTCGGTCCATTTCACCGGGCGGCGCAGCTGCCGCGCGGCATGCAGCACGGCGATGTATTCCGGATAGACGGCGGCCTTCATGCCGAACGAGCCGCCGACATTGCCGGTGAGCACGCGCACCTTGTCGGGGGTGGTGCCGAGAATGTCGACGAGCTGTCCCTTCATGCCGAACACGCCCTGGCTCTGCGAATGCAGCGTCCAGTGATCGCGCGCGGCATCGTGCACGCCGATCACCGCGCGCGGCTCCATCGCCGCGACCACGAGGCGCGTGTTGCGCAGCGCCAGCTTGCTGACATGCGCGGCCCTGGAAAAGGCCTCCGCGACCTTGATGCTGTCGCCGTAATGGTAATCGAGCGCGACATTGCCGGGGACGTCGTCGTAAAGCTGCGGCGCGCCAGGCTTGGCGGCTTCGCTCGCCAGCGTCACCGCCGGCAGCGGGTCGATGTCGACCGCGACCGCTTCCGCCGCGTCCTTCGCCTGCAGCAGCGTCTCGGCCACGACGCAGACGAGCGGATCGCCGACGAAGCGCACCTTGTCCTGCGCAAGCGCGCGCCGCTGCGGCTTGCGCATCTCGGAGCCGTCGCGGTTCTTGAAAGGCACGTTGCATTTCAGCGGGCCGTAGGCCGCGAGGTCGTCGGCCTTATAGACGCCGAGCACGCCGGGCATGCCGGCGGCGGCGGCAATGTCGACCGCGCGGATGACGCCGTGCGCATGCGTCGAGCGCACGATCACCGCATGCGCCTGGCCGGGCAGGTTGAGGTCGTCGAGATAGTGCCCGCGGCCCTGCACCAGGACCGGGTCCTCGGTGCGCGGCACAGCCTGGCCGATGCCGAATTTCTGCGTGGCCAAGGCGGCGGTCTTGTCCTGAATATTCATGTGTCCGGTGCCGATACTGCAGTGCACATGCCATAGCGGCCGGGCTTCCCGCGCACAAGAACGCGCTGCGAATGGCTGGTCCGGCAGCCTTGCGTCAGCGGCCGACGCTGGTACACTTTTTTCGATCTGTCGATTCATCAGCCGGCCGGACCGCCGACGCAGTTCCGCCAGGCAGGGCGAGTTTGCAATGCAAGACGAGGCCCGGGCGACCGGCCTCGATCCCGCGCGCGACGTTGCGCTGAAGACCCCGCGGGGTCGGGTATCGCCGTTTGTGCCGCCATCCGGCCCGGCCGGGGCGGGAACCGCCGTGTATGGCGGCGTGGCCTATGCGGCGCTCGATCTCGGTACCAACAATTGCCGGCTG
>JBFWWQ010000290.1:0-4315 GCA_050246095.1 Pseudorhodoplanes sp.
CGCCGCGGGCGGCGAACGCGGAAACCATACAGCATTCGATTGTGGCCGTGGCCAGATGGAAGATCGACCGGGTCCTATCTGATCCCCGAGGTGGCCGCAAGAATGAGGCTGTCGGCGGGCGGCAGGTTGAACCGCGGCATGATGCCGAGCATCGGCGCGATGCGCTCGACCACGCGCCCCGCGGTCGGCGCGGCGTTCCAGCCCGACGTCGCGTAGCCCATCGTCTCCTTGGTCGGCTGCGGCTCGTCGAGGATGATGGTGACGAGATAGCGCGGCGCATCCGACGGGAACACGGCCATGAAGGTGGTGAGCAGCCGCGTCTTGGAATAGCGGCCGTTGATCACCTTCTCCGCCGTGCCGGTCTTGCCGCCGACATAATAGCCGGGAATGTCGACCTTCCTGGCGGAACCCTTCTCGGCGTTCAGGCGCATCAGATAGCGCATGCGGTCGCTGGTCTCCGGCCGGATCACCGGTTTTGCGAGCGCCGCGGCCTCGCTCTCGCTGCGCTTGAGGAATGTCGGGGGAATGAGCTTGCCCCCGTTCATCAGCGCGCCGACGGCAGCCACCGCCTGCAGCGGCGCCACCGAAAGTCCGTGCCCGAAGGCGATCGTGACCGTGTTCAGTTCGCCCCAGCGCTTCGGCACCAGCGGCTCGGCGCTTTCGGGAAGCTCGGTGCGCATGCGATCGAGCTGACCCATCTTGCGCAGGAACGCCTTGTGGCCCTCGACGCCGACCGCGAGCGCCATGCGCGCGGTGCCGATATTCGACGAATAGGTGAAAATCTCCGGAACCGTCAGCACGCGCTTCTGCGCGTGATAGTCGCTGATATTGAACTTGCCGTAGCGCAGCGGCATACGCGCGTCGAACGACGACGACAGCGAGGCCTTGCCGGAATCGAGCGCCATGGCGACCGTTAGCGCCTTGAAGGTCGAGCCCATCTCGAACACGCCGGTGGTCAGGCGGTTGATGCGCGTCGGATCGAGCGCCTGCCGCGGGTCGTTCGGATCATAATCCGGCACGGAAACCATCGCGACCACTTCGCCGGTGCGCACGTCGGTGACGAGGCCGGCGGCGGCGACCTTGACGTTGTACCGTTCGCGCGCCGTCGTCAGTTCGTCGCGCAAGGCATGCTGCACGCGCAGGTCGACGGCGAGCTCGACCGGCTTCTGCATGCGGTCGGTGGCGAAGCCGAGCAGATGCAGATCGGCGAGACCGCGATTGTCCAGCCACTTCTCGATGCCGGCGATGCCCTGGTTGTCGACATTGACGTGGCCGAGCAGGTGCGAAACCACCGGACCGTTCGGATAGACGCGCTTGTTCTCGGCGGTGAAGCCGATGCCGGGAAGCCCGAGCTTGTGGATCGCCTTCTGCTGCTGCGGGGTGATTTCGCGTTTGAGCCAGACGAATCCCTTGCGCGAGGAAAGCCGTTCGCGCACTTCGGCGGCGTCGAGATCGGGAACGGTCGCGGTCAGCAGTTCCACCGCCTCGTCGACGTCGATGATGCGGCGCGGTTCGCCGAACAGCGAGGGCATGCGGACATCGGTTGCGAGAATCTCGCCGTTGCGGTCGAGAATGTCGGGGCGCGCGGTGGCGACCGCGTCGCGGCCGGCGATCCGGCGCTCGGCATGCTTGTCGTGCGCGAGGCCATATAGCACCAGGCGCCCGCCGATGACGGCATAGACGATCGCGAAGGCGGCGATGGCGAGGCCGACGCGCGCGCGCGATTTCACCGCGCGGTCGACCTTGGCGCCGTAGAGCAGGCGCATCAGCAGCGCGCGCCAGCGCTCGGCCCGCGAGGGAGGCCGGTCGGTTACCGGTGCGGTCATGGACGCGGCTCCGGCCGCGCGCCGATGCCGGCGGTGGGGGCATCGGTATCGTCGATCATGCTCCCGATCGGATCGGGATCGCCGGGTGAAACGCCGGCGCTACGTTCCGGGAGCTTGTCGAGGCTGTCGATCTGCGCGGAATCCATCGGCTTCAGCGTCAGGTGCCGCTGCGCCAGTCCCTGCATGCGCACGGGATTGTCGAGCTTCGTCCATTCCGCGCGCAAGGCGGCGATGGCGTCGCGCTCCTTGCGCAGCTCCCCGCGCAGGTTGGCGAGGCGCTCGGCCTGCAGCGCGGAGCTGAGCTTGATCTCGTAGACATAGACCGCGGCCGCAACCAGCAGAGCGATCATCATCAGGTGCAGGAGCCGCATGTCAGCCTCCCGCCTTGACCAGCGCCAGGTCGGGCAGGCGCGGCAGCAGCGCCGTCGCCGTGCCTTCCTGCGCCGGCGCCTCGGTGCGCTCGGCGGCGCGCAGCTTGGCCGAGCGCGCCCGCGGATTGGCCGCGATCTCGGTTTCGTCCGCCGTGACCGGCTTTCGGGTCAGCGCGCGGAACGCCGGCGAGCGGCGGGCAAGATCGGGGGCATGGCGCGACACCGAGAGGCGCGCCTCGCCGGCGATGAAATTCTTCACGACCCGGTCTTCCAGCGAATGGAACGAGACCACGCAAAGCCGGCCGCCCGGTTTCAGGATGCGCGCCGCCGCTTCGAGCGCATGCGCAATCTCCGCCAATTCCTCGTTCACGAACATGCGCAAGGCCTGGAAGGTGCGCGTCGCCGGATGAATGGCGCCGGGCCTGGCATGCACCACGCGCCCGACGATCTCCGCGAGCCGGCCGGTCGTGTCGATCGGGGCGATGGCGCGCGCGCGCACCAGCGCCCGCGCCACCGCGCGCGCGTGGCGTTCCTCGCCGAGCAAGGCGATCACGGTTGCGAGATCGCGATCCGACAATTGCGCGACGACATCGGCCGCATCCGCACCCTCGCGCTGCATGCGCATGTCGAGCGGTCCGTCCTGGCGGAACGAGAAGCCGCGCTCCGCCCGATCGAGCTGCATCGACGAGACGCCGAGATCGAGCACGACCCCGTCGATCTGCCCGTATCCGCAGTCGCGCGCGACGGCGTCGAGCCGGGAGAAGCGTTCCTCCACCAGCACAAGCCGCCCGGCATAATGTTCGACAAGCCCGGCCCCCGAAGCGATCGCACTCCGGTCGCGGTCGATGCCGATCACGGTGCAGTTCGCGGCATCGAGCATGCTGCGGGCATAGCCGCCGGCCCCGAACGTGCCGTCGACATAGATGCCGCCATCGCGGAGCTTAAGGTAACCGGTCGCCGCCGGGCAGAGCACGGGAACATGACGAGCCGGTCCGCCAGCGACAGCAGGAGACCCGCCGTCGCGGCCCGTCATCGTTCCCGTGCTCCTTGCACCCTGCCCGGACGCGGGCTGCCCAGCCTGCGGCGCAGCGTGCGCAGTTTTCCGGTGGCCTCGGAAAGCTGCGCACTGAGCCGGTCGGGTGCCCAAATCTGGAATTTGTGGCCGAGGCCGATGAACGCCACCGCGTCCATGATCCCGGCATGATCCTGCAACGTGTCGGTGAGCGTGACGCGCCCTTCCCCGTCGAGCCTGAGGAATTCGCTCGTCCCGTAGAGCGCCGTCGAAATCTGCTCCCGCTCGTCCGACAGCGGCGGACAGCCCTCGATCACCTGCTCGATCTCGGACAACAGCGCCTGGCCGCCCGCGTCCAGCGAGGGCCGGTCCGGCGACAGGAAGCAATAGAGGCCGTCGAGCTTTTCGCGCGCCAGCAGCGCGCGATACGGCGCCGGGATCGAGACCCGCCGCTTCGCGTCCAATTTCAGCACGAACTGGGAAAGAAACCGGTCCATGTCGCCCGTCGTGTCGCCCGTCGAGCCGGTTTGGGACTAGATGGGCTATCATGGGGCAATATGGGCGTCAAGGAACCGGGGCCGGACCGCCCGGCACGCCTGCGGAGCCATTGAGCGCGTGGATGCTTAACAAAGCGTTGCGCGTTGCCGCGGGAACCCGCGCCTCTGCCAAAACGCCTCATTTCCGGAACTTCCCGACGCGGCCGGACGTTGTTTGCGCATCACGCCGAAGATGCACGGCGTGCGCGTGTTTCCGTACATTTCCGCACAAGGAGGCGAACCATGTTGAAGACCTTGATGACGACTGTGGCCGCAGCGGCGCTAACCGTGGGTGTCGCTCAGGCGCAGACCACGACGACCCAGCCCGCAACGACCGCGCCGGCGGCGACCACCAGCATGCCGGCTTCCGGCCAGTTCGTGAACACGCAAAAGCCGGATCAGATGCTGTCCTCGAAGTTCATCGGAACCGACGTTGTCGGCAGCAATGACGAGAAGATCGGCGACGTGAGCGACGTGCTGTTCGATAAGGACGGCAAGATCCACGCCTATATCGTGGGCGTCGGCGGCTTCCTCGGCATCGGCGCGAAGGGCGTCGCGATCTCCCCGAAC
>JBFWWQ010000291.1:0-4297 GCA_050246095.1 Pseudorhodoplanes sp.
ACGACTATGCCAGGGTGTATGACCGGGTGCTGTCGCAGGTGCGCGCGCCGGTCATCATCCACTGGCTCGGCGACACGTTCGATCCGGCGCTGAGGGGATATTGGGGAACCACCGACCTTTCCGCCGCGACCGATACCGCGACCGACATCATCAACGCCAACGAGTCCAAGGTCGACGGCGTGAAGGTTTCGCTGCTCGACAAGGACCGCGAGATCGCCATGCGCCGCCGGCTGGTGCAGGGCGTGCGCATGTATACCGGCGACGACTTCAACTATGCGGAGCTGATCGCGGGCGACGACAGGGGCTATTCCGACGCGCTGCTCGGCATTTTCGACGCCATCGCGCCGGCCGCCTCGGCTGCGCTTGCGGCCTTCGCCCAGGGCGACCGCAAGAGCTTCGACGACATCCTGGCGCCGACCGTGCCGCTGTCGCGTCACATCTTCAAGGCGCCGACCCGCTTCTACAAGACCGGCGTCGTGTTCATGGCGTATCTGAACGGCCACCAGGACCACTTCACCATGATCGGCGGACAGGAAAGCACGCGCTCGACGCTGCATCTTGCCGAACTGTTCCGCCTCGCCGACGCCGCCGGCCTGCTGCGCGATCCGGCGCTCGCCGTGCACCGCATGCAGTTGATCCTGGAGACGCGGGGCGTCGGCTGATGTCCATCCCCTAAGCGTGTCCCGGGCGCAGCGCAGCACGAAGTGATGCGCTGCAGACCCGGGACCGTTCCAATCTGTGGCGGTCCCGGATCGGCGGTGCACCGCCATAGCGCGTCAAAGACGCGCGTAACCGCGCTTCAGGCGCTGCACCGCATCCGGGACACGATCAAATCATGCGCGACTTCTCCAGGGACCATCGCTGGCTTTCCATCAATACGGCGACCGTGCGCATGCAGGGAAACCTCGTGCAGATCGTCGACGCCCTGGCGCGGCTCGGCATCCGCGGCATCTCGCCCTGGCGCGACCAGGTCGCCGATGTCGGGCTCGACCGCGCCGTCAAGGCGGTGCGCGATGCGGGACTCGAGCTCTCCGGCTATTGCCGCGGCGGCATGTTCACCGCCGACGCAGCCCACCTGCAGCAGGCGCGCGACGACAACCGCCGCGCCGTCGACGAGGCCGCCGCCCTCGGCGCGCCCTGCCTGGTGCTGGTGGTCGGGGGATTGCCGCAATATTCGCGCCCGGGAAGCGCCCCGAGCAAGGACCTCGCCGCCGCCCAGCGCATGGTCGAGGAGGAGATCGGCGTTCTGCTCGACCATGCGCGCAAGGCGAACATGCCGCTCGCCATCGAGCCGCTGCATCCGGGCTATGCCGCCGACCGTGCCTGCGTGAATTCCATGCGCCACGCGCTCGACATCTGCGATCGTCTCGATTCCGCGCGCAGCGGCGCGCTCGGGCTCGCCGTCGATCTCTATCATGTCTGGTGGGACTACGAATTGTTCGACCAGATCAAGCGGGCCGGCCGCGCGCGCATCCTCGCCTTCCATGTCTGCGACTGGCTGGTGCCGACCAACCACCTGCTGCTCGACCGCGGCATGATGGGCGACGGCGTGATCGATATCCGCAAATGCCGCGCAGCGGTGGAGGCCGAAGGCTTTGCCGGCTATGCCGAGGTCGAGATTTTCTCGCAGGACAATTGGTGGAAGCGCCCGATGGACGAGGTGCTGGAGACCTGCATCGCGCGTCACAGGACGGCGGTGTGACGGTGCTCCGTTACGGGGCGGCGCGGCTGTCCTGCGCCGACGGACGCCATCGCAACCGCGTTCCAAAGCCGGTTCCGCGGAACCAAGCCGCTCGCGAAGCGTTTTGTGTGCTGTTCATTTCCGTCACAGAGGAGGAAGGCGTATGGACTGGAACCGCGTCGAAGGAAACTGGAAGCAGCTCAAGGGCAAGGTGAAGGAGCAGTGGGGCCGTCTGACCGACGACGACCTCGATGTCATCAACGGTCAGCGCGACCAGCTCGAGGGCAAGATCCAGGAGCGCTACGGCCTGGCCAAGGACCAGGTGAAGAAGGACATCGACGACTGGTACGGCGCGCAGCGCTGGTAAGCGCTTCGTAAACGCCACGGGCGTCGAACGGCAAAGGGACCCCATGCGGGGTCCCTTTTCGTCTGCCCGGACGCATTTGGCGAAGCGTTAACCGCGCCTGATTCCGATCCGGTTACGACGTTACGCATCATCGCTCGCCGCGGCCGGCGCGCTTAACCGGTCCGAAGCCGTGCGCGCCGTATGCCTGTCCCCATACAAATCCGGGACAGGACTGGCGCAAGCCGGCCGATGCCCCGGAACGGGGCGTCACAGTGGCCAGGCGTATCACCATAAGGGGTGGCGCATTCGCGCTCGTGCTCGCGCTGTTGCCGGTGACGGCAACAGCCGAGCCGAAGCCCTATTCCGACGAAGCCGCGATCCGTGTCGCGCTGGCGCATCCGGTGGGCCGGATCGCGCCGGAGCCGCCGGCCGCGCCGCGCGCGGCGTCGGAGGAGCCCTTCGCCGCGCGCTACCGGGTCCGTCCGTACGGGCCGCTCTGGACCAAATGGACGACCGTGATGGCGGATACGGCGCGCGAGCGTGAGCTCGCCGCCGCCTGCCGCAATGCCGGCACCGACTGCGCGTCCGAGCCGGCGCGCCGCTTCAATGCCATCGTCGATAGCGCGCGCATGCGCGAAGGGCGCGCCCGTATCGGCGAGGTCAACCGCGCGGTCAATCTGGCGATCCGCGCGCAGCCCGATCTTGTCCAGAACGGCGTGATCGACCGCTGGACTTCGCCGCTCGCGACGTTCGAATCCGGGCGCGGCGATTGCGAGGATTATGCCTTCGCCAAGCTCGCGCTGCTGCAGGAGGCCGGCCTGCCGGCGCAGGACCTGCGCTTCGTGATCGTGTCGGAGAAGCGCGGTCTGCGGCAGCACCATGCGGTCGCGGCGGTGCGTCTCGACGGCCGCTGGCTGATCCTCGACAACCGCACTTTCACATTGGCCGATGCCGCGGCGCTCGACGTCGATCCGCTCTTCGTGATGGGCGGCGAAACCGGGCCGGCCGGGCCGGCGGCGGCATCGGCCGGGAGCGCGGCATCGGGCGACCGGCCGCTCTTGATCTGAAGCTCAGGGCTGCCGCGCGGAAGGGCCGGCGGCAAGCCGGAGCTGGTCGATCTGCTGCTTGTTCTGCTCGATGGTCTTTTCCAGCCGCGCCACGTTCTGCATCAGCCGCTCGGTGGTCAGACGCAGGAAGTAGAAGCCGAATTCGGGATCCTGGAAATACAATTCCAGCACCTTGTCGTAGGTGATGGTCAGCACTTCGCCGGCCTCGATGCATTCCACGGTCTGGGTGCGGCGGTTGCCCGGCGCCAGCAGGCCGAGCTCGCCCATGATGCGGCCGGAGGGAATTTCGATGCCGAGCTCGGAAACCAGGAAGCGGCCCGAGACGGTGTAGAACATCTCGTTCGCCTGCGCGCCCTTCTTGAACAGGATTTCGCCCTTCTTGTACTTGCGCTGGCTCATGAACGGCTTCAGCCAGTCCATCGACAGGTCGGTCTCGGTCGCCGTCTTCACCTTGCGGATCAGGGTCAGCATCTGGATCAGGCGGAACAGGTTGATCGGCAGCAGCACCGCATAGAGCATGAAGGTCGGCAGCGAGCGCGCCAGGATGCCGTAGGCGAGGAAGAAGAAGTTCGAGAAGATGCCGATGATGCGCAGCGGCACCATGGTGCGCATCCACAGCGTCGCGACATAGACCAGTCCGCCGATCAGGCCCATCGTGTTGGTCAAATCGAGCTTCGACCAGCCGAACGCGACCAGTTCCTGCAGAACCAGCATCGGGCTCGACCAGTCGAGATGCGACAGGGGTTCGGGGAGGAATTTCTCGATCCATCCCAACAGGCTTTGCGGGTCCATCCTCTAGTTCCTCATCATCCCGAAGCCGCCCGGCAACACGGCATCATGACAGCGCGATGACCGTCCCTTCCGTGGCAACGATCGTGCCGGGTCGGGTGGCCTGCGCTTCCTGGGCAATCCGGTCCATCGCCGCGTCGTCGTGGTCGGGCGCGTGATGGAACAGGCAAAATGTCTTCACCCCGGCGGCGTCGGCCAATCGCAGCCCTTCGCGCCAGGTCGAATGCCCCCAGCCCTTCTTGCTGAGGATTTCGGCATCGGTATAGGTCGTGTCGTAGACCGCGAGATCGGCGTCGCGCGCCAGCGCGATCAGGCCGGGATCGATTTCCGGCGACGCGAATTCGTTGTCGGTGAGATAGGCGAAGACGCGCCCGCCGTATTCCAGGCGGTAGCCGGTGGCCCCGTCCGGATGGT
>JBFWWQ010000292.1:0-4288 GCA_050246095.1 Pseudorhodoplanes sp.
CATAGCCCTGCGCGATCGCGATCGCGCTTTCCTCGTGCAGGCAGAGCAGCATTTGCGGCCGCTCGTTGCCGAGATAATTGACCAGGCTGTCGTGCAGCCCGCGATAGCTCGCGCCGGGATTGAGCGCGACATAGGCAATGTCGAGCGCGCGCAAGGTGTCGGCGACCACGTCGCTGCCGAAGCCGGGCGCATTGGCGCCCGCGCCCTGCGGCCGCTCCAGCGCGGCGAGGGCGTCGGCTTTGCGCGCGCCGTGTCGCGCGCTGCCGGATGTCGGCTGTGTCATGCCGCCTGTCCCGGACGATGCCGCGCGTGCCGCAAGAGCCCGGCCATGCTGCGTTCTCCCTGTGCGGGCCCCGTTGCGCCTGCGGCGTCGGGCCTCGTTGGCACCACTATAGGTATTGGCATTTGCGCGCGGAAGTCGCCAAGTGCGAACGGCATTGTTGCACAATCTTCGACTATCGGGGGACGACGGACCGGTCCCTGTCCGGCTGGACGCGCGCGAGGACAAGCGCGCCTTGCCGGCGCCCCGCCGGGCCTGGATCAGGAACCCTGCCGCAACCGCGCCAGCAGCTTCACGCCGGCATAGCCGTCGGCGGGCGCCATGCCAACGCGCTTCTGATAATCGCGCACCGCCGCCATGGTCTGCAGCCCGACCCGCCCGTCGGTGCCTGCGGTGTCGAAGCCGAGCGCGGTCAGGCGCTTCTGGATTTCCTGCACCTCGGCGAGCGTCGGCGCCCGCTCGCTGCCGGGGAAGGGCTGGACGAAGGGGCCCGCGCCGAGCACGCGGTCGCCGAGATGCACCACGGCGAGCGCGTAGTTCATCGAAGGATTGTAGGACTTGATCGAGAAGAAGTTCGGACCGATCAGGAAGGCAGGGCCGCCGGCCACCGGCACCCAGAGCTGCGCGCGCGCCTGCGGCTGCGGGAAGGGCTGGCCGTCGGCGCGCACGATGCCGGCCTTCTGCCACTCGGCATAGGGACGCTGCGCATCCGAGGAGCGGCCGCCGCCCGGCACCTTCACCTCGTAACCCCAATGTTCGCCGCGCCGGTAGCGGCCGCGCTGGATCAGGTAGCGCGCACTGGAGCCGAGCGCGTCGTCGGGCCGGCCGAACGGATTGACGCGGCCGTCGCCGTCATAATCGATGCCGACATTGAGCCAGACCTCCGGCATCCACTGCGTATGCCCCATGGCGCCGGCCCAGGAGCCGCGCATCTGCTCCGGCGTGCTCCAGCCGCGCTCGACGATGCGCAGCGCATTGATGAGCTCGGTTTCCCAATAGGCGCGCCTTCGCGGCTCGCCCCAGGCGAGCGCGGCCAGCGAGGGGATCACCGGCTTGAAATGGTTCCGCTCGACGATCGGATCGCCGAACGCGGTCTCGATCCCCCACAGGCCGAGAATGACCGCGCGTTCCACGCCCGGATCGCGCTCGATGCGTGCGAGCAGCGGCGCGTATTCGCGCGCCCGCTCGCGTCCCGCGGTGATGCGCCATTCCGACACGCGCCGGTTCAGATATTGCCAGAGCTGCTCGTTGAATTCCGGCTGCTTGCGCTGCTGCGCGAATACCGAGAGGTCCGGCTTCAGGCGGCCCATCACGCGGTCATAGGTCGCTTCCGACACGCCCCTGGCCAGCGCGCGCGGGCGGAACGCGACCACCCATTGCTCGAAGGGCTGCGCCGCCGACTGCGCCCGCAGCGGGGCCAGCAGCAGCAGGGACCCGGCAGCGCCGAGCGCGGTGCCAAGCCAGGCGCGGCGGGTCAACGAGGGTGCGACTATCCGACTCATGCGGCCATCCTATCCGCGACAAGTCGGGCGGCAATCGGGCACCCGCTCAGCGCCGCCGCTTCTTCTTCTTGCGCGGCTTCGCCTTGCGCGGGGCCGCGGCCTTCTCGGTTTCGGCGCCGTTGCCGGGGGAGGCGACGACCGCCTCGGAATCGGGGGCTTCGATCGCCTGTCCGCGGGCACCGATCAGCCGCTCATAGGCGGCGATCAGGGTGGCGTAGGGGTTCACGCGCACGAAACCGTAGCGGGTCGGGACCAGCATCTCGAAATGCAGGTGCACCGTGGTCGCGCCCTCGTAGCGGCTGTAATTGCCGACCTGGCCGACGACCTCGCCCTCCTGCACCACACGGCCGTTGGTCATCGTGTCCGCGTCCAGCATGCGCGGGTTCATGTGGATGTAGCGGAAGCGCAGCAGGGCGTCCGGCGCATTGCTGACCAGCACCACGCCGTCCTGGCTGCCCGGACGCAGGATCATGCCTTGGCGCGCGGCCACCACCGCGGCGTGGTAGGGCTGGCAGCGGTCGCTGTCGGGCTTGCGCAGCCGGCATTCGGAGGGGCGGATGTCGACGCCCTGGTGCCCGAAGCCGGACGGGCATTGCGAGACGTAGAAGGCGCGGTGCTCGCAGAAATTATCCCGCCAGGGATAGGCGTAATTCTCCGGCGCGGATTCGTCGAAGACGAGCGGCTTGGCATTGATGCGGCAGCGATACGGCGCGCCCTTGTTGCGCCGCCATCCGACGCGCCCGGTCATGTCGCAATTGCCCCAATGCATGAAGGATTGCGAGTTCACGAAGGCGGGCGCGTCCTGCATCGGAAAGCGGATCGCGGCATAGACCGTGGGATCGGGCACACCGCCGCGCCCCTTGACCCCGGTGCGCGGGATGATCTGCCCCGGTGCATGGTAGCGGAAATCCTCGGAGAGCTTTTGCGGCCGCGCCGGTGCGGCCGCGCGCGCCGGGACGCTTTGCGGCTTGCCGCCGGCGAATTGCAGCGCGCGCAGGAATGCCTTGCCGACGCGGTCGGCGTCGCGGCAGGACACGCGCCGCCCGCGCGCCGGCCCGTCGAAACACAGGATCGAGACCACGTAGGTAACGCCGTAGCGCTCGAATGCGAAGCGCATGTGGTTCTCGATGATGAAACGCCGCAGCCCGGGAATCTCCCGCTCCAGGCCGTGATTGGACAGTTCCTCCTCGCCGTTCGGCGGAGGCAGTTCGAACAAGGCGGCCGCGCCCGTGATGTTGACATAGACCGGCTCGCGGGAGGCGAGGTTGGACAATTCCGGCGTCGCCCCCGAGCGTAATTCGAACACCGCGTCATAGCCCGAGGGGCCGGCATTGAAGTAGCGCGAGGCCCGAAATCCCGACAGGTAGCGGTCGATGCCGAGCGCCGTGCCGGCCGCGCGGTCGCGCAGATAGGCGGCGGCGTCGAGCGGCAGCAATACCGGGACGGGACTTGCGGCGATGCCGGGGAAGGGGGCCGCGAGCGCCGCGTTCAGCTCTTCCAGCGGCCTGGAGGTGTCGGGGTCCGTCGCCGTTGCGAGCGGAAGCTGCGCCAATTCCGCCACGGCGCGGCCCCAATCAGCCCGGACAACGCTGATCTGCGGTGGCCCGAATTCTTGCGCGTGCAAGGGGCAGGCGACCGCGGCCGTCGCAAGGGCGGCAAAGGCTACGGTCCATGCGGTGAACGGCTGTCGGGACATCGGGACGAAGGATGCAATCTCAGGAGCGCGCGACCAACCGCAGGGTTGTCACAGGCGGTTCCGGCGATATAACCACGCCGGACGCTGCGGTAAATGTCGCTCCGGCGGGACGAACCCGGGACCGCGGCCCGCGTCGCACGCGGCCCGTTGCAGCGCCGATCCACTCCTTGCAGCAACCCGCGCGCAATTCCGGATTTTGAGGGACAAGCTATGAAGCCAGCGGTACTCGTCATCGGCGCCGACAAGGGCGGAGTCGGAAAGACCACGATCGCGCGCACGGTGCTCGACTATCTGCGGGCCAAATCCGTGCCGGCGCGCGCCTTCGACGCCGAATATCCGCGCGGAACGCTGAAGCGGTTTCATCCCAATGTGACCGAGATCGTGGACATCACCGCGACCGCCGACCAGATGCGCGTGCTCGACACGCTCGGCACCAGCGACGCCAAGGTCACGGTCATCGACCTGCGCGCGGGGCACCTGACCGCGACGTTGAAGGCATTCGAGAGCAACGGCTTCTTCGATGCCGTGCATGCGGGCGAATTCACTTTCGCGCTGTTCCACGTGCTCGGGCCCTCGATCGCCTCGCTCAACGAGATCGACGAGGTGATGCCGTTTGCCGGTGCCGGCAATTATTTCGTGGTGAAGAACTTCATCAACGACACCAGCTTCTTCGAGTGGGACCCGGCGGTGAAGTCGAGCTATTTCCAGAAGACCCGCGACGCCATCGAGATCACCATCCCGAAGCTGACGGAGATGGCCTGCGAGCAGGTGGAACTCGCCGGCGTGCCGTTCTCGACCTTCATCGCCAAC
>JBFWWQ010000293.1:0-4267 GCA_050246095.1 Pseudorhodoplanes sp.
TCAACTTCAACAGCGTCAATCCGTTCTCCGCGACCGGCCAGGCGCTCAGCGACAGCAAGAGCCTGTTCAAGATCGGCAGCGTCAACGCGACTTTGCGCGCGATGGAGCGCGCCGGCGTGATCCGCACGCTCGCCGAACCGAGCCTGACGGCAGTGTCGGGCGAAACCGCCTTGTTCGTCGCCGGCGGCGAATTTCCGATCCCCAACGGCCTGAGCTGCGACACCACGCGATCGCCCCCGGTCTGCCAGCAGCAGATCGACTTCAAGAAGTTCGGCGTGCAGCTCAGCTTCACCCCGGTCGTTCTTTCCGAAGGCCGCATCAGCCTGAAGGTCGGCACCGAAGTCTCCGACCTCTCGACCGAAAACTCGATCACGCTCGGCGTCACCGGCGGCACCACGCTGACGGTGCCCTCGATCCGCGCCCGCCGCGCCGAAACCGTGGTGGAGGTTCCCTCCGGCGGTTCGCTGGCATTGGCCGGCATGATCCAGGAGCAGACCAAGCAGCAGATCAACGGCATTCCCGGCCTGCAGCAGCTGCCGATCCTCGGCGCGCTGTTCCGCAGCCGCGACTACATCAACAAGCAGACCGAACTGATGATCCTGGCGACGCCCTATGTGGTGCGCGCCGTCTCGATCAAGGATCTGTCGCGGCCCGACGACGGCTTTGCCGACGCCTACGATCCTTCCACCGTGCTGCTCGGCCGGCTGAACCGCATCTACGGCTTCACCGGCAAGGTCGATCCGCGACAGGCCTACAAGGGCAATGTCGGGTTCATTCTGGACTGAGGACGGGGACGCGCGATGACGAGTGACAATCCTCCCGCCTTGCGGCGCGCTCCGGCGCTCGCGGCGTTGCGCGCGGGCCTGCTGGCCGGCGCGGCCCTGCTTCTGGCCGGCTGCTATGTGCAGCAGAATGCCTCGATACCGAACGACTACCGCAAGCGGCATCCGATCCAGATCAAGGAAGGCGAGCGCACCGTCGAATTGCTGATCGGCAACCGGCGCGGCGCGCTCACCGCGGAGCAGCGCGCGGACGTGGTCGCCTTCGCGCAGCGCTGGCGGCGCGAATCGACCGGCGGCATCGTCATCGAGGTTCCCGCCGGCACCGTCAACCAGATGGCGGCCTCGGAAGCGATGCGCGAAGCGCATGCGCTGATCGCCGCCTCCGGCATTCCGGCGAACGTCGTGCGCACGCAGACCTACCATCCGGAGCCGGGCCGGCTCGGCACGGTGAAGATGAGCTATTCCAAGATGGTCGCGGAAGCCGGCCCCTGCGGGCTGTGGCCGGACGATCTCGGCCCGAGCTGGACCCCGGCCTACCAGGAAAACCGCGTCTACTGGAATCTCGGCTGCGCCAACCAGCGCAACCTCGCGGCGATGGTGGAGAATCCGTCCGACCTCATCCAGCCGCGCGGCGAAGGCGGCGTGTACCAGCAGCGCCGCACCTACGTGATGGAGAACTATCGCCGCGGCCAGCCGACGGCGACGCGCGTCGAGAATCCGGACAAAGGCAAGCTGAGCGACGTCGGCAAATGAGCATGAACGCCCTTCAGAACGAGGAATTCGCGGCGCCCGAGCCCGCGGCCGAGGAGCATATCGCGCCGGCGCCGCGCATCTCGATCCAGGCCTTCTGCGAGGCGGTGGAGACCGCGGCCGCGATTCAGGCCGCCGGCGAGGACCGCCGGCTGGGCAAGGCGCATCTCAAGATCCAGATGGGCGGCATGGCGGCGGCGGCCGAAGCCTATCGCACCGCGCCGACGCCGAACGTGATCGTGCTCGAATTCCAGTCGCGCGCGGAAGACATCCTGGCCGGACTCGATTCGCTGGCCGAGGTCTGCGATTCCGGCACGCGCGTCATCGTCATCGGCCGGCACAACGACGTCATGCTGTACCGCGAACTGGTGCGGCGCGGCGTCAGCGATTATCTCCTGGTCCCGGTCGGCGCGCTTGACATCGTGCGCTCGGTCTGCGGGCTGTTCTCCGCGCCGGACGCCAAGCCGGTCGGGCGCATCGTCGCCGTGGTCGGCGCCAAGGGCGGGGTCGGCGCCTCGACCGTCGCGCACAATATCGGCTGGGCGGTGGCGCGCGATCTCAACCTGGATTCGGTCGTCACCGATCTCGATCTGGCGTTCGGCACCGCCGGCCTCGACTTCAACCAGGACCCGCCGCAGGGCATCGCCGACGCGGTGTTCTCGCCGGAGCGCATCGACACCGCTTTCGTCGACCGGCTGCTGTCGAAATGCTCGGACCATCTCAGCCTGCTCGCGGCGCCGGCGACGCTCGACCGCGTCTACGATTTCGGCGCGGAAGCGTTCGATGCGATCCTCGATTCGCTGCGCGCCACCGTGCCGGTCATCATCCTCGACGTGCCGCATCAATGGACCGGCTGGAGCAAGCGCACGCTGCTCGCCGCCGACGACATCCTGATCGTCGCCGCGCCCGATCTCGCCAATCTGCGCAACACCAAGAGCATGGTGGACATCCTCAAGGCCGGACGCGCCAACGACCGCCGCCCGTTCTACCTGCTCAACCAGGTCGGCGTGCCGAAGCGGCCGGAAATCAACGCCGCGGATTTCGCCAAGGCGCTGGAGGACGAGCCGATCGCCGTCATCGGCTTCGAGCCGCAACTGTTCGGAACCGCCGCCAATAACGGCCAGATGATCGCGGAAGTCTCCGCCAAGCACGAGACCGCCGAGACCTTCCGCCAGCTCGCGCAAGTGCTCACGGGACGCACCGAAGCCAAGAAGCAGAAGGGCGGCAGCGCCCTGGCCTCGCTGCTGTCGAAGCTTCGCAAGCCAAAGACTTAAAGACGCTGGAGTAGATGAGTCGTGTTCGGTAAGCGTTCCCAGTCCGGCCCCGGCCCCCGACCGGCCGCCCCCGCGCCCCGCGAGCCCGCGGCCGCAGCGGCGGCTATGGCCGTCGCGCCGCCGCCTCCGGCTGCCGCGTCGCATCCCGCGCCGGCGCCGTCCGACAACGGACGCGCGCCGATCCCCTCCAGCGGGCTGGGCGCGCCGCTGCTGTCGCCGCCGCTGGTGCCGCAGAAGAAGCCGACCCCGGAATCGCTCGAACTGCATACCGATTCGCGGCGCTCGGAAAGCTATTACGAGACCAAGAGCACGATCTTCTCCGCGCTGATCGAGGCGATCGACCTGGCGCAGCTGGCGCGGCTCGACGCCGAGGCCTCGCGCGAGGAAATCCGCGACATCGTCAACGAGATCATCGCGATCAAGAACATCGTGATGTCGATCTCGGAGCAGGAGGAACTGCTCGACGACATCTGCAACGACGTTCTCGGCTACGGACCGCTCGAACCGCTGCTGGCGCGCGACGATATCGCCGACATCATGGTGAACGGCTCCAGCACGGTCTATATCGAAGTCGCCGGCAAGATCCACCGCACCGGAATCCGCTTCCGCGACAACCAGCAGCTTTTGAACATCTGCCAGCGCATCGTCAGCCAGATCGGCCGTCGCGTCGACGAATCCTCTCCGATCTGCGACGCGCGCCTGCCCGACGGTTCGCGCGTCAACGCCATCGTGCCGCCGCTGTCGATCGACGGGCCGGCGCTCACCATCCGCAAATTCAAGCGCGACAAGCTCACGCTCGAACAGCTGACCAAATTCGGCTCGATCTCGCCGGAAGGCGCCGCCATCCTGCAGATCATCGGGCGCTGCCGCGTCAACGTCATCGTGTCCGGCGGTACCGGCTCGGGCAAGACCACGCTGCTGAATTGCCTGACCCGCTATATCGACGACGACGAGCGTATCATCACCTGCGAAGACGCCGCCGAGCTGCAGCTGCAGCAGCCGCATGTGGTGCGGCTGGAAACGCGCCCGCCCAATATCGAGGGCGAGG
The DNA here is from genome assembly GCA_050246095.1 of Pseudorhodoplanes sp. Classification (GTDB taxonomy): domain Bacteria; phylum Pseudomonadota; class Alphaproteobacteria; order Rhizobiales; family Xanthobacteraceae; genus Pseudorhodoplanes. The sequence goes on from JBFWWQ010000293.1 coordinate 3,855, forward strand.
GCCAGATCACCATGCGCGACCTGGTCAAGAACTGCCTGCGCATGCGGCCGGAGCGCATCATCGTCGGCGAAGTGCGCGGACCCGAGGCATTCGACCTGCTGCAGGCGATGAATACCGGCCACGACGGCTCGATGGGCACGCTGCACGCCAACTCGCCGCGCGAGGCGCTGTCGCGCGTCGAATCGATGATCACCATGGGCGGCTTCTCGCTGCCCTCGCGCACCATCCGCGAGATGATCTGCTCGTCCGTCGACGTGGTGGTGCAGGCCGCGCGCCTGCGCGACGGCTCGCGCCGCATCACCCACATCACCGAAGTCCTTGGCATGGAAGGCGACGTCATCATCACCCAGGACCTGTTCGTCTACGACCTGGTCGGCGAGGACGCCAACGGCAACCTGATCGGCCATCACCGC
>JBFWWQ010000294.1:0-4217 GCA_050246095.1 Pseudorhodoplanes sp.
TCGCCGGGCGCGACGCGATCACCCGGAAATTCGTGTTCCGCGACTTCAACCAAGCCTTCGGCTTCATGACCCGTGTCGCGCTGGTCGCCGAGAAGATGGATCACCATCCGGAATGGTTCAATGTCTACAAGACGGTGGAGGTGACGCTGTCCACCCACGATGCCGGGGGCCTGACCGAGCGGGATATCCGCCTGGCGCAGGCCATGAACGCCTGCGCGGCGTGAGCGGGCCGAAAACGGCGGCCGGCGGTTGTCTTGTGGCGGCGCCGGGGCGTCGCCATATTGGGTCGCGGCGAACAGGGAGACCGGCATGCGTTACGGACGCACCGCCCGCTTCGAGGATCAGGATGTCGGCACGCAAAGCCGTGCCGAGCGCGACGAGCGCATCGTGCGCGACGGCTTCTGGCGCAAGGCCAGGCGGGTCGCCGCCGGCCTGCCTTTCGCCGAGGATCTGCTCTCGGCCTATTATTGCGCGTTCGACAAGCAGACGCCGCTGAAGGTGCGCGCGGTGCTGCTCGCCGCGCTCGCCTATTTCGTGGTGCCGTTCGACATCGCCCCCGACATGCTGCCGCTGCTCGGCTTTGCCGACGATGCCGCGGTGCTGGCGACCGCGATCAAGCTGGTGGTGGAATCGATCCGCCCGGAACATCGCGAGGCGGCACGGCGGAAAATCCGCGAACTGGCCTGACCGGCTTCCGGTCAGGGATTCACGATCGCCTTGCCCATGATCCGCCGCGCGGCGATGTCGTGCAGCGCGCGCGTCGTCTCGCCCAGCGGGTAGGCCGCGTGCACATGCGCCGACAGCTTGCCCTCGGCGCACCAGCGCACGATCTGCTGCATGTTCTTGGCCTGCGCCTGCGGCTCGCGCTGGGTGAAGGCGCCCCAGAAAACCCCGACCACGTCGCAATTCTTCAATAGCGTGAGATTGAGCGGCAGCTTCGGGATTTCGCCGGCCGCGAAGCCGATCACCAGGAAGCGGCCTTCCCAGGCGATGGCGCGCAGCGCGCTCTCGGCATAGGGGCCGCCGACCGGATCGTAGATGACGTCGGCGCCGCGTCCCTGCGTCGCCTGCTTCAGCGCGTCGCGCAATTCGTCGCGGCCGTAATTGACGGTCAGGTCGGCGCCGTGCGCCCTGGCGAACGCGCATTTGTCGTCGGACGAGGCGCAGGCGATGACGCGCGCGCCCATCAGCTTGCCGATTTCCACGGCCGCGAGCCCGACCCCGCCGGCGGCGCCGAGCACCGCGAGCGTCTCGCCGGCCTGCATGTGCCCGCGATCCTTCAGCGCGTAATAGGTGGTGCCATAGGTGACCGACAGCCCGGCGGCGCGGTCGAAATCGAGCGCGTCCGGAATTTTGGTCAGCATCGCCGCCTTGACCGCGATCCGCTGGCGCGCGGCGCCGTAGCCGCAATAGCCCATGACCCGCTCACCCGATGAAAATTCACTCACGCCCGGTCCCACGCGCTCGACCAGGCCGGCAAATTCCGCGCCCGGCGAGAACGGGAAGTCGGGCCGGATCTGGTACTTGCCGGCGATGATCAGCGTGTCGAAGAAATTCAGGCCGGCCGCCATGACGCGGACCAGCACCTCGCCGGGGCCGGGGACGGGGTCGGGCAGGTCGGCGACGACCAGGTCGTCCGGCCCGCCCAGCTTCTGGCAAAGAACGGCTTTCATCGGCCCCCGCTTAGCATGAACCGGCCGGAACGCCGCAAGGGCGGTAATGGCGCCTTCCATTTGCCGATTTTGGTCTATTATTCGCCATACGGGCGGCGCGGCGGCGACCCGTCAGGCATGAGGCGCGTGAACATGAAGCGTAGAATTCCGGCCGGAGCGGTAGCGCTCGCGGCGCTTGCGGTGGCAGTGGCGGCACCCGCCCTCGCCCAGCAGAGCCAGCAGCAGAAACCGGCGGCCCCGGCCGCGGCCGCGCCCAAACCCGCGGCCCCGGCGGCGGCCCCCAAGCCCGCGGCGCCCGCCGCTGCGGCCCCCCGGCCGGCCGCGCCGAAGCCTGCGGCATCGGCCCAGGCCTCCGCCAGTCCCACGACCGGCGCGCAACTGCTCGGCCAGTTCGGCGACTGGGGCGCCTATACCGCGAGCCCGGGCGGCAAGAAGGTCTGTTTCGCGCTGGCCAAGCCGAACGCCTCCTCGACCAATCCGCCCAACCGGCCGCGCGACCCGGCCTTCCTGTTCGTCTCCACCCGCCCGACCGAGAAAGTGCGCGAGGAGGTGTCCGTCATCATCGGCTATCCGTTCAAGCCGGCCTCCGACGCCGCCGCCGAGATCGGCGCGACGAGCTTTGCGCTCTACACCCAGAATGACGGGGCCTGGATCAAGAACGCTGCGGAAGAGGCGCGCATGGTCGAGGCGATGAAGAAGGGCGCGGACGTCACCGTGAAGGGGGTGTCGGGTCGCGGCACCCGCACCACCGACGTGTTCTCGCTCAAGGGCCTGGCGCAGGCGCTCGATCGCGTGGCCAGCGAGTGCCGGTAAAATGCCTCTCTGTCATTGCCGGGCCTGACGCCTGAGATGACCGCCGCCCTCGCGCCTGCGCTGGAAAAGAGCCCGCTGGAGATTTATGTCGCGCCCGCCCGGCCCTCGCTGGTCGGCATGACGCGCGCGGAGCTGGCGCAGAAGCTCGGCGAGATCGGGGTCCCTGAGCGCGCGCGAAAGATGCGCGTGCAGCAGCTCTGGCACTGGCTGCATTTCCGCGGCGTCGGCGAATTCGACCGCATGACCAGCGTCTCGAAGGAGCTGCGCGCGCGGCTGGAGCAGCATTTCACGCTCGAGCGGCCGGAAGTGGTCGCCGAACAGGTCTCGCATGACGGCACGCGCAAGTGGCTGCTGCGGCTGCCCTCCGGCCTGCAGGGCGAGCGCCCGCACGAGGTCGAGTGCGTCTACATTCCGGAAACTGATCGCGGCACCCTGTGCGTGTCGAGCCAGATCGGCTGCACGCTGAACTGCTCGTTCTGCCACACCGGCACGCAGCGCCTGGTGCGCAATCTCACCGCCGCCGAGATCGTCGGCCAGATCGTGGTCGCGCGCGACCGGCTCGGCGACTGGCCCGATACCGAGCGCGCGAAGGGTCCGGGTTTGCCGACCGAGGGCGAGCGCTTCGTCTCCAACATCGTGATGATGGGCATGGGCGAGCCGCTGTACAATTTCGAGGCGGTGCGCGACGGCCTGCAGGCGGCGAGCGACGGCGAGGGCATCTCGATTTCCAAGCGCCGCATCACGCTCTCCACGTCCGGCGTGGTGCCGAATATCCGGCGCGCCGGCGAGGAAATCGGCTCGATGCTGGCGATCTCGCTGCATGCGGTGCGCGACGACCTGCGCGACGAACTGGTGCCGCTCAACCGCAAATACCCGATCGCCGAACTGCTCGATGCCTGCCGCAGCTATCCCGGCGTCTCCAATGCGCGCCGCATCACCTTCGAATATGTGATGCTGAAGGGAGTAAACGATTCCCTCGCCGAGGCGAAGGAGCTGGTGCGCCTGCTCAAGGGCATTCCCGCCAAGATCAATCTCATTCCGTTCAACCCGTGGCCCGGCACGGCCTACGAATGCTCGGACTGGGAGCAGATCGAGAAATTCTCCGAAGTCGTGTTCAATGCGGGCTATGCCTCGCCGGTGCGCACGCCGCGCGGACGCGACATCCTGGCCGCCTGCGGCCAGCTCAAGAGCGAGACCGAGAAACTTTCGGCGCGCGAGCGCATGGCCTTGCGCGCCATGTCGATGACGGACTAGGCTCTTTTTTGCGTTTCTTCGAATCGCGAAAAAGACTCTCAGGTCTTTGCAGGACCTCGCCCATGCCCCTTCTTTTCCGTGTCGTCGTCGTTTTCCTCTCGCTGTTTCTCGCGCTGGCGGCGGCGGGGCTTGCGATTGCGCTCGGCCTCGTGCTGCCGGACTGGCGCGGGATCGATTCCGATCCGATCGAGCGCGTCACGTTCTTCACGGTGGCTTTCTTCGCCACCGGCTTTGCCGCGATGAGCGCGCTGCTGCCGGCGCTGATCGTGATCGCGATCGCGGAGGGCTACGATTTCCGTTCGTTCTTCTATTACGCGGTGATCGGCGGCCTGATCGGGCTCGCCGCCTATTTCACCTCGAATATCGGCATGAGTCTGGAGGAGACCACCGACATTGCGCCGGTGACCTTCGGTCTGCAGCTCGTCACCGCGGCGGGGATCATCGCCGGCGCGGTCTATTGGATGTTCGCCGGCCGCA
>JBFWWQ010000295.1:0-4212 GCA_050246095.1 Pseudorhodoplanes sp.
CGCGCTTATGGCGACACCGTCATCCGCTTCCTGCGCCTTGCTTGAATCAGACGGGCCTGAATTCAGACGGGCCCGAATTCAGACGGGCTTGAATTCAGCCGTTCTTGAACGCGACAGACGGCCTTCCTAGCTGCTACACGTCGCGGAAGCAGCTGTGAGCGAGCCCTTGAAGTCGTCCGTTTCTCCGATGCCCGATCCCGCCGGGCCGACCTTTGCCCTTGCCCTTGGCGGCGGCGGGGCGCGTGGGCTGGCGCATATCCATGTGATCGAGACGTTGGACGAGCTTGGCATCCGCCCCGTCGCCATCGCCGGCTCGTCGATCGGCGCCATCATGGGCGCGGGCATGGCCGCCGGCATGACGGGTGCGGATATCCATGCCTTCGCGCGATCGGTTCTGGGCCGTCCGAGCAGCGTGGCGAACCGCATGTGGCAGGCGCGCCCCGGCAGCGTCCGCGAGGCGCTGGGCATGGGGGTCCGCTTCGGCCAGTTCGACATCGAATGGATCGTCAAGGCCTTCCTGCCCGAACAGGTGCCGGACAGTTTCGAGGCGCTCGGCATCCCTTTGCGCTGCACCGCCACGGACTACTACGCGCACAGTCTCGCCGTTTTCGAGGGGGGCGATCTGAACAGCGCGCTTGCCGCCTCCGCCGCCATTCCCGGCGTCTTCCGCCCGGTCATGCGCGACGGCCGGCTTTATGTCGACGGCGGCTTCTACGATCCGGTGCCGTTCGATCTCCTGAAGGGCCTGGCGGATATCGTGATCGCCGTCGATGTCGTCGGCACGCCGACCGAGAACGGCAGGCCGCCCTCCACGCTGGACCTCATGTATGGCGCGAGCCAGCTGATGATGCAGTCGATCATAGCCGCCCAGTTGAAGCATCACGGACCTCCGGACATCTATCTGAAACCGGCGGTGTCGCGCTTCCGCGTTCTCGACTTTCTCAAGATCGACCAGATCATGCGCGAGACGGCCCATATCAAGGACGACCTGAAGCGCGGCATCGAGCGGGCGGTGGTCCGCCTTGAATGCGGCGGCGGTCCGTCCGCGGGATCGTGATGACGCGGGCCATTGCACAGCTCCGGTCGGGACAATAGATGGATGGCGCGGCCCGTGAACGCTTCGAAGCCGCGTCCCTGCAAGTTTCCCGGACCCTGTGAATGACCGATAGCCTCGACTCCACCCGATTGACCGACCGCGTCGCAGCGCTTGTCGAAGCCGCGCGGAAGGCCGGCGCCGATGCCGCCGACGCCGTTGCCGTGCGCGGCCGCTCCTCGTCGGTGACGGTGCGGCAGGGCAAGGTCGAGAAGACGGAAGCCTCCGAAAGCGACGACATGTCGCTCCGCGTCTTCGTCGGCAAGCGCGTGGCGAGCGTTTCCGCGACGGCGGCGTCCGACCCGAAGGTGCTGGCCGAGCGCGCCGTGGCGATGGCGAAGGTCGCGCCGGAAGATTCCTATCAGGGCCTCGCCGATCCCGCGCTTCTGGTGAAAGAGCCGAAGGATCTCGACCTCTTCGACCCGGCCGAGATCGGCGCGGAGCGGATGAAGGCCGATGCGCTGGCCATGGAGGAGGCCGCGCTCGCCGTGCCCGGCGTGACCAATTCCAGCGGATCGAGCGCCAGCGCGGGTTTCGGCGGTCTGGTTCTGGCGACCTCCACCGGTTTCGTCGCCCAGTATGTCGCCTCGCGCTTTTCCCGCTCAGTGAGCGTCATCGCCGGCGAGGGCACCGGCATGGAGCGCGACTATGAATATTCCTCGCGTCTGCATTTCGCCGACCTCGACGCGCCTGCCGGGATCGGCCGCAAGGCGGGCGAGCGCGCCGTGAAGCGTCTTAACGCCCGCAAGGCCGAGACCGGACCGGTCACGGTGATCTTCGACCCGCGCGTGGCGCGCGGCATCGCCGGGCATCTTGCCGGCGCCATCAACGGCGCATCCGTCGCGCGCAAGACCAGCTTCCTGCGCGACATGATGGGAAAAAAGGTCGCTTCCGCCGCCATCACCGCCACCGACGAGCCGCTGAAGCTGCGCGGCCAGTCCTCGCGGCCGTTCGACGGCGAAGGTGTCGAGGGGCAGAAGCTGGAAATGGTGTCCGGCGGCGTGCTCAACCACTGGTTCCTGTCGACCTCGGCGGCGCTTGAGCTCGGCCTGGCGACCAATGGCCGCGGCGTGCGCGCTGCCTCCTCCGTGTCGCCGTCCTCCACCAACTTCGCCATCGAGCCGGGGGATACGAACCCGGAAGACCTCATCCGCTCGCTGAAATCCGGCTTCTATGTCACCGAAGTCTTCGGCCAGGGCGTCAATATGGTGACCGGCGAATACAGCCGCGGCGCCTCGGGCTTCTGGATCGAGAACGGCGAGCTCGCCTGGCCGGTCTCCGAAGTGACCATCGCCTCGAACCTCAAGGACATGTTCCTCAATCTGGTGCCGGCGAGCGATCTCGACCGCAACTACGGCACCGCCGCCCCCACGCTGCTGGTCGAAGGGATGACCCTTGCCGGACGCTGACCCCGCGCTGACCGACGACCTCGTCCTGCTGAAGGACGTCGCGCGCGAGGCGGGTGGCATCGCCATGCGCTATTTCGGGCGCAGCCCCGAAGTGTGGATGAAGGGCGGCCATTCGCCGGTCAGCGAGGCCGACTACGCCGTCGACCGCTTTTTGCGCGAAACCTTGCTGGCCGCGCGCCCCGGTTACGGCTGGCTTTCCGAAGAGACCGCCGCCGACGAAAGCCGTCTGTCGGCGCGCCGCACCTTCGTCGTCGACCCGATCGACGGCACTCGCGCCTTTCTCGACGGCCGCTCGACATGGTGCGTCAGCGTGGCCGTGGTGGAGGATGGCGTCCCCGTCTGCGGCGTGCTGGATTGCCCGGCGAAGCAATCGATTTTCTGGGCGGGGCAGGGCGGCGGCGCCTGGCAGGACGGCCGCGCGATCCATGTGCGGACGCCGCCCGGCCGGCCCGTTGTCGGCGGGCCGAAATCGCTGATCGGCGCCCTGCCGCAGCAGTTGCGCGCCCGCCTGCCGGACGTGCCCTACATTTCTTCGCTCGCCTACCGCATCGCCATCGTCGCCAATGGCGAGTTCGACGCGACCTTTGTGAAGCCAAATTCGCATGATTGGGATCTGGCGGCTGCGGACCTGATTCTGCGCGAGGCCGGCGGCGGCATCCGCAATCATCTGGGCGGGCCGCCGCGCTATGCCGGACGCGAGACGCGGCACGGCGCGCTGGTGGCGGGCAGCGGCGCGCTTCTGGATGAGATTGCCGGCGTCATCCTCGAATTCGAGGCTTGACGAACGATTATCCGGGTTCCAAACCGCGTTGGGACATCCGGGTACTGACAAACAGATCGGGGCGATGATGGCCGAGGAAGATTCGAAGAAGCAGCTTTTGCATCTGGTGTTCGGCGGCGAGCTGAAGTCGGTGAACGGCACCGAGTTCCGTGATCTCAACGCGCTCGATATCGTCGGCATTTATCCCAGCTATGCGGCTGCGCAGACGGCGTGGAAGGCGAAGGCGCAGCAGACGGTCGACAATGCGCATATGCGCTATTTCGTCGTCCACCTCCATCGGCTGCTCGACCCGGAAGCGGCCGGCAGCAAAGGCTGAGCCTTGGACGACACCACCGCACAAGCGCCTGCCGGGCCTGGCGGCCGCAAGCCGTCATTCTGGCGTTCGGTCCGGCAGCCGATCAAGGATTCGAGGTTCTTCAAGAATTTCGTCGCCTCGGTCGCGGCCAACTATATCCGGCTGGTGCGGCTGACAAATCCGATGGCGAAGGGCTCGGACGACCCGACCGAAGGTTTTGTGCGCAATGCCAATTCCATCTTCGGCATCTGGCACGGGCAGCACATCTTCCTGCCGGGCTATCATCCGCGCCACGACCCGATGGCGACGATGATCTCGCGCAGCGCCGACGCCGAGATCAACGCGCTGTGCACGGAGAAGCTCGGCCTCAAGGTGTTCCGCGGCTCGGGCGGCCGCGAGCGCGAGCGGGCCATCGAGAAGGGTGGCGTGCGCGGCCTGATCTCCATGAAGAAGGCGCTCGACGCCGGCATGTCGGTCGGCACCGTCGCGGATATACCGAGCGGCACGCCGCGCCAGGCCGGCATGGGCATCATCACGCTGGCAAAGCTCTCCGGCCGCCCGATCGTGCCGATCGCGCTCAACACCAGCCGCCGCAAGGTGCTTGAGAAGACCTGGGACAAGACCACGATCAACC
>JBFWWQ010000296.1:0-4210 GCA_050246095.1 Pseudorhodoplanes sp.
CCATGCACAGCCGCGAGTTGGTGTCGACGTTGGCGGTGCCGAGAAAGCCCTTGGCTAGCTTGTTGGCGACGTAATAGTCCTCGGTAAGGAGCTGGCCGGAAAGATAGAACGCGATGGCCTGTGGGCCGTGCCGGTCGAGGACGCGCCGCAATCCTTCGGCGACACGAGTGGTGGCCGCGTCCCAGGTCACTCGCCGGTAGCCGCCGTCGCCTCGTCGGATCATCGGATGCAGCAGGCGGCCGTCGAGCGCGAGCGTCTCGCCGAGCGCAAAGCCCTTGGAGCACAGCCTGCCGTAATTCGCCGGATGATCCGGGTCGCCGGCGATCCCGATGTCTCCGCTTTCGCGCGGCCGCGCCAGCACGCCGCAGCCGACGCCGCAATAGGGGCAGGTGGTGCGCACCGCCGACGGCGCTTGGAGCGGCGCGTTCATTTCAATACACGTCCGTCTGGTATCGACCGCGCTTCTTCAGGTCGGCGACGAACGCAGCCGCCTCGTTGGGCGCGCGCGCGCCGTGCATCGCAACGATGTCGACCAGCGCGCGCTCGACGTCCCGCGCCATGCGCTGGGCGTCGCCGCAGACATAGATGTGCGCGCCGTCGGCGATCCAGGACCACAGGTCGCGACCGGATTCGACCATGCGATCTTGCACGTAGAATTTCTGCTCCGCATCGCGCGACCAGGCGAGCGATAGCCGGGTCAGCACGCCGGCGGCCTTCATGCTGGAAAGCTCGTCCTTGTAGAAGAAGTCGTAGTCACTGCGCTGGTGGCCGTAGAACAACCAATTGCGGCCAGGAGCGCCGGTGGTCGTGCGCTCCTGCAGGAAGGCGCGGAACGGCGCGACGCCGGTGCCCGGTCCGATCATGATGATCGGCGTGTTCGGATCGGCCGGCAGGCCGAATGCGTGCGCCTTCTGCACGTAGACCTTGAGCCGGTCGCCGGGCTTCGTCCGCGCGCCAAGAAAGGTGGAGGCGACGCCGAGCCGGTTACGTCTGCCGATGGCATAACGCACAGCGTCCACGGTGAGCGAGATGCGGCCGGGTTGCGACTTCGGCGACGATGAAATCGAGTAGAGCCGGGGCTGCAGAGGCTCCAGCGCCTCGACGAAGGCTTCCGGGTCCGGCCGCACGCCCGGAAATTTCTCAAGCGCGGCGAGCACGTCGAGCGTCGCGGCGTCACCGTCGGGGTCTTCGCCGGCGGCCAGCGCTTTGGCCTTGCGCCGGCGGTCGCCGCCGGTGATGAAGGAGAACAGCTGGAACAGGCCGTCCGGCGCAGGGGACAGCGACACGGCGTGAGTGAGCGCATCGCGCAGCGTGCGCCCGCCGATCGGGTGGTCCGGCGCCGCACCGAGGACTGCGATCACCGCACTTACCAGGTCCGGATCGTTGCTCGGGAACACGCCGAACGCATCGCCGACCGTGTAGTCAAGAGCGCTTTCGGTCAGATCGAATTCGACGTGCCAGGTCTCCTTCTCGGAGCCCGCCTTGTTGAGCCGCGTGCGCGAGAGGAAGGTGGCGGTCGCGGGATTGTCGCGCGAGCGACCGGTCTCGTCGGCGGGTTTGGCGACGACCGTATCAGGCGCTTTCACCGCCGCCGGAGCGGCGCCGATCTCGACCTGAAGCGCCTTGAGCATTCGGGCGGTTTCCTTGCCGCCCGGGACGCAGAGGTTCGTCCGCTCTTCCGATTTGCTGAAGATCGCGTCGGCATAGTCCGTGCAGTTGTAGCCGCACTGACCGCAATCCTGCTGTCCCATGGCTGCCATCAGCTTGCGGCGAAGCGGCCGGCCTTCGGCGAGCTTCATGCGCTCGGCGATCGGCATCGCCGGATCGTGCCAAGGGGCGTCGCTATCGTCGCCATCGCCCATCTCCATGCCCGGCATCAGTCGCGCAGCATCCTGGGGCGACAGCGCTGCGGTTTCGCCATCCAGCAAACCGGCGAAGAAGCCGCTCAGCCATTGCCGCTGCTCCGGCGTGAACGGTGCGCTCTCCGGGACGATGCTGGTCAGTGGCGGGCGCAGAGTCTGGTTCATGCGACGGCCTCCCGGAACAGGTCGACGAGCGCGTCGGTGTCCTGGCGGCGGGTGAAGGCGAGGAAGGTCTCGCCGTTCTCGCGATGCGCCAGATAGGCGCGCAGCATCCGCTCGATGGCCCGCGGCGCATCCTCGGCCTTCAGGTCGCGAATGAGTTCGCGGCCCATGCCGCCGTCCGGCCCGAAGCCGCCGCCGACAAGCAGGTGGAAGCCGTCGACGGTGTCGCCCTCGTCGTTGACTGCGAGGCGCGCGCCGATCAGGCCGATATCGCCAATATAGTGCTGGGCGCAGGAATGATGGCAGCCGGTGAGATGAATGTTCACCGGGCTGTCGAGTTCGACGCGACTGTCGCACCAGGACGCGATGGCCTCGGCGGTCTCCTTGGTGTGGGCATTGGCGAAGCGGCAGCCGGTGGCGCCCGTGCACGCCACGAGGCCGGCACGGACCGAGGTCGCCTTGGTCGACAGGCCGAGCTCCGCGATGGCCGCTTCCGCCAGCGCGACCTGTTCGGTCGCGACACCCGAGATCAGCAGGTTCTGCCATACCGTGAGCCGGATATCGCCGTCGCCCAGATCGTGCGAGATTTTCGCCAGCCCCCGCATTTGTGCGGTGGTGACTTTGCCGATCGGCAGCACGACGCCGATCCAGTGCAGGCCATGCTGCTTCTGCGGATGCACGCCGATGTGGGCCTGTCGGTCGAAGGCCGGCCTCGGCACGATCCCTTCCGCCGACACGCGCGTGAGTTTCCCGCCAAGCTTGTCCTCGACCGCGGCCAGGTATTTGTCGAAGCCCCAGGCGTCGAGGACGTATTTCATCCGCGCCTTGTTGCGGTTGGTGCGGTCGCCATGCTCGATGAATACCCGCACAATGGCGTCGCAGACCTTGGTCGCGTCCTTCGGTTTGACGATCACGCCAGTGTCGCGCGCGAGGTCGCGGTGGCCGGTAATGCCGCCGAGCATCAGGCGGAACCAGATGCCCGGTTCCGCGCCGAAGCCGTCCTTCACCTCCACCGCCTGGAAGCCGATATCGTTGGTATCTTCCAGCACCGCGATCGTCCCGGCGCCGTCGAACGCGACGTTGAACTTGCGCGGCAGGCCGTAGAGCGAGCGGTCGTTGAGGATGTGATGGTGCCACTGGCGGGCATAGGGCAGAGTATCGATCAACTCCTGCGGGTCGATGCCGGCGGTCGGCGTGCCGGTGACGTTGCGGATGTTGTCGGCGCCCGAGCCGCGGGAGCACAGGCCGAGCTCCTGAATCGTCTCGATCACCTCGACCGCGTTCTTCGCCTCGATCTCGCGGATCTGCAGGTTGGCGCGCGTGGTCACATGCGCATAGCCGCCAGCGCAGCGATCGCCGAGGTCGGCGAGGCCGGCAAATTGCCCGTGTGAAAGAATGCCGTTCGGAATCCGCAGCCGGCACATGTAGGAATTCTGAGCCGGCGCGACGTAGAACAGGCCGTAGTAACGCCAGCGAAAATTGTCCGGTGGTTTGGGATACTCGTTGTTTTCCGCCTGCGCGGTGAGCCGCGGATAGGCGTCGAACGGATGTTCTTCGCGCTTGAATTTCTCCTGGTCCGAAAGCTTGCCGCCCACAGCGATGGTGCGGTCCTGCGCCTTGATGTGGATGGCGTCGGGGCCGACCGGCTCGGCGGCAGCGACCCCCGCGGGTTTCGCCAATGCCCCGCCGCGTGCCGCGGCGAGGCCGGAGACGAAGCCCTCGAGATAGCGCTTCTGCTCGGGCGTGAAATCGACCGCCATCGTCGCCTCATGCCGCCGCGCTGCGCGCCGGGGTGCGGCCGGCCGCGCCGTGCTCGTACTCGTCGAGGAACGACAGCAGTTCCTGCCGGTACTCGTAGTAGCGCGGGTGATCGAGCATTGCGCGGCGCGTGTGCGGGCGCGGGATGGAAACGTCCATGATGCGGCCGATCCGGGCGTTCGGGCCGTTGGTCATCATCACGACGCGGTCGGCGAGCAGGATCGCCTCATCGACGTCGTGCGTGACGCAGATTGCGGTCACCTGCGTGCGCGACCACACCTCCATCAGCACTTCCTGAAGCTGCCAGCGCGTCAGTGAATCGAGCATCCCGAACGGCTCGTCGAGCAGGAGGAGCTTCGGCGACAGCGCAAAGGCGCGCGCGATGCCGACCCGTTGCTTCATGCCGTTCGAAAGCTCCTTCGACGGCT
>JBFWWQ010000297.1:0-4205 GCA_050246095.1 Pseudorhodoplanes sp.
GGGGCACGTCGGCTGCGGGACGTTTCCGTCAAAGCGGAACCGGCCCTAGCCCTGCGCGTAGGCGATGGTGGAGAGCAGCGCGATCTCCGCGCGCCGCGAATCCAGCCGCGTGTGCTGCACGACGATCGGCACGTCGGATTCGAATACCGAGGCGTAATCGGTGTCGAGCGGGATCGGCGCGGGGTGCTTCAGGTCGTTGAAGCGCAGATGCAGCGTGCGCCGCGCCGGAACCTTCACGTCGTAGCCGACCGGATCGCGGTCGGCGAAGAACACGGTGAGCCTCACCTTGGCGTCGCGCGGCCCGGCATTGAGGATGCAGGCGGTCTCGTGCGAGAGCAGCGCGCGGTCCTGCGAGACGCTCTGCGAGGGGATGTAGCCTTCCGGGATCGCCCAGATACGTCGTCCGATATCGGTCATGGCAGCACCTTTCGCAGCGGCAGGGGAGGATTTCGCGGCATGGCGCCGCGCGCGCCTGACGCGCCGCCGGGCTCGTCGTCGCGCCGGTCTTCGGATGCGGGAGCGCCGAGCGCGGCGAGGAACTTGTCCGGCCAGTCCTGGATGTCGCTCCTGGCGAGCACCTGCATCAACGCCTCGTGGCGCGCGCGCCGCTCGGCCAGCGGCATCGACAGCGCGCGGAAAATCGCTGCCCCGACCGCGTCCGGGTCGTAGGGATTGACCAGCAGCGCCGGCCGGCATTCCAGCGCCGCGCCGGCGAAGCGCGACAGGATCAGGACGCCGGGCTCTTCCGGGTCCTGCGCCGCGACATATTCCTTGGCGACGAGATTCATGCCGTCGCGCAGCGGCGTCACCAGCGCCGCGCGCGCCGCGCGATACAGCCCCGCCAGCGCGGTGCGGCTATAGGGGCGGTTGACGTAGCGGATCGGGGTCCAGGCGGCCTCCCCGTAGCTGCCGTTGATCCGCCCGACGATGCCGCCGACCGAGCGCTCCATCTCGGCATAGCCCTGGATATGCGAGCGGCTCTTGGGCGTGATCTGCAGATAGGTGACGTTGCTGCGCCATTCCGGGCTGGCGGCGAGAAAGCGCTCGAAGGCGTCGAGCCGCAGGTCGATGCCCTTGGAATAATCCAGCCGGTCCACCCCGATGATCAGCGCACGCTGCGACAGGCTGCCCAGCACCCCGCTCACGAACGAGGAGCGCGCCGCGCGCCGCGCCATGCGGCCGAACGATTCCATCTCGATGCCGACCGGGAACGCGCCGACCTTGAGCAAATGCTGGCCGGTGTCGTAGCCGCGCTCGATATTGCCGCCGAACTTGCATTCGGTTTCGATATAGCGGGCGAAATTCGCCGCATCGATGTCGGTCTGGAAGCCGCAGAGATTGTAATGCGACATGGCGTAGATGATGCGCTCGTGCTGCGGCAGCGCGGTGACGATTTCCGGCGGCGGGAACGGCGTATGCAGGAAGAAGCCGATGCGATTGCGGTGGCCGCGCTCGCGCAAGGACCGCGCCAGCGGCAGCAGGTGATAGTCGTGCACCCAGATCACGTCGTCCGGCTTCAGGATTTTGTGCAGCTCGTCGGCGAAGCGCTCGTTGACGCGCAGATAGCCGGACAAATCGCGCCGCGAATATTGCGCGAGGTCGAGGCGGTAATGCAGGATCGGCCACAGCACCGCATTGGCGAAGCCGTTGTAATATTCGTTGTAATCCTCCTTCGGCAGGTCGGTCACGACGTAGGAAATCCGCCCGTCGCCGAGCGTGCGCGTCTCCAGGTCCTTGGTGCCGACCCGCCCGCTCCATCCGAACCAGAGGCCGGGATGGCGCTTGAGCGCGGCCAGCACGGCGACTTCGAGGCCGCCGGCGCGCGTGCCGGATTTCGGGATGCCGACCCGGTTGGAGACGATGACTAGCCGCGCCAATACCGATCCTCCCAGTTGCGCGACAGGCGCATCGCGGTGAGCACCAGTCCCGCCATCGAATAGGTCTGCGGGAAGTTGCCCCACAGGGCGCCGGTCTGCAGATGGATATCCTCGGCCAGGAGCCCGTAGCGGTTGCGGTACTGGAGTGCGTCGACGAACAGGTCGCGCGCATCCTGCTTGCGGCCGAGCGCCCAGTAAACGTCGATCAGCCAGAAGCGGCAGATCAGGAAGGCGGCTTCCGGCGTGCCGAAATCGTCGGGGCTGGCGTAGCGCATCACGTGCCGGCCGCGCAGCAATTCGTTCTCGATCGCCGCGACCGTGCTGAGGAAGCGCGGGTCGGCCGCCTCCACCGCGCCGAGCTCGGGCAGCAGCAGCACGCTGGCATCGAGGTCGTCGGAGCCGAACGCCGCGGTATAGGCCTGCCGGCGCTCGTTCCAGGCGTTCTGCAGCAGGCTTGCATGGATGCGCTCGGCGATGTCGTTCCAATAGGTCGCGCGGTCGAAAAACCCGATCGTCTGCGCGATCGCCGCCAGGCGGTTGCAGCCGGCCCAGCACATCGCGACCGAATGCGTGTGGATGCGGTTGCGCCCGCGATATTCCCAGATGCTGGCATCGGGTTCGAGCGCGAACCGCTTGGCCAGTTCGCCCATGCGCTCGAGCAGGCGGAACAGCGATTCGTCGCCCATGCTGGGCAGCCGCCGGTCGAAAAACATCGGCATGGTCGCCAGGATGATGCTGCCATAGGTGTCGTGCTGCGCCTGCAGCGCGGCGGCATTGCCGACCCGCACCGGCCCGTCGCCGCGGAAGCCGGCGAGATCGGACGCGACCCACTCGTCCATCGGCTCGGACGGCACGATGCCGTAGACCGGCCGCAGCGCCTGGCCCTCTCCCGAGGCGATGTTGAGGATAAAGAAGATGAACTCCTCCATCGTGTGCGTCGCGCCGATGCGGTTCAGCGCCTTGACCACGAAATAGGCGTCGCGCAGCCAGCAGAAGCGATAGTCCCAGGTGCGGCCCGAAAGCGGCGATTCCGGCAGCGAGGTGGTGTGCGCGGCGATGATGGCGCCGGTCTCCTCGAAATTCGACAGCTTCAGCGAGATCGCGGCGCGGATCATGGCGTCCTGCCAGTCGTAGGACAGGTTCAGCCGCCGCACCCATTCGCGCCAATGCTCGCGCGTGCGGTCGTAGAAGCCGCGTCAGGTTTCCGGGATGGCGGCGGGGAACGGCTCGTCCTGGCCGAAAATCAGATGCACCGGCCGCGTCAGCACGAACGAGGTCTCGCTGTCGACATAGGAGAGCGGCGCGTCGGTGGTGAGGCGGATCTGCGTGTCGCCGTCCCAGTAGCGGATATGGCTCGATCCCAGCGAGCGGTTCTGGATCGGGCGGCCGTAATCGTGCGTCGGCCGGAAGCGGATGGTGACGCGCGGCAGCCCGGCGATCGGCTCGACGATGCGCACGAGCTGCGGCGGGCGGTACATGCGGTCGAGATTCTGGAAGCGCGGCGCGAAATCGATGATGCGCACGGCGCCGCCCTGCGCGTCGGTCAGGACCGATTCCACGATCGCGGTATTGCGCACATAGGAGGAGGTGACGTCGGCGAGATTGTCGACGACGACATCGGTGAATCCCTTCTCCTCCGCGCCGGCGAGCAGACGGCAGAAGATCGGGTCGGAATCGAAGCGCGGAAAGCACCACCACACGATGCGCGAGCCGGGTTCCACCAGCGCTGCGGTGCGGCCGTTGCCGATGATCGCGAGGTCGAGTCCGTATTCGGTCGGCCGGTCAGCCATGCGCGTTCCCCCCGGGCCGCGGTCTGCGGGCGCCCTTGCTGAGTTGCTCCAGCCACAGCCGCACGTCCTTGGGGCCGTCGAAATTGAATGCCGCGCCGGCGACGATGCCGCCGACCGACAATCCGAGTCCGCCGAATTCCGGCAGCACCGCGAAGGCGGCGCGGTCGGTGGTGTCGTCGCCGATGAAGATCGGGCGCCTCCCTGCGAACGGCGGATAGGCCATCATCTCGCGCAGCCCCGTGCCCTTGTCGAAGCCGCGCGGCTTCACTTCGATGACGAATTTTCCGGGCAGGATTTCGAACGAGCGCTTGCCGGCCTTGGTCCAGATGTCGGCGATCGCGGCGGTGAGGAGGCCGGCGAGATCGGGGGCGAGGCGGTAATGCACCGCGATGGAATAGCCCTTGTCCTCGATCACGACGCCGGCGCCGAGCTGCGTCAGGTCGAAGAATTGTTGTTTCAGCGCGCGGTCGAAAGGCACCGAGCCGTGATGGTTGAGGCCGTCGCCCTCCGGTACCCGGATTTCCGCGCCGTGCCCGCC
>JBFWWQ010000298.1:0-4184 GCA_050246095.1 Pseudorhodoplanes sp.
CCGTTACGTCGATGCGCCCGGCAGGCGACAGCGTGGCCATGCGGGTAACGCTCGCGGCCAGGTCGCGAAAATTACCGGGCCAGCGCGCCTCCGGAGAGATCGCGAACTTGAGATAGAGTTGGCGAGCCTCCTTGTTGAAACTGATCCGCTCCCCCTCTCGCTCGGCGTGGCGGTCCAGCTCGTAGTCAAGGTTGGGCTCGATATCCTCCCGCCGATCGGCAAGCCCGGGCAAGGCAAAGGTCCAGAGGTTCAGCCGGGCATAGAGATCCTCGCGGAAGAGGCCGGCCGCAACCGCTTCACCAAGGTCGCGGTTGGTGCCCGCGATGAGCTGGAAGTCCGACGACGTCTCCTTGTCTGCGCCAAAGGGGAGGAAGACCTTGTCTTCGATCGCCCGCAGGATCATCGCCTGTTCGTCGATCCCCAGTTCGCCGATCTCGTCCAGGAACAACATTCCCTTGTCGGCGGCGCGCAACAGTCCCGGGCGGTCCATGGCGGCGCCGGTGAACGCCCCCTTCCGATGACCGAACAAGGCCGACATCGCTCCGTCGCCTTTGAGCGTCGCGCAATTGACCTCGACGAATGCGCCCCCGACCTGATGCTTGGCTCGTTTCAGTTCATAGATCCGCCGGGCCAGCTGGCTCTTGCCTGCGCCAGTCGGGCCCATCAACAACATCGGCGAGCGGGAGCGGAGCGCAACCTGCTCGATCTCGTCGATGATCCGGTTGAAAGCCGCGTTGCGGGTTTCAATGCCGGACTTGAGGAAGGACTGGCTCTCCGCTGAAGCGGCGGCGAAGCGCGTCGCAATGCTGTCATAGCGCGACAGGTCCAGGTCGATCGTCGTCCAGGTGCCGGCCGGATCGAGGGTTCCGCGCGCCGGCTGTGTCTGAAGCAACTTGCCCGGCAGATAATGTGCCTCGGTGAGAAGGAAGAGGCAGATCTGGGCGACGTGCGTGCCGGTCGTGATGTGAATCAGGTAATCCTCGGCCTCGGGATCGAACGGCTCGTCCCGGGCGAAGTCGAGCAGCTTTCCGTATACCTCCTCGAAGTCCCAGGGATCGCGGAAATCGAGGAGCCGCAGGTCCACCTTCGTCTCCGGCGAGACCGAGGCGATATCCTCCGCAACATATTCAGCAAGCCGCCGGTGCGGCGTCCCATGCAACATGACGAAGCGGTCGACGCGCAGATCCTCGTGCATCGTCAGCCCGACGGAAGGCCGCCACTTGTTCCAGCGGGTCGGCCCGAACTTGCTGGCATCCAGCGTCGAGCCGAGAAATCCGATAGCGACGAGCGGTTTCATGCTTATCTCATAGGATAACACTGTATCGCACACTATCACTATTTAAGAAGGCCTCTGAAGCAACGACACCCGCAAAAAGGATTGTTCCGTTGTTTTCCAGTGGGTTGTAAGAACTCTGGAGCGGGTTCGAAAAAATGGCACGCGCCCTGCAATTGTATATCCCGTCGGGCATGCGGATTCATGCCCGGCAGGCGGCGAAAGAGGGGCGGCCGGAATGGGCCGGCCGCCCCCGAAATCTCAGGGTGTAACTCAGTCGGTAGAGTACCGGTCCTGGAAGCCGGGGGTCGCTGGTTCGAGCCCGGCCGCCCTGACCAGATTGATCTCGGCCCTGCGCCAATCCGGCGATAGGGTTCGAACGGAGACGAATGATGACGACGACGTACGATTTTCAGCAGGTCGAAGGCGGGGTGCCGATCAAGATGTGGACGCGGGGCGTCCCCGTCGAGCAGGGCGCGCGGGACCAGCTCGCGCGCGCGGCGCAGATGCCGTTCGTGTTCAAGCACGTTGCGGCGATGCCCGACGTTCACATCGGCATTGGCGCGACTGTCGGTTCGGTGATCCCGACCAAGGGCGCGGTGATTCCGGCGGCGGTAGGCGTCGACATTGGCTGCGGCATGATGGCGGCGCGAACGTCGCTGATGGCGAGTGATCTGCCGGACAATCTGGAAGACATCCGGTCAGCGATCGAGCAGGCCGTTCCGCACGGCCGCGTTGTCGGCCGCGGCAAGCGCGACAACGGCTCGTGGGGCGACCCGCCGGCGGAGATCGTTTCCGCCTGGGCGACGCTCGCCGAGCGGTTCGACCGGATCACCGCCAAATATCCCCGGTTCAAGAACACGAACCACCTCGTGCATCTGGGGACGCTCGGCACCGGCAACCACTTCATCGAGCTCTGCCTCGACACCGAGCAGCGCGTCTGGATCATGCTCCATTCGGGCTCGCGCGGCGTCGGCAATGCGATCGGCAGCTTCTTCATCGAGCTGGCGAAGCAGGACATGCGCAAGTGGTTCGTGAACCTGCCGGACGAGAACCTGGCCTATTTCCCGGAAGGGACCGACCATTTCGACGACTATGTCGAGGCGGTCGAATGGGCGCAGGACTTCGCCGCGCTGAACCGACGGATGATGATGACCAACGTGATCCGGGCGCTTCGCGGCCAGATTGCGAAGCCGTTCGACGCGGAGCTGGAGGCGGTGAACTGCCACCATAACTACGTCGCTCGGGAGAACCACTTCGGCGAGAACGTGCTGGTGACCCGCAAGGGCGCAGTGCGCGCAGCGAAGGGGACGCTCGGCATCATTCCGGGCTCGATGGGCGCCAAGAGCTTCATCGTGCGCGGCCTCGGCAACCCCGAGAGCTTCAACAGCTGCAGTCATGGCGCAGGACGCGTGATGTCCCGTACCGCGGCCAAGAAGCTGGTGACGCTCGATGAGCACATTCGCGACACCGAAGGCGTCGAATGCCGGAAGGATGCGGGTGTGATCGACGAAACGCCCAAGGCCTACAAGCCGATCGAGGCGGTGATGGCGGCGCAAGCCGAACTCGTCGAGATCGTCCATACGCTGAAGCAGGTGGTGTGCGTGAAGGGTTAGCGCCCTTCACGCCGCCGCTATGAGGACATCATGATCACAATCGACGGATCCGAGGGTGAAGGCGGCGGGCAGGTGTTGCGAAACGCCTGTGCGCTTTCGCTCATCACGGGTCAGGCCTTCCGCATCCACAACATCCGCGGCGGCCGCAAGAAGCCCGGTCTTATGCGCCAGCATGTCACCGCGCTTGAAGCGGCGTGCCAGGTCGGCAGCGCCGAATGCGAAGGTCTCGCTGTCGGCGCTTCCGAAATCGCGTTCACTCCCGGCGCAGTGCGGGCGGGCGAGTACCAGTTCGCGGTCGGCACGGCCGGCAGCACCGGGCTGGTTCTGCAAACCGTGCTGATGCCGCTGCTTGGCGCGGACGGTCCGTCGCGGCTGGTGATTGAAGGCGGCACCCATAATCTTGCCGCGCCTCCGTTCGATTTCATTGAGCGATCCTTCCTGCCCATCATCAACCGCATGGGCCCGCGCGTCGAAGCGCGACTGATCCGTCACGGGTTCTTCCCCCGCGGTGGCGGGCGAATTGAGGTCGACATCACGCCAGCGCCGCTGGCTCCGATCGACGCTATCGATCGCGGGGCGCCGGCGCATGTCTCAGCGACCGCATTGATCACGGGGCTGCCGTTTGAGATCGCAGAACGAGAGCTCGGAACCGCGCGCAAGTTGCTTCCGGACTGGCCGGAAGACGCGTTCGCGGCGCGGCAGCTGCCCGAGCAACTTGGTCCTGGCAACGCCCTGTTGCTGGAAGCAGGGTTCGAAAATGTCACCGAGATCGTGACCGGGTTCGGAAAGCTTGGCGTATCGGCGGAATCGCTGGCGAAGACAGCTGCCCAGCGCATGGCGGGCTATCTGGCCTCGCCCGCTTTCGCCGGGCCGTACCTCGCCGACCAGCTTCTCTTGCCTATGGCATTGGCTGGAGGTGGGTCGTTCACGACGGTGAAGCCCAGCCAGCACGCACTGACCGCGGCCAGCGTGATCGAGATGTTTACGGGACGGCGTGTGGCGTTCACCCACCAGGAGAACGGGGCGCATTTGGTTCGGGTCGTTTAAGACCCAGAGCGGGTATGAGCCTCGCGGCGCGCGCCAGGCTCACTTCAAATGCTGCAGGGACCTTGCGCATACGCCTCGTCGAATGCCGCTTCGAGGAGTGGGCTTGATCCCCGCAGTCCCTCGACTACCTCCTTCGCCCAGTTGAAGTAGGTTTGCCGACGTTCGCTCGACCAGTCGGCAGGGGGTGCTGATGCGATGTCGCGCAGGTTGCTGATCTTGTCGGCGAGCTTCACGAGCTTCGCTGCTTC
>JBFWWQ010000299.1:0-4184 GCA_050246095.1 Pseudorhodoplanes sp.
CCAGCCCCCTCGGCATGGCCGGCTTCCCGCCGCTCGATATCGATCTCTCCCGACTCTGCGAAGGTGCGACAGTGCTCGAAATGATCTATCGGCCGCTTGAGACGCCCTTGCTGCGTGCAGCGCGGGCAGCCGGGTTTCGCACCATCGATGGACTGACGATGCTTATCGAACAGGCAGCCATGGCCTTCACCTTCTTCTTCGAGGAAGCCCCGCAATCGCTGGACTGTGCCGAACTCAGGGAGCTCTTGACCAAATGACGGTGATCCTCGGCCTCACCGGCTCGATCGGCATGGGCAAATCCACGGTCGCGCGGATGTTCGTCGAGGCGGGCGTGCCGGTGTTCGACGCCGATGCCGCGGTTCACGGGCTGCAAGGGCCGGAAGGCGCCCTGGTAGCGGAGATCGAGGCGGCCTTTCCCGGCACGACCGGCCCCGAGGGCGTCAACCGCACCGCGCTTGCCGAACGGGTGCTGGCCGAGCCCGAGGATCTGCGCCGCCTGGAAGCGCTGATCCACCCCGCCGTCCGCCGCGAGCAGCAGGCCTTCCTCGCCGCTCACGCCGCCGCGCCGGTCGTGGTGCTCGATATCCCCTTGCTGTTCGAGAAGGGCCTCGACGCGCAATGCGACAAGGTCGCGGTCGTCTCCGCGGATGCCGAGGTGCAGCGGCTGCGCACTCTCGCCCGGCCGGGAATGACGCCGGAGAAGTTCCTGCGAATCCTCTCCCACCAGCTGCCCGACGCGGAGAAGCGCGCCCGTGCCGACTTCGTCATCCCGACCGACTGTTCCTTCGATGAAACAAGGACTTCGGTCGGCGCAATCATCGCTTGCCTCGCCGAATCGCAAGATTCATAGGGTTTGCATGCGCGAAATCGTCTTCGACACCGAGACTACCGGCCTATCGCCGCAAAATGGCGACCGGCTGGTCGAGATCGGCTGTCTGGAGATGATCAACCGCGTCGAGACCGGGCGCACCTTCCACAGCTATTTCAATCCCGGTCGGCCGATGCCGAGCGAGGCCGAGGCGGTGCACGGCCTTTCCGACCGCTTCCTCTCCGACAAGCCAGCGTTCGCGGAAAAGGTCGCGGACCTGCTCGCGTTCATCGGCGACTCCCCGCTGGTCGCGCACAACGCCACCTTCGATTTCGGCTTCATCAACAATGAGCTGGTCACGTGCGGCCACGCGCCGGTCTGCAGCAGCCGGATGATCGACACGCTCTCCATCGCTCGGATGAAATTCCCCGGTGCCAAGCACAGTCTCGATGCGCTCTGCGCGCGATTCGGCGTTGATCGCTCGGCGCGCGTCAAGCATGGCGCGCTGGTCGACGCGCAGTTGCTTGCCCAAGTCTATATCGAGCTGACCGGCGGCAGGCAGATTGGCCTAACCCTGGTCGCCGAAGCGATCGTGCCCGAGGAATGCGACGCCGCGGTGGAGGTTGCGGACCTCATCATCGCGACCGTCCGCCCGCCCCGACCGCACGAGCCGAGTCCCGGCGAGCTGGCCCGCCACGCCGCCTTCCTGGCGCGGATCAAGGACCCGATCTGGAACCGTCTCTAGGGCCGTTGTACCCCGGTTGACCTCCGCCACGCGCAAGCCCACATGCGCGGCGATTCTTGCGGCGGAGCGCTCCACATGGACATCAGGGTTTCGGGCCATCAGGTCGATACCGGCGCGGCGCTGCAGGGAGAGGTCGAGTTGCGCCTCGGCGCCATCGCCGACCGCTATTTCGCCCGCGCTCTCTCCGCCCAGGTGACCTTTGGCAAGGGCCCGTACGACCACAGCTTCACCTGCGACATCGTCGCGCGCGTGCCGCAGGGAATACTGCTGAAGGGGCGTGGCGCGGCCGCGGACGCGCACAACGCCTTCGGTCAGGCGGCGGACCGGATTGAGAGCCAGCTGCGCCGCTACAAAAACCGGCTGAAGGACCGTCACGCGGCTCAGGCCGCGGTCGAGACGGAAGAAGCGCTCGACGCCGGCTACACCGTGTTCGCGCCGCCGTCCGAGGCCGAGGCGCCCGTCGACAATCCGCCCGTCGTCGCCGAAACGCGGGTGGACATTCCGAGCGCGAGCGTGTCGGACGCGGTGATGCTTCTGGATCTTCGCAACACCAACGCCCTGATGTTCACCAATGCCGCCACCGGCGCTTTCAACATGGTCTACCGACGAGGCGACGGCACGATCGGCTGGGTCGAGCCGCGCCCATAGGCGCCGCCCCCTCCCCCCTTCCCCTTTTTGCGGGCCACCGGCCCGACCAGTGAGCGCCATGAACGATCTTTCCGATTTATTGACCGCCGACGCCGTCGAGGCCGATCTGGTCGTCGCCAACAAGAAAGGCCTGTTCCAGCTGATCGGGATAGCCGCGGCGCGCCGCACCGGCCTCGACCAGAAGGCGATCCTGAGTTCGCTCAACGCGCGCGAGAAGCTGGGCTCGACCGGCTTCGGCGGCGGCGCCGCGATTCCGCACGGCAAGCTGGCCGGGCTGCCACGCGTCGTCGGCCATTTCGCCCGGCTTTCGACGCCGATCGACTTCGGCGCCGTTGACGGCATGCCGGTGGACCTCGTCTTTCTGTTGCTCTCGCCGCCCGATGCCGGCGCCGACCATCTGAAGGCGCTGGCCGCGGTCAGCCGCCTGTTTCGCGACCGTGCTCTGCTGGCGAAATTGCGCGGGGCGCGCTCGAAGGACGCGCTCTATGCCTTGCTCGCGGGGGAGGATGCGCGCCATGCCGCCTGAGGCGGGAGAGCGTGCGCATTTCAACGCCCTCGTCTCGCTTTACGGCGCCGCGCCGGTCAACCGCCTGTTCCATTCGACCCTGGAAATCTTCGAACCCGGCGTCTCGCGGATCCGTTTCGAGGTGAGCCCGGAGGTATTCCACGCCGCCGGCGCGGCGCATGGCACGCTCTATTTCAAGATGATGGACGACGCGGCCTTCTACGCCTGCAATAGCCTGGTTAGTGACCGGTTCCTGCTAACTACCGCCTTCAACCTCGTCTTCACCCGGCCGCTGAAGGCCGGGCCGGCAATCGCCGAGGGGCGCTGGATTAGCGGCAAGCGCCGGGTGTTTGTCGGCGAGGCGCGCATCGTCCTGCCGGACGGCGAGGAGGTGGCGCGCGGCACCGGCACCTTCATGCGTTCGCACATTGCGCTGTCGGGGCTCGACGGCTACCGGCACGGTTGATGCAGCCGCGGCTGGCGAGCGAAGTGCTAGTGAAGGGGCTGATCCGCGCGGCCGAAGCGGAAGGCGGTTTCGGCGCGGTGCTGGCGAAAGGCGATCCCCTGGCAGGCGCGGTGGCCGTGATCGTGGCCGAGCGTGGCGTGAAGCGGCTCTTCCTGGAGCGGACGCTGGCACCTTCCGGCAACTATCGCTGGTCGGACCCCGGCGGCGACGAACGCAGCGATTCCGCCTTCACCGCGCTGGTCGCGCGGCGGCGGCGGGTCGATCCGGACCTCTGGGTCGTGGAACTGGACGTCGCATCCGCCGAACGGTTCGCCGATGAAATGACCGCCTTTGGTTGACCGCACGGGTGGCGCCGCCTAGCGCGAGACTTCAGCAATTGGCTGCACGAGCGGGGGCCCCGTCACTCACCCCTTAGGTGAGACGGCCACGCGAGACGGACGGAAGAACGAGGCGATTCCTAGAGCATCGCCGTCGCCCTCGACCGACCGCACAGGTTAGACGTTTGAATGCGATTTCCGTTCCGCGCCGCGGCGCTGTCCGCGGTGGCCATTTCCTGTTGCGCGGCGATCGCCGCCGCTCCGTCGCTCGCGACCGAGGCGGATGCGACCCCGACAGTCTCCTATATTGAGCATGCTGCCAGCGGCCTCTCTGCCGAGAATCTCGGCCTCAATGACCTCTCCGATCCCTCCGCAGAGACGCCGCAGTCGAACGCCGCGCAGCCGGTCGCGACCCATGCGATGGCGCCGGCCTTCCCCGAGCGGGCCCCCGATTTCGCGGCGCCGGAGCGCAATGCGCGCCGCTCGCTTGCCGATCTGGTGAGCGATCACGCGAGCGCCGAGACGCTCGATGGCGAGCATGAGTGCCTCGCGCGCGCCGTTTATTACGAATCGCAGGGCGAACCTCTGACCGGACAGCTTTCCGTCGCCGAGGTGATCATCAACCGCTCCCGCTCCGGCCGCTTCGCGTCCAGCATTTGCGGCGTGGTCCGCCAGGCGGGGCAGTTCTCCTTCGT
>JBFWWQ010000300.1:0-4134 GCA_050246095.1 Pseudorhodoplanes sp.
CCAGGGCGGGGGTCGAGGCGGAGGTCGCGCCGTTTTTCTCCGATCTGCCGGCGCGCATGGCGCAGGCGCATCTCGTGGTGTCGCGCTCGGGCGCATCGACGGTGGCGGAGCTCGCCGCGATCGGCCGGCCCGCGATCCTCGTGCCGCTGCCGCACGCCCTCGACCAGGACCAGACGGCCAATGCCCGGGTGCTGGAAGCGGCCGGCGGCGCCCTCCGCCTGCCGCAAGCCGAATTCACGCCGGACCGGGTGGCGTCCGAAATGGCCGCCCTGGCGTCCGATCCGGACAGGCTCGCCGCGATGGCGAAGGCGGCGAGGGGGGCCGGGGTACTGGACGCGGCGGATCGCTTGGCCGATCTGGTGCTGAAGGTCGCGTCCGTGGTACCGGGTCGCTCGTGAAGCACGATCCCGAAAAGCGGGTTTCGGTTTTTGGAAAAGATCATGCTCGAACCGTAAGCTGAAGCGGGATGACGATTCGGACAAAATCATCGCGCTTTGGCGTGTCCCGGATGCGGCGCAGCACGACCGTGCTGCACCGCTGATCCGGGACCGTTCCAGTCTCATACGGTCCCGGTTTTGCAGCGCACCGCTACGCGCTGCGCTGCGCCCGGGACACGCAACAGGTTGCGCCACATGAAACTCCCCCGCGACATCGGCCCCGTGCATTTCGTGGGGATCGGCGGCATCGGCATGAGCGGCATTGCCGAGGTGCTCGCCAATCTGGACTACAAGGTGACCGGCTCCGACGTTTCCGACAGCGCCAACGTCAAGCGGCTGCGCGACAAGGGCATCGCGGTCGCGATCGGGCACGATGCCAAGAACATCGAGGGCGCGGACGTGGTCGTGATCTCGACTGCGATCAAGCGCGACAATCCCGAGCTGGTGGCCGCGCGCGCCAAGCGCCTGCCGGTCGTGCGGCGCGCCGAGATGCTTGCCGAGCTGATGCGGCTGAAATCCTGCGTCGCCATCGCCGGCACGCATGGCAAGACCACCACTACATCGATGGTTGCCGCACTGCTCGACGCGGGCGGACTCGATCCCACCGTCATCAACGGCGGCATCATCAACGCCTACGGAACGAATGCGCGGCTCGGCGCCGGCGACTGGATGGTGGTGGAGGCGGACGAGTCGGACGGCACCTTCCTCAAGCTGCCGGCCGATATCGCCATCGTCACCAACGTGGACGCCGAGCATCTCGACCATTTCAAGACCTTCGCGGCGGTGCAAGACGCCTTTGTCGATTTCGTCGCCAACGTGCCGTTCTACGGCTTCGCGGTGATGTGCACCGACCATCCGATCGTGCAGCGGCTGGTCGGGCGCATCGAGGACCGGCGCATCGTCACCTATGGCGAGAACCCGCAGGCCGACGTGCGATTGACCGCGCTGGAACAGGCGGGCGGCCGCTCGACCTTCACCGTGCTGTTTCGCGACCGCGCCGGCCGCACGGTGCACGAGATCGCCGATCTCGCCTTGCCGATGCCGGGCCGGCACAACGCGCTCAACGCGACCTCGGCGGTGGCGGTCGCGCGCGAGCTCGGCATCGGCGACGAACAGATCCGCAAGGCGCTGGCGGGTTTCGGCGGCGTGAAGCGGCGTTTCACCCGCGTCGGCGAATGGAACGGCGCGACCATCATCGACGATTACGGGCATCACCCGGTGGAGATCGCGGCGGTGCTGAAGGCCGCGCGCGATTCGACCGAGGGGCGGGTGATCGCGGTCGTGCAGCCGCACCGCTATACGCGGCTGAAATCGCTGTTCGAGCCGTTCTCGACCTGCTTCAACGACGCCGATGCCGTGATCGTCGCGCATGTCTATCCGGCCGGCGAGCCGCCGATCGCGGGCGCCGACCGCGATCATCTCGTGCAGTCGATGCGCGCCCGCGGACACCGGCAGGTCATCCCCCTCGACGGTCCGGAGAAACTCGCCGGCCTCGTGAAAGGTCTCGCCAAATCCGGCGACTATGTCATCTGCCTCGGCGCCGGCAGCATCACGCAATGGGCCTATGCGCTGCCCGGCGAATTGCAGGCGCTGGGCTAGTCCGCGCGTGCCGTTCCCCGACATCACCGCCTCGCTGAAAGCCGCGCTGCCGAACCTGCGCGGACGCCTGCTCGCCAACGAGCCGCTGGCGCCGCTGACCTGGTTTCGCGTCGGCGGGCCGGCACAGGTTTTGTTCATGCCGGAGGACGAGGCCGACCTTGCCTATGTGCTGCGCCATCTCGCCTCCGACATCCCGGTCACCGTCGTCGGTCTCGGCTCGAACCTGATCGTGCGCGACGGCGGCCTTGCCGGCATGGCGATCAGGCTCGGGCGCGGCTTCGGCGAGATTGCGGTGGAAGGCGGCACGCGCCTGCGCGCCGGCGCCGCGGTCCCGGACGTGCGCGTCGCCAAGGCGGCGCAGGAAGCCGGCCTTGCCGGGCTCGCCTTTTTGCGCGGCATTCCCGGGGCCATCGGCGGGGCGCTGCGCATGAATGGCGGCGCCTACGGACGCGAGACCAAGGATGCGCTGATCGAGGCGCGCGGCGTCGACCGCTCCGGCCATGTCCGCGTCTATGCCAATGCCGACATGCATTACACCTACCGGCATTGCGGCGTGCCGGAGGACGTCATCTTCACCCAGGCGCTGTTCCAGGGTTCGCCGGGCGATCCGGCCGCCATCGCGGCGGAGATGGACCGGATCACCGAATCCCGCGAGGCGACGCAGCCGATCAAGAGCCGCACCGGCGGTTCCACCTTCAAGAATCCGGCGGGCCACAAGGCCTGGCAATTGATCGACGCGGCCGGTTGCCGCGGCCTCGCCCAGGGCGGCGCGCAAGTCTCTGAACTGCATTGCAATTTCCTGATCAACCGGGGTGACGCGACGGCCGCCGACATTGAATCCTTAGGGGAGCTGGTGCGACAAAGGGTGAAGGCGCATTCCGGCGTGGAACTGGAATGGGAAATCAAACGGATCGGAAACCCGCTATAGTCGTGCCATGCGCAAGCTCTGTCTCGCCGCTCTCCTGATCGCTCTCCCTGCGTCGGCGCAGGCCGCTTCCCTGCAGGTCGCTGGCAAGGCCGGCTATCTGTCGGAATGGGAAGTCAGCGCGACCGCCAGCCCAAACGCGAACGACGCGCGTGAATTTTCCGGTCCGCTGCTGGTCAAGCATATCGGTTTGTGCAGCCCGAACGGCCCGGTGGAAAAGAGCGGCGAGATCAAGATCAAAATGTCGGGCCTTTCGCGCTCCACGCTCGATGCCGTGCTGACCTTCGGCGGACAGACCTGCACCTTGCGCGCCTTCCGCGGCGATACCGTCGAGGGTGTGATGGATTGCCCCGACACCCGCGGCGTGCCAATTACCCTCACCATCAAGTAGCGGCGCACCGACCCGGCGATTCGGCGGCGGCGCGCCGCGTCGGGGATCGGATGAGCGCCGCCAAGCACGTTGCCGTTCTCATGGGAGGCTGGTCGGCCGAACGCGAGGTCTCGCTGCGCTCCGGCAAGGCCTGCGCGGATGCCGCCGAGCGCAAGGGCTATCGCGTCACCCGCATCGATGTGGACCGCGACATCGCTTCGGTGCTGCAGGACCTGAAGCCCGATGCCGCGCTCAATGTGCTGCACGGCCGCCCGGGCGAGGACGGCACGCTGCAGGGCGTGCTGGAAGTTCTCGGCCTCCCCTATACGCATTCGGGCGTGCTCGCCTCCTCGCTCGCCATGCAGAAGGACCTGGCCAAGATCATGCTCAAGGCCGCCGGCGTGCCGGTGCCGGAGGGCATGGTGGTCTCGCGCCTGGAGGCGGCGAAGCGGCATCTGCTGCCGCGCCCCTATGTCATCAAGCCGATCGCGGAGGGCTCCAGCGTCGGCGTTTTCATCGTGACGGACGCGCACGAGCACCCGCCGCAGGAGCTGTATCGCGAGGACTGGAAGTTCGGCGAGCAGGTTTTGTGCGAGCGCTATATCCCGGGCCGGGAGCTGACCTGCGCGGTCATGGGCGACCGGGCGCTCGACGTGATCGACATCGTGCCGACGGTAAAGTTCTACGATTACGAGGCGAAGTACGCCCCGGGGGGCTCGAAACACATCCTGCCCGCTCAAATTTTACCTAAAGTTTACCAAGAGGTCCGAAGACTGGCCCTGACTGCGCATCAGGCCCTGGGG
>JBFWWQ010000301.1:0-4093 GCA_050246095.1 Pseudorhodoplanes sp.
CATGAACGGCCTCAACGCAATTTTCGGCATTTGCCGGGAGATTACGAGCTAGCGCATCGCTGGCTGCGGCCGTCTTTTCTCGCAATTGAGACAAGCATCGCCGGGCCAGCGGGCCGGACGGATGTCTCATGGACCTCAGGCTCTACGATACGCTGACGCGCGAGAAGCGGGTATTCGCCCCGCTCGATCCGAACGCCGTGCGCATGTATGTGTGCGGGCCGACGGTCTACGACTTCGCGCATATCGGCAATGCGCGCCCGGTCATCGTCTTCGACGTGCTGTATCGCCTGCTGCGCCACCTCTACGGCGCGGGCCACGTCAAATATGTCCGCAACATCACCGACGTGGACGACAAGATCAATGCGCGCGCGGCGGAGCGCGGCATCGGGATCCGCGAACTGACGGAAGAGACCTACAAAAATTTCAAGGAGGACGTGGCGGCGCTCGGCTGCCTTCCGCCGGATGTCGAGCCGCGCGCGACCGAGCATATCGAGGAGATGAAAAAGCTGATCGAGCGGCTGCTCGCCTCGGGTCATGCCTATGTCGCCGGGGAGCACGTGCTGTTCAGCGTGCCCTCGATGACCGACTACGGGCAGCTCTCCAAGCGTCCGCTCGACGAGATGATCGCGGGCGCGCGCGTCGATGTCGCGCCCTACAAGCGGCACGACCAGGACTTCGTGCTGTGGAAGCCCTCGAAGGAAGGCGATCCCGCCTGGCCGTCGCCTTGCGCTATCGCAACGCCGGGCCGTCCCGGCTGGCATATCGAATGCTCGGCGATGAGCTGGAAGCATCTCGGCGAGGTCTTCGACATTCACGGCGGCGGCATCGATCTCGTTTTCCCGCATCACGAGAACGAGCTCGCCCAGTCCCGCTGCGCCTTCCATACCGGCGCGATGGCGAATTTCTGGATGCATAACGGCTTCCTGCAGGTCGAAGGCGAGAAAATGTCGAAGAGCCTCGGCAATTTCCTCACCATCCACGACCTGCTGAGGGACTGGCCGGGCGAGGTGCTGCGCTTCAACATGCTGCGCACGCATTACCGGCAGCCGATCGACTGGACCCTGCGCGGGCTGGAGGAGAGTTACGGTATTCTCAGGTCGCTGACCGACTGGCCGCAATTCACGGCAGGGAACGATCAGAATCTTGCGCCTTCGGTGCTGGAGCCGCTCTGCGACGATCTGAACACGCCGATGGCGATTGCGGAAATCCACGCGCTGCACAAGCGCGGCGACTTCGCCGCGCTCGGGCCGACCTTGCGGGCGCTCGGCTTCGCGCGCCGGCCGCAAAGCAGCCGCCAGGTCGATACCGGCGCGGTCGACCGGCTGGTCGCGGCGCGGCTCGACGCCAGGAGGGCAAAGAACTTTTCCGAGGCCGACCGCATCCGCGACGAGCTTGCCGCGATGGGCGTGGTGCTGAAGGATTCCAAGGACGGCACCACCTGGGAGATCGGGCGATGACGGTGCTGCGCACCCAGAAACCCTCTCCCCTTGCGGGAGAGGGTGCCGAGCGCCGCAGGCGCGAGGCGGGTGAGGGGGTATTGAAAAGTCGTGCGCGTTCGCTTCGCGCCAATATGACGGAGGCAGAGAAGAAACTGTGGTTCGCATTGCGCGACCGGCGCTTCGCACAATTCAAGTTTCGCAGGCAGGCACCGGTTGGGCCGTTCATCGCGGACTTTGTATGCTATGATGCCCGCCTCCTTGTTGAGGTCGATGGCGGCCAGCACGCCGGTTCCGAGAGCGATGTCCGACGCGACCGCTGGTTTGCAGCGAATCAATTCCGGATATTGCGCTTCTGGAACAACGACGTGCTTTCGAATCTGGACGGTGTGCTGACCGCTATCCTCGGAGCGCTTGAGGAAGCGGCCCCTCACCCCACCCGCGCTGCGCGCGGGCACCCCTCTCCCGCAAGGGGAGAGGAGGCGAGCAAGCCGCAAGGTTCGCGATGAACGCCACCGCGACCCCCAGGCTGACCATGCGGCCGTTCCTGCCGGCGGATGTGCCGCTGCTGGCGGCGGTTTTCCGCGCCAGCGTCGAAGGGCTCACCTCCGACGATTACAGCGCGGCGCAGCAGGAGGCCTGGTCCGCGGCCGCCGACGACGAGGCGGCATTCGCGAGCCGGCTCGCCGGGCAGACGACGCTGGTCGCGCTGCTGCAAGGCTCGCCCGTCGCCTTCGCCTCGCTGAAGGGGGCCGACGCGATCGACATGCTCTATGTGCATCCCGCCGCCGCAAGCCTTGGCGCGGCGACGATGCTGATCGACGCACTGGAGAAGCTCGCCGGCGCGCGCGGCGCGCGGAAGCTGACGGTGGAGGCGAGCGACACCGCGCACGATTTCTTCAAGGGCCGCGGCTTCGTGCCGATGCAGCGCAACACCGTCGCGCGCGGCGGCGAGTGGCTGGCCAACACGACGATGGAAAAGCCCCTGGCAGGCAAGGCGGAGCCGCAATGACCAAGCCCGACACCCCGTTTCCGAAGCACTGGCTGTATTACATCGTGCTGAAAATCGCGCTGCTCGCAGGCGCGATCGCGCTCGCCACCAAGTATTTCGGCCTGTGGTGAGGCGATGAACGGCGCTCCCTATTCCGGCGGCTGCCAGTGCGGCGCGGTGCGGTTCCGCATCGGGCGGTTCGGACGCGCGACCATTTGCCATTGCCGCATGTGCCAGAAGGCGTTCGGCAGCTTCTACGGTCCGCTGGTCACGGCGCACGACCTGGTCTGGACGCGCGGCGCCCCGAAGCATTTCGCGAGTTCCAACAAGGTCCGCCGCGGCTTCTGCGAAGCCTGCGGCACGCCGCTGACCTACGAATATGGCGGACCGGTCGAAATCGCGATCGGCGCGCTCGACGATCCGCGCATTGCCGTGCCGGTCCTGCAGCTCAATCCGACGGACAAGCTCGCTTTCGTCGATGCGCTCGCGTCCCTGCCGACGCGCCGGCCGCAGGACCAGCCGGAGGCGGAGGCCTTCAAGGCCGCGGTGACCAGCAACCAGCATCCCGACCACGACACGGTTGATTGGCCGCAGACCCGATGAGCAAGGAACGCCTGTATCTGTTCGACACCACTTTGCGCGACGGCGCGCAGACCAACGGGGTCGATTTCACGCTGGCCGACAAGGCCGCGGTCGCCGCCATGCTCGACGACATCGGCATCGATTATGTCGAGGGCGGCTATCCCGGCGCCAATCCGACCGACACGCAGTTTTTCTCGCAGCGGCGCCCGATGCGCGGCAAGTTCACCGCATTCGGGATGACCCGGCGGCCGGGCCGCTCGGCCTCCAACGATCCCGGCCTCGCCGGCCTGCTGGAGGCGGAGGCCGACGCGATCTGTTTCGTGGCCAAGAGCTGGGACTATCACGTGCGGGTCGCGCTGGAGACGACGGAGGAGGAGAATCTCGCCTCGATCCGCGATTCCGTGCGTGCGGCGAAAGCCAAGGGTCGCGAGGCGCTGGTCGATTGCGAGCATTTCTTCGACGGCTACAAGGCCAACCCGGCCTATGCGCTGGCCTGCGCCAGGGCGGCCCATGCCGAGGGCGCGCGCTGGGTGGTGCTCTGCGACACCAATGGCGGCACCCTGCCGCACGAGATCGAGCGCATTGTCGGGGAGGTGGTCCGGCACATCCCCGGCGAAAACCTCGGCATCCACGCGCATAACGACACGGAACAGGCGGTGGCCAATTCGCTGGCGGCGGTGCGCGCCGGCGTGCGGCAGATCCAGGGCACGCTGAACGGCATCGGCGAGCGTTGCGGCAACGCCAACCTCGTTTCCATCATCCCGACCCTGAAGCTGAAGCCGGAATTTTCCGACCGTTTCGAGATCGGCGTCTCCGACGAGCAGCTGAAGAAGCTCGCGCATCTGTCGCACCAGTTCGACGAGATGCTGAACCGCGCGCCCAACCGGCATGCGCCCTATGTCGGCGAATCCGCGTTCGCCACCAAGGCCGGCATCCACGCTTCCGCCATCCTGAAGGAGCCCGCGACCTACGAGCATGTGGCGCCGGAGGCGACCGGCAACCGCCGGCGGCTGCACGTGTCGGACCAGGGCGGCAAGTCGAACGTCTTGGCGGAGCTCGAGCGGATCGGGCTTGCGGCCGACAG
>JBFWWQ010000302.1:0-4074 GCA_050246095.1 Pseudorhodoplanes sp.
GCGGCCGTCGCCCAGAATCCTTCCGGGTCGTCCTGCCACTGACGATAGGTTTCGCGATAGCGGCTTGCGCTCGGCGCATCCATGTTTCGATCCTCCCAGAACCGTCCCGAATCCGATCCTGCCGGACGGCGCCTTGACGGCCATTTCTGCGTTTCCGCCGATTGTGCGGCGGCCGGCCGCGTTTGCAAGCGTGCCGCTCCCCACCCCTCGGTTATGCGCATTTAACGCTGGTACAGAACCCCCGCTTCGGCTTTGATCCCGCGCAATTCCCGGCTGGCCCCTCCCCGTGCACATCATCACCGATCTGACCTTCTATCTGGTCGCCATCCCGGCCGTGACCTTTCTCGGTCTCTCCAAAGGCGGCTTCGCCGGCGCCGGGCTGCTCGCCACGCCGCTGCTCGCCCTCTACCTGCCGCCGCTGGAGGCCGCCGCCCTGCTGCTGCCGATCCTGCTGTCGCAGGACGCGATCTCGGTCTGGTGGTACCGTCACGACTGGGACCCGTGGAATCTCAAGGTGCTGCTGCCCGGCGCACTGATCGGAACGGGGCTCGCCTGGCTGTTCGCGGCGCAGCTCTCGGATGCCTGGCTGCGGCTGACGGTCGGCAGCATCGGCATCGCCTTCTGCCTTAATGCCTGGCTGCTGCGCGGCCGCACCGAGCCGCAGAAGAAATCCGCGGCGAGCGGCTGGTTCTGGGGCGCCGTGTCGGGCTTCACCTCGTTCCTCAACCAGGCCGGCGGACCGCCCTTCCAGGTGCATGTCCTGCCGCAGCGCCTGCCGAAGATGACGCTGGTCGGTACCACGACCATTTTCTTCGCCATCGTGAATGCGCTGAAGATCGGCCCCTATCTTGCGCTCGGCCAGTTCAGCGCGAAGAATTTCGCGACCTCGCTGGCGCTGCTGCCGATCGCGGTTGCGACCAATTTCCTCGGCATCTATCTGGTCCGCCGCACGCCGACCGAGCTGTTCTACCGGATCGCCTACGTATTGGTGTTCTGCGTTTCGCTGGCCCTGCTCTGGCAGGGCGGCCGCGCGATCCTGAGCGGGTGAGGCGTCATAGAGCCGGCGCGATCCGGGGCGAGGCTGCGCAGGGAGAAGCCGCATGATCCGCATCGCGGGCGCCGCATTCGTCTCGTTCAGCCTGTGCACCGGTGCGCCGGGCTTCGACCTGCAGGGCCATCGCGGCGCGCGCGGCCTCGCGCCCGAGAACACGCTCGAAGGCTTCCGCGCCGCGCTCGCCGTCGGCGTGACCACGCTGGAACTCGATCTCGGCCTGAGCAAGGACGGTATCGTGGTGGTCACGCACGACGTAGCGCTCAATCCCGAAATCACCCGCGGTCCGGACGGGAAATTCCTCGCTTCGCCCGGACCGCCGATCCGCAGCCTCACCTTCGCGGAGCTGCAGCGCTACGATGTCGGCCGCATCCGCCCCAGCACCGCCTATGCCGCGCGGTTTCCGCGGCAGCGGGGGATCGACGGCGCGCGCATCCCGCGCCTCGCCGACGTCTTCGCCCTGGTACGCGGGAGCGGCGCAACGCATATCCGTTTCAACGTCGAGACCAAGATCGCCCCGACGCCAGGCCACGCGGAGCCGGCGCCGGAAATCTTCGCGCAGGCGCTCGCGACCGAAATCCGCGCGGCCAAGCTCGAAGACCGGGTATCCGTGCAGTCGTTCGACTGGCGCACGCTGATCGCCCTGAAAGCGATCGCCCCGGAAATCGCGCGCGTCTGCCTGACCGTCGAGGCCGACTGGGAGGACAATCTGGCGCGAAACCGCCCCGGACCCTCGCTTTGGACCGCGGGGTTCGATCTCGACGATTACGGCGGCTCCGCCCCCCGCCTGGCCGCCGCGGCCGGCTGCGCGACCTGGTCGCCTTATTTCCGCAACGTCACCGAGGCGTCCCTCGCCGAGGCGAAGGCGGCGGGGATCGCGGTCATCCCCTGGACCGTGAACGAGGTGGCCGATATGGGGCGGCTGATCGGCCTGGGCGTCGACGGCCTGATCACCGACCATCCGGAGCGGCTGCGCGGCGTCATGGCGGCGCGGGGAATGACCCTGCCGCCGCCGGTGAATGCGAGATAATTTTCCCGTCATCGCCGGACCGGCGCGAAGCGCCGCGATCCGGTGGTCCATCTCCTGCTGAAAGAGGGATCGCCGGGTCAAGCCCGGCGATGACGGCTGGAAATTTGTTCGCTAACGTCTTTCCCCCAACCCGAGGGGAAGCGAGCAATGGCGAAAACGCCCTACGACATCGATCTCGACCGCAACCCGGCCAATTTCCAGCCGCTGACGCCGCTGACCTTCCTGGAGCGCGCGGCATCGGTCTTTCCGGAGCATATTGCGATCGTGCACGGGCCGCTGCGCCGCAATTACCGCGACTTCTATGCGCGGGCGCGCCGCCTCGCCTCGGCTTTGGCCAAGCGGGGCATCAAGCGCGGCGACACGGTCTCGGTCGTGCTCGCCAACACGCCCGCCATGCTGGAATGCCATTACGGCGTGCCCATGTCGGGCGCCGTGCTCAACACCATCAACACGCGGCTGGACGCGGCAATCAATGCCTTCACCCTCGACCATGCCGAAGCCAAGGTGCTGATCGTCGACCGCGAATTCTCCAAGGTGATGAAGGAAGCGCTGGCCAAGGCCAAGGTGAAGCCGCTGGTGATCGATTACGACGATCCGGAATATGCGGGTGACGGCGAGCGGCTGGGCAAGCTGGAATACGAGGACTTCCTGAAGGAAGGCGATCCCGATTTCGCCTGGGCGATGCCGGACGACGAATGGGACGCGATCTCGCTCAACTATACCTCGGGCACAACCGGCGATCCCAAGGGCGTCGTCTACCACCACCGCGGCGCCTATCTGCTCGCGCAGGGCAACGTCATCACCTGCAACATGAGCAAGCATCCCGTCTATCTGTGGACGCTGCCGATGTTCCACTGCAACGGCTGGTGCTTCCCGTGGTCGATCTCGGTGCTCGCGGGCACGCATGTCTGCCTGCGCCAGGTGCGTGCGCCGCTGATGTACGACCTGATCGCGACCCACAAGGTGACGCATCTGTGCGGCGCGCCCATCGTGATGGCGACGCTGCTCAACGCGCCGGCCAACGAGAAGAAGCCGCTGCCGCATGTGGTGCAATTCTTCACCGCGGCGGCGCCGCCGCCCGAAGCGGTGCTTGCCGGCATGCGCGAGGCGGGGTTCAACGTCACGCATCTCTACGGGCTGACCGAATCCTACGGCCCCGCGGTGGTCAACGACTGGCACACCGGCTGGAACGCGCTGCCGCCGGCCGAGCAGGCCGCGCGCAAGGCGCGCCAGGGCGTGCGCTACGGCGCGCTCGAGGGGCTCGAGGTGATGGACCCGGAGACCATGCAGCCGGTGCCGCGCGACGGCGCCGCGATGGGCGAGGTGATGATGCGCGGCAACGTGGTGATGAAAGGCTATCTGAAAAACCGCGCGGCGAGCGACAAGGCCTTTGCCGGCGGCTGGTTCCACACCGGCGATCTCGGCGTGATGCATCCGGACGGCTATATCCAGCTCAAGGACCGCTCCAAGGACATCATCATTTCCGGCGGCGAGAACATCTCCTCGATCGAGGTCGAGGACGCGCTCTACAAGCATCCCGCCGTGCAGGCCGCGGCGGTCGTCGCCAAGCCCGACGACAAATGGGGTGAGACGCCCTGCGCCTTCATCGAGCTAAAGCCCGGCCAGAGCGCGAGCAAGGACGACCTGATCGCCTGGTGCAAGAGCAACCTCGCCGGCTACAAGGTGCCCAGGCACGTGGTCTTCACCGAACTGCCGAAGACCAGCACGGGGAAAATCCAGAAGTTCAAGCTGCGGGATATTGCGAAGGAGGTGTGAACCTTACTTCCCTCTCCCCGCGCGCGGGGAGAGGCGACGGCGCCGATCATTTCTTCCCCTTCTGCAATTCCTCGACCTGCTTCTGAAGCCAGCCCAGCGCCTCCTTCAGCGCCGCGGCCTCGCTCTTCAGCGACGCCGCTTCCGCCTTCACCGCCGCCATCTCGCGGCCCGATGCGGTCAATTGCTGCTGCGTCTCGCGCGTGAGCCTGGTCAGCGC
>JBFWWQ010000303.1:0-4064 GCA_050246095.1 Pseudorhodoplanes sp.
CCACTTCGCTTGCGCGGCGCAGACTCACGGTGTGCGCGCGATGCGGTCGAGCAGATCGGCCAGTGCGTCGGGTGCGGTGATATGCGGGTTGTGGCTGGCGTCGATCTCGTAGGCGCCCCAGTTTTCGCGCCGCGCCCGCTCGTAGAAGGGGCGGAAGCGGTCGTCCGGCGGACGCCGCGTGCAATAGATGTAATGCCGCGGCAGCGTCGGCTCACCGTTCATCAGCCGCAGTTTCTGCGAGAAGGTCTTCAGCGGCTGCGGCTTGCGCCGCGGCTCGGCCCATTGCCGGTCGCCGTCCGGCGTATCCGGCGGCATCGGACCGGGTGCGATGGTCGCGCCGTCCGCGGACGTCGCGGCGCGCCGCTGCTCGCGCGTCGCTTCGGGAAGGATGTCGAAAACGCATTCGCCGTCGCGCGGGACGAAGGCATCGAGATAGACGAGACGCGCGATCCGCTCGCGCATGCGGTCGGCGACGCCCGTCGCGACCATGCCGCCATAGGAATGCCCGACCAGCACGATTTCGCGCAGATCCTCGCTTTTCAGCACCGCGGCGATATCGGCGATATGCAGGTCGAGATCGATGCCGGGATGCGCAAGATGCGCGCGCTCGCCGAGGCCGGTATAGGTCGGGGTGAACAGCGCGTGCCCCCGCGCCGTCATCGGCAGGCGCATCTTCTTCCAGGCCCAGCCGGCCGACCAAGCGCCGTGCGCGACGACAAAGGTTGCCATCAGGCCACCGCCGGCATGCCGGCGCGCGCGCCCGCATCGACCTCGCGGATTTCCGTCACGCGCTGCGGCAGGTCGAATCCGGGCAGCGGCTCGTAGCCGGCCACCCGCAGGCGCCCGCGCGCCGGACACATCTCGACGGCCAGCCGCGTGCAGCGGTTGAGCACCGGCGCTTCGACCCAGGGCATCGCGCCGGCGCCGAAGCGTCCGCCGAAGGCGGCCAGCGAGGCGCTGCGATTGCGGCTGTTGGCGCAGGCCTCCGGATAGGTGCAGGTCAGCAGCATATGCGCGGCGACGCGCCCTTCCCAGGGCTCCACGCTCTCATGCCAGTCATTGGCGACGACCGTGGCCTCCGCGCGGGTACGATGGTCGTCGACCGTGCGCTCGATCACGCAGTTCTCACCGGGCTCGCAACCGGCCAGCGCGAAAATCACCGGTCGTGCGATCGGCACCGTCTCCAGCATGCGGCGGGCGTCGGCATAGCTGCGGCAGGTTTCGAACACCTGCCGCAGCAACTGGTCGGGCGGCATATGCCGCAGCGACCAGGTGCCGATGGCGTTGGCGGCGAGATCGAAAGGCCGCAGCCACGGATGCCGGGTGCGGCGATACAGCGGTGCCTGGTTGATCGATGCCGCGAAGCGCCCCGGAGCCATCGCCGTCAGGGCCCCGACATAGCCCGGCCAGGTGACGCTGTAGAAGTCGCCGGCC
Source organism: Pseudorhodoplanes sp. (assembly GCA_050246095.1). Taxonomy (GTDB): domain Bacteria; phylum Pseudomonadota; class Alphaproteobacteria; order Rhizobiales; family Xanthobacteraceae; genus Pseudorhodoplanes. The sequence goes on from JBFWWQ010000303.1 coordinate 1,435, forward strand.
GGCCCGCTGTTATGCGCGACCTCGACATGCCGCCCGAGCCCGGGGAACGGCCAGTCGAGGCTGCGGACGAGCCACGGCGCGCCGTCCTGCTCGCGCGCCAGCGCCGTGCAGCCCCATTGATAGGAGCCGTTCAGAAACCACACGCCGGAAAAGCCGAGGGTCGCAGCAATGGCCGAGATCTCGCCGACATAGGGCGAATCGGAGCGCGACAGCCAACGCCGCGCCAGCCGGTCCAGCAGCGGGATGATCGGCCGCGCCGGCGGCGGAAAGAACGCGAGACAGTCGTCGCGCAAGGCGCGCGCGCGCGCGGCGCCCTCGGTGGCATGACGCAGCGGCCCGCCTTCGCGGACATCGACGATCGATATGCTTGGTAGCGCGCTTTCGGTCATCCAGGCCCTTCCCTTGGCCCGATCATATGGCCGCTATTCCGTCTGTCGCAATGCCGGCTCCGCCGCCTGACGGGCACACCCGGCCGTTCTGTGCCTCTGCCCGCCCGGGTCGTTCAAATTTTCGCGAATCTTGCGGCGAATTTTCGCAATGCTTTTCGGACAAAGACCGCCGGCCCGCTTTACGGCGACTGCACGGGTTGCGTGTATCAAGGCGTTCGAGGATCCCGATGCGAACGCTGTTCCTGAGCCGACTGCGTCCCGAGATGCGCCACACATTCATCGTGTGTTGCGCACTCGGGCTTTTTCTCGCCGTGACCACGGCCGTGGGCGTCACCATCAGGATGGTCGGTTCCGGGTCCGGACATATTTCCGGCGGCATCGCGCAGGCTCCGATCCTGTTCGTTCCCGAGCGCGGCAATGTCTGCAAGCAGCGGATGCTCAACAATTCCGACTGGACGATTTCCGAGGGCGGCTACATCGTCTGCGACGACGAGGTTTCGTGGAATGTCGGCCTGCCCGCGAACCGCTATTCCGCGGAATCGCGGATCGATGCGGTGCGCAGCGGTTTCACCCGCAAATAGCATTTCCGGAAATTGTGATCGTCGCGCCCCTGAATCGGCGCTAGCATGCCTGCATCGCGGGCCGCGTTGCGGCCGGCGGCGCCCGCGACTTCGCCGGCCGAAGCGGCCCTGACCACACCTTGTCAGGGAGCAGCGATATGGCGCAGTTTCACGTCATTGCCGGTGCGCAGGACAGCCCTGCGCATCCGCAAATCCGCAGCATCCGCCTTTCCGACCTGAAGGATGTCCTGGCACGCGGCATCGACGATTTCAATGCGATGCCGAGCCACGTGGTGTTCCTGTGCCTGATCTATCCGCTGGTCGGATTGATCCTGGGCGGCCTCACGCTCGGCTACAGCACCTTGCCGCTGTTCTTTCCGCTGGCCGCCGGATTCGCGCTCGTCGGCCCGATCGCGGCGATCGGATTGTATGAGCTGAGCCGGCGGCGCGAACGGGGCCTGTCGACGCGCGGCTCCGACGTCCTGGCGGTGATCCGCTCGCCCTCGATCGGCGCCATCGCCGCGCTCGGTGCGCTGCTGATGCTGATCTTCTTCGCCTGGCTGGCGACCGCGCAGGCGATCTACCAGTCGATTTTCGGCGTCTATGCGGCGCCGGATTCCGTCACGGGATTTCTGCAGGAGGTGCTGACCACGCAGAGAGGCTGGCGGCTCGTCCTGTGGGGCAATGCGGCCGGGTTCCTGTTCGCGATCGTGACCTTCGTCGCGACCGTGATCTCCTTTCCGCTGCTGCTTGACCGCGATGTCGGCGCCGCCGTCGCGCTGGAGACATCGGCGCGGGCGGTTATCGCCAATCCGGTCCCGATGCTGGCCTGGGGGCTGATCGTGGCGGTGGCTTTGTTCCTCGGCTCGCTGCCGTTCCTGGTCGGCCTCGCCGTGGTGATGCCGGTGCTCGGGCACGCCACCTGGCACCTGTATCGCAAACTCGTGGCCTAGGAGTCTTTTCATCGACGCGTTTTCTTGACGCGAACCGGTGCCCACTTCGCTCGAAAACGCTATTGCTGACGCCTGAAGCCCCGGCACCGAAGTGCCGGGGCTTCCGCCTTACCGGGTTAGGAGAGGAGCGGATCAATCCAACCCGAGGCTACTGCCGAGACCTTTCAGCTGGTCGAGGCCCGAGCCGCCCTGGCCGCCCATCAGGCCGCCGAGACCGCCCTGTCCGCCTTGACCGCCCTGGCCGCGCTTGCCCTTGCGGCCCTGGAACTGCTGCTGCACCGATTGGCCGAGCTCGCTTTCGGTGAACTCGCTGGTGAAGCCTTTCACGGTCTCGTTTTCCATGATCGAGCCCATCATGCCCTGCATGCCCTTGGGCATCGCCGAAGCCGGGGCGGACACCGCAATCACCGCCGCAACCGTCAGGGCTGCCAGCGTGAGCATGCGGCCGGTATTGGAAATCGCGTGGGTCATGGCCTGTCCTCGTGTTCGTCTGGCTGCGTCGCTGCAGCGTCACGAGGTTTGTCGCATGCGGAACCCGCGCGAACCGTGATCTAGCTCACAGTCCGGGAAAGGCCCGGCCGGACAAGGAAAATCAGGCGGTCGCGCGGCGCGCCTGCGGTCGCCTGCGACCGGCCAGGAGGCCGCGGACGAGGTCGAGTGCAACCACCGTCAATCCGGCCGCCAGCACCAGCCAGCCCGGCCGGATTTCGGCCTCGAAATCGAACGCA
>JBFWWQ010000304.1:0-4047 GCA_050246095.1 Pseudorhodoplanes sp.
CCGGATTGCATCGCTCCGCTCGCAATCCGACCTCTCCCCGCACGCGGGGAGAGGTGATCCGAGCGTGTTGCACTGCCTGTGGACATGCCCGACAAGGATGAAATGCTCCGCTCCCCTCTCCCCGGCACGCTGATCGCGCTCGCCGTCCTGGCCGCGGGCTTTGCGGTCGCGTTCCTGGTCGGCCGCTTTCCGGTGTCGCCCGGCGACATCGTCGCCGTGCTCGCGGGCAAGCTCACCGGCACGCCCTCGGGCGTGCCGCCGGCGGCGGAAGCGGTGATCCTGCAGGTGCGCGGCCCGCGCGTCGCGGCGGCCTTCCTGGTCGGCGCGGCGCTCGCCGTCGCCGGCACCGCGTTCCAGGGCCTGTTCCGCAATCCGCTGGTTTCCCCCGACATTCTCGGCGCCTCGTCGGGCGCCGCCCTCGGCGCCGTCCTCGGCATCTATCTCTCGCTCGGCATTCTCGCGATCCAGGCGCTGGCCTTTGCCGGCGGGCTTGTCGCCGTCGCCGCGGTCTACCTCGTCGGCTCGGCGATCCGCACCCGCGATCCGGTGCTGGTGCTGGTCCTGACCGGCGTCGTGATCGGGTCGCTGCTCGGCGCCGGCGTCGGGCTGATCAAGTATCTCGCCGATCCCTATAACCAGCTTCCCGCCATGACCTTCTGGCTGCTCGGAAGCCTCGCGGCGATCGGCCCCGGCGACCTGCTGCCGCTGGTCGGTCCGGTCGCGCTGGGCACGGCCGCGCTCCTGCTGCTGCGCCACCGCATGAACGCCATGTCGCTGCCCGAGGAAGAAGCGCGCGCGCTCGGCATGCCGACCGGGCCGCTGCGCGTCGCCATCGTCGCGGCGGCGACGCTGGTGACCGCGGCAAGCGTCGCGGCGGCGGGCGTCGTCGGCTGGATCGGACTGGTGGTGCCGCACCTCGCGCGCACGCTGGTGGGCCCGGATTTCTCCCGCCTGCTGCCGGCTGCCGCGCTGCTCGGCGGCGGATTCCTGCTGGTCATCGACACCATCGCGCGCAACGCGGCGGCGATCGAAATCCCGCTCGGCATCCTCACCGCCGTGGTCGGCACGCCCTTCTTCATCTGGCTGCTCGCCAGCGTCTCGAAGACCTGGTCATGACGCTCGCGGCGGACGATCTCAGCATCGGCTATCCCGATCGCCTGGTCGGCAGCCATCTCAGCCTGCAATTGCAGGCGGGCAAGGTGCTGGCGCTGCTCGGCCCGAACGGCGGCGGCAAGACCACGCTGCTGAAGACGCTGCTCGGATTGCTGCGCCCGAAGGCCGGCCGCGTGCGGCTCGGCGGCGCCGATCTCGATACCCTGTCGCTGCGCGAGCGCGCGCGCCAGATCGCCTATGTGCCGCAGGTGCATACCGGCACCTTCGCCTTCAGCGTGGAAACGGTCGTGCTGATGGGGCGCACCGCGCACCATTCGCTGTTCGCGGCGCCCTCGGCGCAGGACCGCGCCGTCGCCGCGCGCGCCATCGAACGCTTCGGCATCGGCCATCTCGCGCAGCGCCCCTACACCATGATTTCCGGCGGCGAACGCCAGCTCGCCCTGCTCGCGCGCGCGCTCGCCCAGGAGCCGCAATTCATCGTCCTCGACGAGCCGACTGCGAGCCTCGACTTCGGCAACCAGGGCATGGTGATGCGCCGGATGCGCGCGCTGGCCGACGCCGGGCACGGCGTGCTGTTCACGACGCACGACCCGAACCAGGCGCTGCGCGCGGCCGACCGCGCGCTGCTGATCCGCGACGGACAGATGCTGGACCAGGGGCCGGTCGGCACAGTCCTGACCGTGGCGCGACTCGAAGCGCTCTACCGGGCCAAGGTGGAGCGCGTTGTCGATGGCGGCGGGGCCGGAACGGCCTTTCTGCCCGGTTGAGGCACGACGCCGGGACACTTGAACTCGCCGCCGAGCGGCGTTTAATGCGTATAGCTTCAAACTATAGGGGAGATGCCACCATGAAAGCCTTTCTCTTGGCCTGTGTCGCCGCGATCGTGATCGCGCTGGGTGGTTGGGCGATGCTCAACAACGTCCAGGAAACCTCGAAAATGGCCTTTACGACGACGGGCGCGAGGATCTGACCGGGATTTGTGCGGCGCAGAACGCTCCGCACGCTCCGAAAAGAAAAGCGCCCGAACCTCGTTTCGGGCGCTTTGCTTTTGGAGGCCGTGGAACTGCTACTCGGCGGGCGCGCCCTGCGGAGTCGCGCCGCCGACCTTGTTCTTGTTCATTTCCTCTTCGAGCCAGATGCTGTGGTGCTGCTTGGCCCAGTTGACGTCGACCTCGCCGGTACCCATCGCCTCGAAGGCCCCTTCCATGCCGATCGTGCCGATATAGATGTGCGCGAGCATCGCCGCGATGAACAGCAGCGCGACGACGCCGTGGACGATCTGGGCGAGTTGCATGCCCGCGATCGTGATGCCGCCGAAGAACGGGAACATCAGGATATAGCCGGTTATCGCGACCGCGCCGCCGCCCAGCACCACGATCCAGTAGATCATCTTCTGGCCCAGGTTGAAGCGCCCGGCCGGCGGGTGGTCGTCGCCGAAAAGGCCGCCGCCGCGGCTGATCCACTGCGCATCGCGCGCATTCGGCAAATTGCCGCCGATCCACATCAGGAAGATCAGCACCACGCCGATGGTGAAGGGGAAGCTGAGAAAGTTGTGCGCGTACTTGCCCCATTGCGACCAGCCGGTAAAGGCATCCGGCCCCATCAGCGGCAGCAGCAGCGCCCTGCCGAAGGTGATGTTAAGGCCCGAGACCGCGAGCACGATGAAGCAGGAGGCCGTCATCCAGTGCACGAAACGCTCGAAAGCGTTGAAGCGCACGACAGTGCGGCCGGAGCGGCCTTTCTGGATCTTCACCATGCCGCGCGCGAGGTAGAAGATTACGAGGATCGCGAGCATGCCGACGATCGCGATGGCGCCGATCCAGTACATCGTCACCTGGTGGAATTGGCGCCATTCCTGCCCCGCGGGCTGGATCAGCACGCCTGCCTTGGTGTTGGGAATGGTGACGCGGCCGTCGATCTGGCGGAACTGCTCAAGGAGCTGCCTCTCATTCACGGCGCTGGCGGTCGGATTGACCGAGCCGTCCGGGTTGCGGTCCTGCGCCACCGCCGGCATGGCGATCGCGACGGCGCAGAGCAACAGCAGCGCGCCGACGATGAAGCGGGATTTTGCGAGCAAAGTCGTCATCCCCTCCTCCCTTGTTCTGTCGTTGATATGGGTGGGCGGCAACATCGCGTCGCCGCCCCTTTCGACGATGACCGTTACGAGGCGATGGTTTCCTTGTAGGCGGTCTTCCAGCCCCAGGCGCCGGAGCCGTAGCCGCGCTTCACCACCCGCTCCTTGTAGATCTGGGCGATGATGTCGCCGTCGCCGGCCAGCAGCGACTTGGTCGAGCACATCTCCGCGCAAAGCGGCAGCTTGCCCTCGGCCAGCCGGTTCGAGCCGTATTTCTGATACTCGTCCGCGGCATGGTCGGCATCGGGGCCGCCGGCGCAGAAAGTGCACTTGTCCATCTTGCCGCGCGAGCCGAAATTGCCGATGCGCGGATATTGCGGCGCGCCGAACGGACAGGCGTAGAAGCAATAGCCGCAGCCGATGCAGAGGTCCTTGCTGTGCAGCACCACGGCGTCCGCCGTGGTGTAGAAGCAGTTGACCGGGCAGACCGCCGCGCAGGGCGCGTCGGTGCAGTGCATGCAGGCCATCGAGACCGAGCGCTCCCCCGGCTTGCCGTCGTTGATGGTGACGACGCGGCGCCGGTTGATGCCCCAGGGCACCTCGTGTTCGTTCTTGCAGGCGGTGACGCAGGCGTTGCACTCGATGCAACGATCGGCGTCGCAAAGGAATTTCATACGAGCCATTGTTGCGTCTCCTTAAGCCGCGCGAACCTGACAGAGGGTCGCCTTGGGTTCCTGCATGCCGGTGACCGGATCGTAGCCGTAGGTCGTGACGGTATTCACGCTCTCGCCCAGCACGATCGGATCGGCACCCTTGGGGTAGTTGCCGCGCTGGTCCTTGTTCATGAACCAGCCGGCGAA